>DATHNE010000209.1:0-18514 GCA_035486355.1 Acetobacteraceae bacterium
ACGGCACGCGGCTCACCCAGATCTTGCGCCCGTTGATCACCCAGTCATCACCATCCTGCACCGCGCGCGTCGTCATGCCAGCCGGATCGCCACCCGCGCCTGGTTCCGAAATCGCGATCGCCGACTTCGCCGTGCCGCGCGCGTACGGATCCAGATACGCCCGGCGCTGCGCGTCACTCGCCACCGCCATCAGCATGTGCAGGTTCGGACTATCCGGCGGAAACGTGAACGGCACCGACGTGCGCGCCTGCTCCTCGTACACGCCGATCAATGCGACGGTGGGCAGGTTCGCGCCGCCGAACTCCTCCGGCACGTCCAACCCCCACAGGCCCAGTTGCTTGCACTTGGCCAGCAGCGGCGCTTCCTCAGCCTCGGTGAGATAGACATTCTGCCCCTGCGTCTCCCGCTTCAGCACCGCGGCCTCCAGCGGCATCAGTTCGTTGTCGACGAACTTCGCCACCAGGTCCTGCAACATGCGGTGTTCTTCGGGGATCTCAAACATGGACGGTCCTCAGCCAATTGGAACAGCGCACGCAGGCACCGACGGAACCTCCATTTCCTGAATCCGGCCCGAGCGCAAGGGCCGGCAGCGTCAGGCCGGTGGGGCCGCCCCGGGATCGCTGGCTCTCAGCACATAGGCGTCGGCTTCAGGCTCGTACTCCCGCCACAATCGCGCCAGATCGCCAATAGGCGAGGGATGTGAATCAACGCGCAGGTCGACATACGGGAAACGTTCCTGATGCACCACGACCAGTGCGGCCGAGATCACCGGCACGAACTCGCCACCCGCATCCTCGCCCGCCTGCAACGCCACAATCAAACGATGCGCGAGAGACCGCGATGGATCAGCCTCGAACGCGCGCACCATCGCAGTGGGGATCTCCTGTGAGCGCACGATATTGGCAATCGCCACGCAATTTATGCCATGCGCCTCGCCGGCCTTCTCGCGCGCCACGTTGTCACCAGTAAACGCAGCGGTTCCGCCGGCAGTATCAATCACCGCGAGCTGCCGCCAACCGGGATGCGAGGCGACGTCCAGCACCGCACGCAGCACCTGCTCGGCGCGATAGCCCTGCGCCAGCAGGTCAAGCGCCAGCGGGCCTAGCCGCGGATCGGTGCGGTGCTGCGTCAGGCAGGCGCCGATGCCGGCTCGCGCATGCGAACAGCGCGATCCGACCGCTATCGACGAGGTGGTCACCACCGCACCCAACATGCCGGTGCGAGCGCAGCGACCCAACAACGAAAACGTCATAACGGACCTCCTGGCACAACCGCGGTGATATCGACTTCCATAAACAGGTCCGGGCTGGCGAGCCCCTTGATGATCAGCGTCGTCAGGCACGGCGCGGCGTCACCGAGATGGCGTAGCACCACGCCGGTGACGCTGGGCAGATAGGCGCGATCGGTGACGAAAACCGTGGCCTTGGTCACGTCGCTGATCCCGGCGCCAGCCTCCGCCAGGAGTTGCGCCACATTGATCATCGCCTGCTCGGCCTGCGCCACCGCGTTGCCGGCGCCGTGCATCACCTCGTTCAGATCGGTCCCGGTCTGACCTCGCAGCACCACATGGCCGCCGGCATTCACCGCCATGCAGAAATCACAATCGATTAATTGCTGGCTGAAGCCGTAGCGCACCGCGTTGGAGTGATACTTGCGCACCCGATGATGTGGCCCGCCCTGCTTGCGCAGCACATGCACATCGATCTCGAACAGGATGTCCGGACGCGCGAAGGCATTCACGATCAATCCGGTGGACACCGGATGGACGCCGCGGAAATGCTTGCCAATCATTGGATACACCGCCTGGCGATACCCGCGATCGCTGATATACACGGTGATCTTGCAGACATCGTCCATGCCGCCGCCCACCTCATGCAGCAGTGTCGCGAGATTGGTCAATGCGAGGTCCGCCTGCGCGGCGGCATCCTCCGCCCGCCGGCCGGTCCCGGCCATGCCACTGCCATCCAGCGCAGAGCCGGTCTGGCCACGGACGAAGATTTCCGTATCGTCGGCCGCGACCATCGCGCCCTGGAAGCTGATATCCTGTCCGAACCAATCCTTGATCTCGAACGTGCGCAGACGCTGCACCTTGGCACCGACCACCGCCTCGGCATCGATCTGCACGATCAGCTCCGGCCGCGCGAGCCCGGCGGCGATCAGGCCTGTGCTGACCGGAAAGACATCCCGCAGACGCTGGCCAATTGTGTCGTAGACCGCTTTGCGGTGTCCACGATCAACCAGCGACGTCGTCAGCTTGATGATGTCGCGCAGCGATCCGCCGGCCGCGACAAGCGCTGCCTCGATGTTGTCCAACGCCGCGTTGGTCTGTGCGACCGGATCGCCGATACCCGCAACGGATCCATCCGCTCGCAGCGCGCTGCGGCCGCTGAGGAACACGCGGTTGCCGCGCCGGATGGCCGCCGCAAATGACGTCTCCACCGCACTGTCGGGCAACAGCGACTTGGTCGTCAGCGGCAACAGTCGTTCATGCGCCATCGCTGGTCATCCTTGTCATCATCCTGGTCATTGCGAGGCGCGGAGCGACGCAGCAATCCCGTACCCATGAGACAGCAGATTGCTTCGTCGCTACGCTCCTCGCAATGACAGTGAGCCCCCTCTAATTGAAAAACCGCGCCGGCCGAAAATCCGCCAGCTCTGGCCGCGGCTTGCCCCGTACGATCTCATCCGCGACCGCAATCGCGATGAAGGGCGACATCGTCACCCCACTATGGGTCACCGCCAGATAATACCCGCTGACGCGCGGCATCGGACCAATCGCCGACAGATGATCGCCCGGGATCGGCCGTATCGCAATGCGCACCGCCTCGGGCTCCACGGTACCGATCGAGGGCAGCAGCCGACGGACACGTTGCACCATGTCGCGCGCCTCCGGCATCGACGGACTGAGCGGACTGTCGATGCGCAGCGTCGCGTCGGTGGGGTTCCAATGCAGGATCAGCCGGCCGGCACCATCCGGACGCGCATCAATCACCGAGGTGCGCGTCACACGACTGAGACTGGCCGCGACCGGTGGCGTGAACACGAGAAACCCTACGGTTGGAGCCAGTGGCAGATGCAGACCCGCCTCCCGCACCACCTCATTCGTCCAGCGCCCGGCGCAATTCACCACCATGTCGGCTTCGTGCAGCACGCCATCCGCAGCACGCACACCGCTCACCCGATCGCCTGTCATGACGAGATCCACGACACGTGTCCCACAGATCACCTTGGCACCGTGCCGACGCTGTGCCGCGGACAGCATTGCATGCGCATACGGCACCGGATCTAGCCACCCCTCATCCGGAAAAAACGCGATCGGCGCATCACCTATCGTTGCCGGATCGATATCCGGCTCCAGCTCCGCCACCTGCTTGCGGTCGATCCATTCGGCGGCGTAACCCCACGCCTGCAACTGCTCGACATTCTCGCGCTGCCCGGCTCGATCCGCTTCCACTTCCCACTCCAGGCTACCGCCGCCATGCCACCACGGCGTGCCGCCAAACTCCTCGGCCAGCGCAGCATGCGCCTTCATTCCGTAGACGTTCAGGTCGTGATAGGGCTTCGGTGGTTTCCGATGCGCGTTGGTCCAGGCGAAGCTGATGCCCGAGGTGCCCGCGCCAACCCGTGACGCTTCCAAGACCGTGACCGAGGTCCCCGCCTGCGCCAGCCGATACGCCACAGAGGCACCCACCACCCCTGCCCCGATCACGATCATCTTCGCCATATGCGTCTCCTGTCGTCAGCGCGGATTGTGGCACGCCAGCAAGCGCCCGTCCCCTACATCGATCAGGGGTGGCCGCGTCGTCTTGCACACCGGTAGCGCCGCGGCGCAGCGTGCGTGGAAGCGGCAGCCGGACGGCATGTTCATCGGGCTGGGTGGTTCGCCGGACAGCACGACCCGCGTTGGCTTCGTATCAGGGTCGGGCACAGGCACCGCCGACAGCAGGGCGTGCGAATAGTGATGCAGTGGATGGCGAAACAGCACTGCCACCGGAGCGACCTCGACGATGCCGCCAAGATACATCACCGCCACGCGGTTGGCGATAAAGCGCACGGATGCCAAGTCATGCGAAATATACAGATAAGTGAGCCCCAACGCCACACGCAGTTCTACCAGTAGATTCAGGATCTGCGCACGCACCGACACATCCAGCGAGGACACCGGCTCGTCCAGCACCAACAGGCGCGGCTCCACGGCCAACGCGCGTGCGACCCCAACGCGCTGGCGTTGGCCACCGCTGAATTCATGCGGATAGCGCCACGCATGATCCGGTTCAAGACCCACACGTTGTAGCAGCGCGGCAACCCGGTCCGGCCATTCGGCCTGCCGCGCGTGACGATGCACGCGGAACGGCTCACGCAGCGTCTGGCCGATCGTCCAGCGTGGGTTGAGCGACAGGTACGGGTCCTGAAATATGTACTGCATGCCGCGGCGCACACGCAGAATGGCGGCACGATTGGTGCCACGAAACACCGGCAGGATATCAGCGTCGTCGAACCACACCTCGCCGTCAGTTGCGGGTACCAGATGCAGCATCGCGCGCGCGGTCGTGGTCTTGCCGCAGCCGCTCTCTCCGACTAACGCCAACGCTTCCCCGGCATTAATGCTGAAGGACACATCATCGACCGCGCTGATCTGCCCGACGGCGCGACCGCCCAGGATCCCGCGCCGGCGCACCGGATAACGCTTCACCAGATGCTCAACGCGCAACAAAGCGTTCATGCTGCCACGCCTGGGCTACCGCGCTTCAAGCAGCTCACGCTATGACCGGGCGCAACCTCGAACGGCACGGGCCGCAGCTGCGCGCATTCCTCGGTCGCTTCCGCGCAGCGGGGATGAAAGCGACAGCCCGTGGGAGGTGTCGCCAGATTCGGGATCCGGCCGCCGATCGTGCGCAGCGTCGGCCGCGTAGCATGCTCATAGTCGTGATCAATCCGTGGTGTGCTTTCCAGCAGCGCGCGCGTATAGGGGTGCTGCGGCGTATGAAAGATCGTGCGTGCATCGCCGGTTTCGCACGTCCGACCGGCATAGACTACGGTGATGCGATGCGCCATGCGTGCGACCACACCCATATCGTGCGACACCAGCAGCATCGCCATGCGCAGCCGGTCACGCAGCTCCGCCAACAGGTCAAGAATCTGCGCCTGGATCGTGACGTCGAGATTGGTGGTAGGTTCATCGGCCAGAATCAGCGCCGGGTTGCACAGCAACGCACGCGCGATGCAGATGCGCTGTTTCATGCCGCCCGAGAGCTCGTGCGGAAACTGCCGCAGCCGTTGCAGCGGATCGGCGATGCCGACCAGCCGCAGCAGGTCGGCGGCACGATCGCGCGCGGCGGTGCGGGACACTGGCTCATGCCAGCGCAGGATTTCGGTGAGCTGATCGCCAATCGTGAAGATGGGGTTCAGCGAATAGGCGGGATTCTGGAAGATCATCGCGACGTGTTTGCCGCGCAGGTCGCGTAGCGCGGCCTCGTCCAACGTCAGAAGATCGCGGTTCTGGAACTCGATTGAACCGCTAACGATACGGGCTGGCGGCGGCACCAGACGCAGCACGGCGAGGCTCGCCATTGTCTTGCCGCTGCCAGATTCACCGACCAGCCCAAGCGTCTCGCGAGGGTTCACGCGAAAATCGATGCCGTCCACCGCCGGCGCTACGCCGGCCTGGGTGAAGAAATGTACCTTCAGGTTCCGCACATTCAGCAGGGGTGGCACATCAGTCATTGCTTCAGCCGAGGGTTGAACGCGTCGGACAGGCCATCGGCCAGCAGGTTGAAGCCCAGCACGGTGATGAATATCGCACCGCCAGGCGCCAGCACCGCCCATGGGGAAACGCGCAGCACCTCATAATTGAAATACAGCAGCTGGCCCCAACTGATCGCTTTCGGGTCACCAAAGCCCAAGAAGCTGATCATCGACTCCGACAGTATCGCGCCGCCAATCCCCAGGGCGATCACCACCACCAGCGAGGGCAACGCATTCGGCAGAATGTGGCGGAACAAGATGTCACGCGGTTGCGCGCCGATACAGCGTGCGGCCTCCACAAAGTCCATGTTTTTCAGCCGCAGGAATTCCGCCCGTGCCAAACGCGCGATTGGCGGCCAACCAAACAAGCCCAGCAGCACGATGATGGTCGCCAAGTTAAGGAAGGGAAGGCGTTCCAGCGGCGTGCCGACGACAACGATGCTGAACAGCCGCACGACCGCCAAGATCATGATGAAGACCGGGATCACCAGGAAGAACTCGGTGAAGCGCATCAGCAGCTCGTCGGCCGTGCCGCCCAGATAGCCGGCAATGCCGCCGACCAGGATGCCGATCACCGACGCCACCAGCATGGCCCCCAGCCCCACCGCCAGCGCGGTCGGCGCGCCATAGATTACGCGCGTGAGTACGTCGTAGCCATTGCGATCGGTACCGAACAGATGTGCCCAAGTTGGCGCGCCTTTCGCCGTAAAGCTCAGCATCGCCGATTGGTCATTGGGCGTGTACGGCGCGAACTCCGGACCGATCAGCGCGACCAGGACAACGAACGCAACAAGGCTCAGTCCCAGCAACCCGGACCGATTGCGACACAATCTGTGCCAGCCTTGGCGGAACTGACCTGGGGGACGCGCCATCTCAATCCAACCGGATGCGCGGATCGATCAGCACGTAAGCTAGATCGGTCAGCAGCGTGAAACCAACGAGCATGACGGTGACAACCATCGTCTCGCCCATGATCAGCGGGTAATCCAGCGCCTGGATGGCGGACAAATAAAGCGCACCGGCGCCAGGCCAGGTGAAAACCGACTCTGTCACCGGTGCGGTCGCCAGCATCAGGCCGAACAGGATACCAAGATAGGTCAACACCGGGATTATCGCGTTGCGCAGCGCATGATGGAACACCACGCGCCGCTCCGGCAGACCGGACGCGCGCGCCGCCATGATGAAGTCCTGGCGCAGCACATCCACCAGATTGGCCCGCAACAGCAATGTCAGCGTGGCGGTGTTGAACACGGTCAGCATGGTCAGCGGCAGCACCATGTGCCACGCGCCATCGATCACGTAGCTGCCCATCAACGGATTGCGCGTGGAGTACGCGCCATAGCTCGGGAAAATTCCAAGCCAATAGGCGAAGATCAGGATCAACAGCACACCCAACAGAAACCCCGGCAGCGAGTGCCCGAACAGCGCCGCGCTCATCACACCAAAATCAGTGCGGCTATACTGACGCACCGCGGCGACAGCAGCGAACGCGATCGCCATCAGCAACGCCAGAAGGATCGCGGGGATCTGCAGCTTCAACGTCTCGGCGCCGAAGGTCAGCAGCATGCCGCCGACTGGCAGGTTCGTGCTGATCGATGTGCCAAAATCAAGCTGCGCGACATGGCCCAGCCAGATCAGGTAGCGCTGCCAGACCGGCGCATCGAGGTGATAGTACGCCTTCACCGCGGCCAGTGCCTGATCGGTGATGCCGGGGTTGTCGGCCATCAGCACGTCCACTGGATTGCCGATGGCATTCAGCAGAAAGAAGATGATGGCGCTGACCCCCAGCACCAACAGCATGGAGAACAGCAGGCGCCGGATCAGATACCGCAGGATACCCACCACGCCAGCCTAGGCGATCTGTGCGGAGATTGACAACGCCTGACGGGGCTTGTGCATACTGCGATCAACCAAAAAGGGGCACCTGATGCGCAAGACCGGGCGACGCAATTTCCTAAAGACCGTTGGTGGCACGGCGGCCGGCCTCGCGGCTCCGGCGGCGATCCGCTCGGCACACGCGGCGCCCCCCTTCTTCAAGTTGTATCTGCTGATACCGAACAACCAGCCCGCACGTATGATCTGGGGCACATTGGTCGCGCAGCAGATGTCGAAGCTGGGGATCGACGTGGTGTCGAACTACGTCGACTTCCCTGTCATTGCCTCCCGTCGCTCCAAGGGCAGCGGCAAGACGCATGTGGACGGTGGCTGGGATGCCTACCTCGAGCGGTACTACTACAGTTCCATCACCCCACTACCGAATTCGCTGTTCCGCAGTTCGCTGGTGCCCCCGAACGGACCCAATTTCTACTACCTCGAGGATCCAACGATGGATAAGATCCTCGACACCTACGGCAGCGCGATCGATCCCACGGCACGAATGAACGCGATTCATGCATTCGAAAAGCGCTGGTACGACACCCAGCCGATGACGATCCTGTTCTACCCCGAGGACGCGATCGCGGTGAACCCGAAGCTGACCGGGTTCAATTCGACGACGTTCAATCCAGTATTCTTCCCACAACCCGAGAACTGGACGATCGCGGGTGCCGGGGACAACGCAACCTCGGCGTTCGCGTCCTGGCCAGCGCCGTCGTCGCTGATCCCGATGTACGTCATCGGCTATCATGAATCGAACATCTTTGGCCCGGTCTACAACTGCCTGCTGGAATATGATTCGTGGGAGAACAAGAAGCTGGTGCCGGGCCTTGCCGAGAGCATCGCCAGCTCCGCCGATGGCAAGCAACATGTGATCAAGTTGCGCCCCGGTGTGACCTGGCACAGCGGCGAGCCCTTCACCGCCGCCGACGTGAAGTTCACCTGGGACGTGGCGATGAACAAGGCCTATGCCAGCGTCCTGCAGGCCAATTTTGTCAACGTGTTCGGCTCAACCGATGCCTATAAGATGACCGGACCACTGGAGATCACGGTCGATCTGCCGGCGTATTCCATTCTCTTCCGGGAGCAGATCCTGAGTGCCGTCGCGATCATGCCGGAGCACGCCTTTAAGGACATCAAGCCGGAAGCGATGCGCGGCCATGTGGCGAACACCTGGTTGGGCAGCTACACGGTGAAAACCTCTGACGGCAAGAGTTATGCGGCACATGGCGGCATCGGGACCGGCCCGTGGATTGCGGCGGGATATGATGCATCGCGCAAGGCGTACAAGATGGTACGCAACGAGAAGTATTGGAAGAAGATGACCGGGAACGTGACGACGTTCTATGTCGTTAACATCAATGGCACGGATGCCGCGCTGAGTGCGCTGAAGTCGGGCGACATTGACGCGCATGATCCGATGTACGATATCGGGTCACTGCTCAGCACCATCGATCCGAGCTGGGGCAAGGTGGTGAAGTTCGATTCGTACAAGTGGCAGCACGTGTGCTACAATCTGCGTCATCCGGTGTTCGGAACCGGCGTGGAGACGCCGCTCGGCAAGCAGGATCCGTCACGCGCGTATGAAGCGGCGTCCTACATCCGGCAGGCGATCAGCTATGCCACGCCGCGCGAGCAAATCGTCAAGGAGATCGCCGCGGGCCTGGGACAGCCGGGGACGGTGGCGATGCCGTGGTCGGCACCTGAATACGACCACGATCTGTTGAAACCGATCCCGTTCGACATGGATCAGGCGCGGACCTGGATGACGAAGGCGGGGTACACGTATTAGCCCTGCACCAAGCGGCGAAGTGCATCCATCGATAGGCCGTCCAGCGCCAGCGCCGGCAGCAGATCATTCTCCGCGCGGAAATCCCGGTCGTAGAGCGCCGAAAAGATCGAGATGCCACCTTCGTGCAAAGGCATCGGCACGCCGGCAATGTGTGCCAACATCGTACTGGCAACCAGACCGAATGGCACATCCTCGGTAATGTAGCGTGTCTCCGTGCTGGCCGGACCGGGATTCGCATCACGCGCCGCCAGGATCGCACCGGCATCGCCCACCGGCCCGTGTGGCACGGCGAAGGACAGATGGAAATGATCGCGCACGGTGCGAACCGTGACGCCATAGGCGGCCGCAACTGCCAATCGTTCCGAATCCAGTGCTTCGATCAGCCGGCCCACCGCGGGCGTCAGGCCACTCCAGTTCGCCCAGGTCTCGCCTCTCTCAATGCGCGTGAAATTGCACAGCGCCAGGCCAAGATGGTTCTGCGGATTGACGTTGCTGAGCGAGACCGCGATCAGGTCATCGCATGGCACGAAACGGTCACCAAACAAATCCTGACACAGCGCCAGCATCGCGCCGATCTCCGTCGCCGGCAGCGCGGCGACATCGACCCTGTCGCGGATGTTGGAAACCCGCACCACGGCCCCTGCCTGACGACGGCCGGTGGTGATCGTGGTACCCCACGCTGCAATCGGCGCCGCGACACCCCGCGCGGCAAGCGCCCGTGCGAGGTACAGCGCGCTCAACGACATATGCGAGCTGATGATCACCGGTTGACCCGGCCGAAGCTGCGCCGCGACCTCATCAAGCACGGCGCGATGGCCATAGCCCGGCACCGTCAGCATCACCGCATCAGCGCAGGCCAAGGCCGCCGCGCAATCCGCCGCGATCTCCACCGGGTACCTGCCGGTCAACTGAAATTCCGCCTGCAACGGCACGCCACCAGCAAACGCGGCCGTACCACGACCGGACGGCGACCACAGTACCGGCGTGTGCCCGCGCTCACTCAGCAGCGCGGCGGCGCCACAGCCAATGCCGCCCGTACCCAGAACCGCGACGCGGCTCACGACGCCACCTCGGGATGCGTCACCGCCGACCCTTCACTGAAACGACCGGCACGAAATGGTTCCAACGGCAACGAACTTCTCCCCTCGACAATCAGCTCGGCCAGTAACGATCCAACAATCGGGCTCAATTGAAATCCATGACCAGAAAAACCGAAAGCGTGCCACAGGTTGCGTACGGTCGTGCTCGGCCCGATCACCGGAATGTCGTCCGGCATCCGCGCCTCCAGCCCCGCCCAGGTCCGCACGATCACCGCGGTACGCATTATGGGGAACAGATCAGACACCGTGCGGGCACTAATGATCAGCCGATCCGCAACCGGATCAGCCGTCTCAGCATCCAAGTCTGGAATGCCGAAGATTCCGCCACCGATCACCACTGTGCCATTGTCGGTCTGCTTGAACGACAGCTTGCGACCCACACCCAGCACCACCGGATCCAGGAAATGTGGCAGCCGCGCCGACACCATCATCGACGGCGCGAAATCGACATGCGGCAGCACCTCACCCACCATCCCCGCGATCTGCCACCCCCAGGCGCCACCGCAGTTGACCACTATATCGCTTTCAAAACGGTCAGCGCTCGTTTCCACCCGCCATCCCTCACTCATTTGTTCCAAACCGAGCACGCGCGTGCCTTCCTGGAACCGCACACCTGCACGCTGTGCCTTCAGGCGAAACGCCTGGCTGGTGCGATAGGGATTGGCATAGCCATCGCGCCGCGAAATCAATCCACCGACACAATGCCGCGCCAGAGCGGGTGCCACCTTGCGCAGTTCGGCCTGATCCAACAGCTCCTCATGCGTCCAGCCAAGTCGGTGCACCTCATCCGATCGCGCAATGAGGCTTGCCATGTCGGCGTCGTTCTCTGCCGCAGCTACTTGTCCAACGCGGCCGGTAAACTCACACATCGCAGCCAGATCGGCGCCCAGAAACGCATCCAGATGCAGCCAGCGTTCCATCGCGGCCACCGACAGCGGGATCTCCGCTGGATGGCGGCGCAATTGCCGCACACCGCCAGCATTCACGCCCGACGCATGCCGCCCGGCGCTGTTCTTCTCGAGCACCAGCGCATCAAAACCCTTCTGCGCCAGATGCAGCGCCGTGCCACATCCATGCAGACCGCCGCCAATGACGATCGCTCGCCCCTTCATGTCTGCAGCTCGGCCAGTTCGGCAAGCGAGATCGGCCGCACCGGCAGGCGGATACGGAACTGACCGGGCACATCCGGCGTCTGGCCCAGCTTGCGTGCGATCACCTGGGCCACGGTCGGGCCGCACATGCGCCCTTGGCACGGCCCCATGCCGCATCGCGTGAAGGCCTTTACGCGGTTCACATCAGTGCAACCCTTTTCGACCGCGTCCTCGAGTTCTGACACCGTAACATCCTCGCAGCGGCACACCACGCCGCCAATCCCAGTTGGTGCCAGCAGCTCCTGCGCGGGCTGGAACAGCCGGTCCAACATCTCGCGCAACGCGTGCTGCCGCTCGAGCTCAGCACGGTCATCGCTGACCATCGCGTCACGCCGCGCGGCATCGATCTTGCCCAGCCGCACCGCGGCATCCAACGCCGCCATGCGCCCCTGCGACGCCGCTGCACGCGCGCCCATGATGCCAGCGCCGTCACCAGCGACGGCGATACGCGCGTGACTGGTCGCACTCCATTCATCCGTCTGCGGTCGCCAATACTGTTGTCGCGCATCCCATTCGTGCTTGCAGCGGGTCGCGAGGCTGAGCTGGGTATTGGGGATCACACCGTTGTGCAGAAGAACCAACCCGACCGGGGTGCGATGGCGCACGCCGCCATGCGTGTAGGACACGCTTTCCACCTGTCCAGCGCCCTCGATCACCGGGCGTGACACACCATGCAGCATGCGCACGCCCGCGCTGCGCAGTTCGCTGCGCCACGCCAGCCCCTTCAACAGCGTGCGCCCGGACCGCATCGCGCCAGGCAGCAGCTTGATGGCATCGGCCATGCCAACCTCGGGCGCGGTCAGCAGCACCGCGGCGATCTGCACGCCGGCGCGCACAAACTGCGCGGCAATGAGATAGATCAGAGGGCCGGTGCCAATGATGGCCACCGGCACGTCCGGCACCATCCCCGAGGCTTTCAGCAACGTCTGTGCCGCGCCCGCGCCCATCACACCGGGCAAGGTCCAGCCAGGAAGTGGCACGGGGCGTTCCATCGCGCCGGTCGTGATCAGAATGCGTCGCGCGGTCAGCATGCGTGAGGCGCCATCGCACGACACGCCGATGCGGCCATCCTCCAGTGCCTGCCACACCACGCTGCCGGGCTCGTACGCGGCCCCCGACGCACGGAATGTCGCAGTCAGCACGGCCCCCTCGGCATAATCCTCACCCAGGATCCGCATGTCCGCCGCGCGGGTGGCTTGCACCGTTTCGATTCCACGATGGATCTGCCCGCCAGGCGCAGGCTGTTCGTCCAGCACCAGCGTATCGATGCCAAGCGCGGAGGCCTGCGTTGCCGCCGCCATACCAGCCGGGCCACCGCCGATGATCGCCAGCTCGCAGGCGGTGCGCAACGTCATGGAGGCGCCTCACGTTCGATCGGCCGTCGGATTCGCATCCCGTCAGCAACGGTGGTGAGGCAGGCCTGGCGATAGGGCATGCCGTCAATCTCGACCAGGCACTCATAGCAATTGCCGATCATGCAATGCGGTCCGCGTGGGCTGCCGTGACGCGGCGCAGCACGAAACACCGCGACACCAACCCCCAACAGCGCTGCAGCCACCGTGTCACCCGCCGCAACACGTAGCGGCGCATCGTCCAGATAGACGGTGACGGTGGCGGACGGCTCGTGCAGGCGGCGGAACATCTGGCGTCTCCCCTCGTGCGGGGTCCGGTTTACCCGGTTGGCGCACTGACCTCCGCACGACGCTTTGCGTACAACGCCAGCCGCCGAGCGGCAACTGGCGGCACATGGCTTGCCGCTGCGGTATCGGGCACCGGCAGTTCGTTGACGCGGTGGCAGGCGACCTGATGACCCGCACGCCATTCCACCAGCGGCGGCATTTCACTGCGGCACCGTTCAGTCACAAACGGACAGCGCGTGTGGAAGCGGCACCCGTCGGGCGGGTTCATTGGGCTAGGGACGTCGCCGCCCGGAATCTGCCGGTGCATATCGCGATGCGGATCTGGGCGCGGGATCGCGGCCAGCAGCGTACGCGTGTAGGGATGGCTGGGTGCAGCGAACAAGGCGTCTTTTGTCGCCAGCTCGACGATCTGGCCGAGGTACATCACCGCGACACGGTCGGCCATGTGCTTCACTACGGCCAGATCGTGCGCGATGAACAGATAGGAAAGGCCGAGGCGTGCCTGCAGGTCCTTCAGCAGGTTCACCACCTGCGCCTGGATCGACACGTCGAGCGCTGAGACCGGTTCATCACAGACAATCAGGCTGGGTTCGACGGCGAGCGCGCGGGCGATCCCAATGCGCTGGCGCTGCCCCCCGGAAAATTCATGCGGGTAACGCTGTGCGTGGTACGGCGCGAGGCCGACCAGCCCCAGCAGTTCGTTCACCCGCGCACGCCGCTCCGGTTTCGTTCCGATGTGGTGGACGATCAGCGGTTCTTCCAGGATGTCGCCCACTGTCATCCGCGGATTGAGCGACGCGAAGGGATCCTGGAAGACGATCTGCATACGTCGGCGCAGCTTACGCAACGGCTCACCGACGACATCCGTGATGTCGATGCCCTCGAAGTGGATGCTGCCTGCGGACGGGTCGATCAGCCGCAGCACAAGGCGAGCGGTAGTTGACTTGCCACAACCCGATTCGCCGACCAGCGCCAGGGTCTCGCCGCGGGCGAGCTGAAAGGAGATGCCATCGACCGCGCGCACGTTGCCGACCGAGCGGCCGAAGACGATGCCACGGCGGACCGGGTAGTGCTTGGCAAGACTGCCGACCTCAAGCAGGGGGCCTGTCATTGACCGATGCCCGTACCGGAGAACCCGTCATGGCCGGGCTCGTCCCAGCCATCTGCGCACATGCGCCGAAGCGCCGATGGCTGAGACAAGCCCGGCCATGACGGCTGGGACAGAGACGACGGATAGGTCATGCCGCGAACGCCTCGACCGGGGCATGAATGCACGCGACCCGATGCATATCATTGACGTTCCGCAGCGGAGGATCCTGCGCGGCACAGGCTGCATCCGCGAATACACAGCGTGGATGGAACCGACACCCTTGCGGCAGCGCGAACGGCGGTGGCACCGTGCCCTCGATCGTCAACAGGCGATCGCGCGTTTCGTCGATTTTCGGAATCGAACCCAACAGCCCCAGCGTATACGGATGCTGTGGGTCATCGAAGATCGACGCCCCCGGCGCGCGCTCAACAACACGACCGGCATACATCACGGCGACCTCATCGGCCATTTCGGCAACGATCCCAAGATCATGGGTGATCAGGATGATCGCCATCCCGGTCTCCTGCTGCAGCTCCCGCAACAGATCCAAGATCTGCGCCTGCACAGTGACATCCAGCGCCGTGGTCGGTTCATCCGCAATCAGCAGGTCCGGCTTGCACGCTAGCGCCATGGCGATCATCACCCGCTGGCGCATGCCGCCCGACATCTGGTGCGGGTATTCGTCGAAGCGTCGCTCCGGCGCGGGAATGCGCACGTGGTTCAGCGCATCAATCGCCCGCGCCCGCAGTGCCGCGTTGGTCGCCGCACGATCGTGCGCACGCATCGCCTCCATAATCTGATCGCCGACGGTGAAGACAGGGTTCAGACTCGTCATCGGCTCCTGGAAGATCATCGCGATGCGGTTGCCACGGATGCCGCGGATCTCGGCCGGCGACAGCGCGGCGAGATCGCGGCCGTCGAAATTGATGCGGCCAGCGGCGATTCGTCCCGGTGGCGGCACCAGCCGCATGATCGACAGCGACAGGATCGACTTGCCACAGCCCGATTCCCCGACGATGCCGAGCGTGCGGCCACGCGCAACGGCCAGATCGACGCCGTCCACCGCGGCGATCTCGCCGTTTGGGGTACGGAACGTGGTGCGCAGGCCCTCGATGGTCAACAGATCGGTCATAGTGTCCTGAAGGTGGGTGGCGAGAGCTGATCCGCACTGCGGTGATTCCAGTCAAGGTTCGGCACGTTGGCCTTGATACGCTTTTGCGCCTCGTGCAATGCCGCCGCGGCGGCGGGATAATCCATCGTCAGCACCTTGCCATTGTCCACCACCATCTGTCCGTCGACGAAAACGGTGCGCACCGCGCGATCGCCCGCAGCGTAGATCAGGCCGCGCAGCGGATCGTGCGTCGGGCGCATCATCGGATGGGTGATGTCGACCAGCACCAGGTCGGCGCGGCAGCCGGGCGCAAGGCGGCCGATATCATCGCGGCCTAGCGCCTTCGCACCGGCGGTAGTGGCGGCCGCGAACAAGTCGGCGCTGGTCAAGGTGCGCGGCGTATTCGCCTGCGTGCGCGCCAGGTACGCCGCCAGCCGCAGCTCATCTAGCATGTTGTGCGGATAGGTGTCGGTGCCGACGCCCATATTCACGCCCGCCTGCTGGTAGCGACCCAGGTCTTTCAGCGTGATGCCACGACGCGCGAATACGGTGGGGCAATGCGCCACAGTCGTTCCGGTCTCGGCAAGACGCGCAAGATCGGTCTTCGTATGCCACGGCGTGGATGGGTGATCATCCAGGAAGATGCCATGGCCGATGATCGACCGCTCCGATAGCAGGCCCAGATGATCCAACCAGCCGATCGGCGTGAAGCCGTGCCGGCGCGTGATCTCGTGGAACTCGGTGACGGATTGCGCCGCGTGGATCTGCCACGACACGCCCCGCGCTTTCGCCTCCCCATGACTGTCGCGCAACAATGTCTCGCTGCACGTGTCGATCTGCGCCGGGCATACCATGCCGAACAGCCGGCCAGAGGGGTGCTGTTCCGCGCGTTCGATCAGCGACAACGCCTCGGCCATCGCTTTCTCGCCGGCAGCCTCATCCCAGGCGTATTCCACCATGTGCCCGTTCTTCGTGTACCAGCGGGCGGAGCGGAACATCGGCGCGATGCATACGCGCATGCCCGCCTCGGCCAGCAGGTCGAGCCAGCCCGGATGCGCCATCGATAGATCGGCCAGTGTCGTCACGCCCGACAGCAGCAGCTCCGACAGCGCCACGCGCACGCAGTTCGGAATCGCCTCGGGATCGGAACGATAGACCGGCAGGTATTCGTAGAGCGAGGAATTGTAGAACCCAGGACTGCCAAATTCATCGGTCAGCCCCTTGTTCATCGGCTCGGTGGACGGGTGCGAATGGATGTTTACCAGACCCGGCATGACCATCAGGCCCTTGCCGTCGACCATGGTGTCGGCGGCGCCAGCGTAGCCACGTCCGACAAACCTCAGCGCACCGCCGTCGAACGCAACGTCGGCATCCGGCATGTAGACATGGGATTTTGCGCTGGCATCCCAGGCGATCACCATGTCGGCGTTGCGGATGACGGTAGTCATGCCCTCTCCCGCCGTGCGGGAGAGCGTGTCGAGCATCGCGAGCCGGGCGAGCGTGTCAGGACCGGTAGTCCGGCTTGTCGTTCTCGATCAGCCTCAGCGCCGACTGCCACATCCAGACGTGGCGTTCCGGGCTGTCCTGCTTGGCGAACTGCTCGGCGGTGTGTTCGCAGACCTCGTCTGGCGGCAGCACCAGCTCGCGCCCGCATGACAGCGTGGCCACTTGCGCGGCGCAGGCACGTTCCAACATGTACAGCGTGTGGAACGCCTCCGGAATGGACCTCCCGCCCACCAGCAGCCCGTGGTTGCGCAGGATCATTGCCTTGTGCTGACCCAGGTCCTTCACCAGGCGATCCCGCTCTTCCAGGTCCAGCGCGATCCCCTCGTACCCGTGATACGCGATCCGGTTGTAGAACTTCAGCGCGTGCTGCGACAGCGGCAGCAGCCCTTCCCGCATGGACGACACCGCGATACCCGCCTGTGTGTGAGTATGCGCCACGCACACCAAGTCCTCGCGCGCCATATGCACGGCGGAGTGGATGGTGAATCCCGCGGCATTCACACGGCGGGACGAGATGTCACCCTCCTCCACGATGTTGCCGTCCATATCGATCTTCACCAGGTCGGACGCGCGCATCTCGTGGAACATCACGCCGTACTGGTTGATCAGGAAATGGTGGTCAGGCCCCGGCAGGCGGGCACTGAGGTGGGTGTAAACGAAATCGGTCCAGCGATGATGCGCGACCAGGCGGTAGAGCGCCGCGAGGTCACAGCGGATCTGCCACTCCTCCTGGGAGCAGCCGAGACGCGCGGCAGGCAGGGTGGCGACATTCATCGCGGACATCCTTGGTTCAGGGGTTGTCCAGATGATCGTCTGGGCGTTCAGCCCGCGTCAAGCACCGCCAAGGACCGGCTGGCGCCAGCCGGTCAGACCAGCAACCCGGCCGACTGCACTGCCAGCGATTCCAGACGGCTGCCGCTGGAGCTACCGGACGAGCTGTGCGATTGCTGAGACAGCAGATATTGGCCAATCAGCGTGGTGACCAGCTGATTGGCCAGCGAGCTGCAATTCGACCGATCGGACAGGAACATCTTCTGCACCAGGGCGGTGTCGCGGATGTAGCGCGACAGGCCGTTCGCGATCAGCCACACCTTCTGCATATCTGGCTTCTCTAACGCGGTCGGATATTGGGTGCGCTCGCCACCGCGGTTTTGAACGCCTTGATTTCCAGCGCGACCTGCGGCGGCTGTGCCTCCAGCTTCACATCGGTCGCGTGGTGCGCCTGCGCCAGCTTGAGATCGAGTGGCGGGATGCCGGTCGAGGCCGCGCGCGTCCCCGACGACGCGACGCCAGTGGGGATCGCGCTCATTATGCTGCCGACGATGTCTCTGGTTCACACGCTGCTGGACGACAGCAGTCTGTCATACCAGCCGACGGAGCGTTTGACTCTCGTGGGGATTCCCGAATCGGGGTGAGTAGGATTCGCTGTTGCCGGCAACCTTGGCAAGGGCGAGTAGCGATGGGCAAGCCGATTGAAGTCAGCCGGCAGGAGTTATCTGCGGGG
>DATHNE010000210.1:0-63921 GCA_035486355.1 Acetobacteraceae bacterium
CCGCCATCGTAATAGAGGAATTTGGAGTTGTTGACGAAGTTGCCCTGGCGTTTGACCCCGAGGGACTCCAGATCGGCGCGCTCCAGCAGCGGCCGCGTCGCGTCCTTTATCGCGTCGGAAAGCTTGTCGTGCTCACCCGCATATATCTCGAATGCGCTGACGAGTTTCGAAGCACATTCCCGCAAGGGGAACCTGATTGCATTGATGCTCATGCGTCACCTCCTTCGGATTGCCAACAGACTCTGTCCACTTCGCAGTGTCAGTCCTTCCACGGCGCGTGTGCGCGCTGGCGTTTGCGACCGCTGCTCCCGGTTCAACCCGCCAACACCCATCGATTGAACTGATCGCTGACCTTTTCGTTGTTTTCGGCCCACCATTCGAAATTCATCTTCGCACCCCGCGCAAGAACCTCCGGCGAGGATGGCGAATGCGCGAGCTGCGCGGGATCCATCATGCTGATGGCGGCTTTGCTGACCGGCCCATACGGCAAAAGCTTGGAATAGGCCAGTTGCTGCGGCCCTTGCATCGCGAACGCAATGAACTCCATCGATCGCTTGAGGTCCTTCGCCCCCTTCGGCACCGCCCAGGAATCCGAGGCGTACAGCGCCTGGTTCAGGTGATAGTCAACCTTGGCACCGGTCGTCTTGGGGCCATCAACGCGGCCTTGCCACTCCATGGCCATCGATACATCGCCATCGATGATGATCTGTGCCCCCTGGGCCCCTGAATCCCACCAATAGATCTGGGTCTTGATCTTCTCCAGGCTGTGCAGGGCGCGCGGCACATCGAGCGGATACAGCTTGTCCGGCGCCACGCCGTCAGCCATCAGGGCGATCTCCAACGTTTGAGACGCCCGCTTCAGGATTCCACGGCTGCCGGAGAATTTCTTGAGATCCCACGCCTCGGCCCAGTTCGCCGGCGGCGTCCCCTTCAAGCGGTCGGTGTTCCAGCTCAAGACCGTGCCGGCCAGATCGGATACGATATAATAGTCCCGTGCCATGCCTTCCAGCACACCATTCCTGTCGATCACGGAATAGTCGAGTTTTTCAAGCAACCCCTGTCGCGCGGCCATGGCCGCCGCTGCCGCGTCAAGCTGTGCCACATCCCACTCGACGGCTTTTGCCTCGACCATGGCTTTCAGTTTCGCCGCGGCGTTCGGTCCGGTCACCACCTGGATGCCGGTCTTTTGGGTCCAGGGCTTATAGATCGCCTCCCGATAGGCATCTTCAAGCGCGCCACCCGAAGATACAACGACCATCTGACTGTCCGCGGCGCGGACGATGCGCGGCGCGGCAAGCAGTGTGGCGGCGCCCAAGCCCGTTCCAAGCAGGCGACGGCGCGACGTGGTAATGTTTCGGTGCGACATTGTTGTGCCTCTCCTGTGTCAGTTTTCCATGAGCAGGACGTCTTCCGGTTCCCATTGGGCGTAGACCTCCTGCCCCTTCTCAAAGCGGGCGTCGGCACGGCGCGATGTCACGCGCACACTGATCTGACATTGATCATTCAGTTGCACGCGATATCGAATGCTGTCGGCGGCATGTACCAGGTCGACGACCTTGCCGGCGAAGGTGTTGGCATAGGAAAGTGGTGCCGGGGACAGCGTGATGTTGGCGGGGCGGATGCAGACCATTCGCCCAGTCTGCACTGTACCCGAAACGACCAGCCGCAGCCCCTCCTGCGTCGCAACGCTGCGCGATCCGGCCTCGCCGGCCGCGTACGCGGTGACATGCAATAAATTGGCTTCACCCAGGAAGCCCGCGACGAACGCGTTGTTTGGCCGCTCGTAAAGCTCGCTTTGTGGACCGGCTTGCTCGATGCGGCCATGGTTCAGGATGGCGATGCGGTCGGCCATGAAGGCCGCTTCATGCTGGTCGTGCGTCACATAGATGACCGTCGCGCCGAACTGGGCATGGAAACGCTTGATCTCGTCCTGCATCTCCTCGCGGAGATTCTTGTCGAGCGCCCCGAGCGGCTCGTCCATCAGCAGCACCGACGGATTGTAGACCGCCGCGCGCGCCAGCGCGACGCGTTGTTGCTGTCCGCCCGACAGCTCCGCCGGCAACCGATCCGCCAGATGTTCCAATCGTACCATCGCCAGCATCTGGCGCACCCGCGGGACGATCTCGGCTTTCGGATGCTTCCGCATCTCCAGCGGAAACGCGACATTCGCCGCCACCGTCAGGAACGGGAACAACGAGTAGTTCTGGAACACCATCCCGATATTGCGGCGTTCCGGCGGCATGCGAGTGATATCCTGGCCGTTCACCAGGATTCGCCCTTCCGTTGGCGATACGAACCCCGCAGCCATGCCCAGAAGTGTGGTCTTCCCCGAACCGCTGGGGCCCAGCAGTGCAAAGAACTCGCCCGGCTGGATCACAAGATGGGTCGGATGCAGCGCGACGATCTCACCATAGCGCTTGGCAACGCCATCAAACCGCAGCTCGGCAAAGCCCTTGACGTCACTCATGGCTGGGCACGCTTCAGCGCCGAGCGCCGGGCGCCCAGATAGACCGCAAAACCTTGCAGCAACACAGACAGGACCAGGATCAGGGTCGCGACCGCCGCGAGTGTCGGGCTGAGTGCGAACGACAACTGATCCCAGATCAACCGTGGCAGCGTCTCCGTTCCCGGGCTGGTCAGGAACAGCGCCAGCATCAGCTCGTCAAACGACGTCGCGAACGCCAATAGGCCGCCGCTGACAATACCCACCCAGATCATCGGCAACGTCACCCGGCGGAAGGCCTGCCAGGTTCCCGCCCCCAGGGTTCGCGCCGCCAGATCCAGCGAGGCCGGATAGCTCCGCAGCGATGCCGTGACGGTGATGAACACCAAGGGAACGCCAATGACCGTATGACCGATGATCACGGCGATATAACTGTCCTGCAGCCGCATATCGACCAGGGTGGGATAAAGCCCAATCGCGATGATCACGTGCGGCAGCATCATCGGGGCCATCATCAGCAGCAGCAGAAATTTGCGAAACCGGACGTCGCCGCGGGCGATGCCAAGCGCCGCCAATGTGCCAAAGACAATTGCCAGCAGCGCGGTGGGAATACCGATGCAGAAACTGTTGATCGTCGCCGTCAACCAGCGAGGTTGTTCGCGCACGGCTTCGTACCAGTGCAGCGTCCAACCTGGGGGCGGAAAGCCCATATAGCGCTGGTTGCTGAACGACATCAGAACGATAATGGCGATCGGCAGCAACAGGAAGGTGAAGGCCAGCACGGTGTAACCGCGCAAAATCCATCGCGTGACATCCCGCTCAAAACCCTGTGTCGATGCGATGATGGGGCGTCCGCTCATTTCAATGCCATTCCTATCTCGCCGCCCGTCAGCTTGGCGTAGATCAGGTACAACGACACCGTCATCGCAAGCAGCACGGTTGACAGCGCCGAAGCCAATGGCCAGTTCAGGAACACCGAAACCGCCTGCTCGATCATCATCGCGGCCATCGTTTGTTGCGCGCCACCAAGCAGGGATGGCGTGATGAAAAACCCAAGGGAAGTGATGAAGACCAGCGCGCACCCAGCCGTGATGCCGGGCAGCGTCAGCCGGATATAGATCCGCGTGAACACCTTGACCGGCCGTGCACCCAGCACACGCGCCGCGCGCAACAGGGTGCGGTCAACCTTGAGCATCGCGCTGACCAGCGGCAGGATCATGAATGGCAGCAGGATGTGCACCATGCCGATTTCAACCGCTGTCGACGTTTGCAATATCTTGAGCGGCTCATCGATCCAACCCAGGGCGAGCAGGATGGAGTTCACCGGGCCTTGCCGCTGGAACAGGATCAACCATGCGTAGCTGCGGATCACGACGCTGGTCCAAAGCGGCAACAGCACGAGCACCGACATCAGTTTCTGCGATCGGCCGCGACTGTTAGCGATGGCATAGGCCAGCGGGTAGGCAATCACCAGGCATACGACCGTCACGCAGAAGGCCACCTCGATCGTATACCAGAATGACCGCAGATAGAACGACTCGTCGAACACCTTGGCATAATTGCCCAAGGTCCATGTCGGTTGGGCAAAGCTGCTGAAAACGACACGCGCCAGCGGCAGCAACAGGAAGACGCCGAGGAACGCGACCGGCGGCACCACCATCCATGCGTGCTCGCGCGCGATGCTCCAGTATTTTCCGTGCGCGAGACGATACTGCTGCCGCGGGGCGGCGTTGGTCGGCGGGAATGCCGGATCGGTCAGAGGCCCAGGGCGCATCGGACGCCACGAATGATGTCGTCCACATCCGTGTCCGTCATGGAGGTGGACAGCGCCATGAGGCCGGTTGGTGCGATCAAGACGCCGGCGGCGAGCAGTCCCTGGTAAAATGCAGCCATTTGCTGACGTGCTTCCCCGCTGGGATAGGCGGTCCGATAATCCCACAACTCCCTGGCGGTGAAATGCACGCGTCGCAGCGATGCCCTCCCGGTGACCTGGCCGTCACGACCCACATCCGCCAGCGCCTGGGCGATACCGCGCGCGACCTGTTCGCCACGCCGCGCCAATGCCACGTACGCATCCTTTGTCATCAGCTCCATGGCCACAAGGCCAGCGATCATGGTCATCGGGTTCGCATTGAATGTGCCACCGTGCGGCACGACGGGCTTGCCGCTGGTCGGATCAAACACCCGCATGATATCCGCCCGGCCGCCGACCGCCCCCACCGGCAGGCCGCCACCGATGATCTTGCCCAAGGCCGTGAGATCAGCGCGGAAGCCAAACGCTTCCTGTGCTCCACCCCAGGCGACCCGGAACGAAATCACCTCGTCACTGATCAGGACAATTCCGAACGCGTCACACAACCGTCGGACCAGTGACAGCCATTCGCGTTCGGCCGGGATCAGGCCGATCCGCGCCGCCAATGGATCGACGATGATGGTCGCCAGTTGATTGGCGTGCCGGCGGATAATACGCTCCGTCAGCTCCAGATCGTTCAGCGGCAGTACCACGACCTCATCAAGTACGCCCGGAGCATTGCCTTGAGAGTAAGGAATATTCTTCGGCTCCGGCTCTCCCCATTCCGCCGGCGTCGAGTCCTCGCTTACCTCCATGTAGTCGTAGCTCCCGTGATAGGAGCCTTCGACCTTGGCGATTTTTGCGCGCCCGGTGAAGCCACGCGCCGCCTTCACCGCCATCATGACGGCTTCGCTGCCGGAATTCGTGAAGCGCACGCGTTCGATACTCGCGACGCGCGCGCACAGCAGCTCGGCCAGGGCAATCTCGGACTCGGTCGGCATGCTGAAACACGATCCGAGCGCGGCCTGCTGGCAGATCGCCGCGACAATCTCGGGATGCGCGTGACCGTGGATCAGCGAGGTGTAGTTGTTGATGAGGTCAATATACGTTTGGCCATCCGCATCCCAGATTCGCGGCCCCGCGCCTCGCACGGCGTAGAGCGGGTGCGGATGGGTGAACACTGTTGTGCGTGTGTTACCGCCTGGCATGACGGAGACCGCCCGGTCGTACAGGTCGCTTGATCGCGTCGTATTGCGGCGAGGGGTGTCGGTTGCCATCAGAAGCGCTCGATCGAGAAGGGGGAAAGATCAATCGATGGGGATCGCCCGCCAAGGATCTCGGCGGTCACCTGACCGGTCTTTGACGCCCCCAGCAGCCCTTGGTGCCCATGACCGAAGGCAAACACGACATTTCGCTGCCGCGGGCTGCGTCCCAGAACCGGCAAGCTGTCCGGCGTGCAGGGACGATGGCCCATCCACTTGGTGTAGCCATTCGATTGGAGGCCTGGGAAGATGGTGCGGCCGAGTTCCAGCAGACGGTCCGCGCGCGCATAGTTTGGCGGCGCGTCAAGCCCGGCGATTTCCACGGTCCCGGCGATCCGCAAGCCCATTTCCATCGGCGTCAGCGCGATCTTGTCATCGACGGACAGCACCATCCTTCGCGGTCCCGTGGCCGGTTCCGGCAATGTCACGTGGTAGCCGCGATGCGTCTCCAGCGGAACATTAAAGCCGAGCGGCCGCACCAGGGTTTTCGACCAGACACCCGCGGCGATTACGATGTCATCGGCGCCATGCCGGCCAGCATCCGTGACAACGGCACGGGCGAGGCCGTCGTTCACATCGATGGAACGGACCCGCTCCTTTACCAGCTTGCCGCCCTCACGGATGAACTGCGCCGCCAGGCCCTTCACCAATTGGCCGGGGTTTTTGCAGTGGCCGTGGGATTCGATATAGTGTGCCTTGACGAAGGTCGGCGCCAGGGTGGGCTCCAACTGGTAGATTTCGTCCCGGCTCAGGATATCGACACGCGCCCCCGTCGCGCGTTTCAGCTCGATACCGATCTGATCCTTCTTGAACCCTTCCTCGGAGCGATAGATGAAGAGCTGACCGGTTTGATGGAACAGATGCTGCAGGCCCGCCGCCTGCAACAACGGTGCATATGCCTCGAAGGTCGGCATGTTGAGCGAGGCGAGGGCCGTCGATATCGCGCCGATCCGGTCGTGCGAACCGGCCCGTAGGAATTTCATCAGCCAGGGTAGCGCCTTCGGCAGATAGGACCACTTCACATAGAGTGGACCATACGGGTCCATCAGCCAGTTCGGGATGTCCTTCAGCATGCCCGGCATCGCGATCGGCACGACCGAGGCAGGGCTGATCCCACCTGTGTTGCCGAAGGACGTCATGTCGCCCGGATCATTGTTGTCGACGATGGTGACGCCGTGGCCATCGCGTAGCAGATAGCCGGCGCACACCGTCCCGACGATGCCCGCCCCGATAACGATGATGTGGCGTTTGCCTGTCCCGCTCATTCGCCCACCGATCCACGATTTGATTGATGTATAGCATGTATACACGGATTGACAATAGGCCGCTGCGCCGGCACGTTCACGCCTATCAGCCCAGCAAACAGTTCGGTCATGGAGCGTTCGACATGAGCATAGCGGGCCCATCAACCGTGCATCGGCCGCTCCGCGTCCATGTGCAGGAAAGCCTTGGTTCCCTCGATGTCTTTATCGTCACCGAGCCGCGTCTGCGCCCGCTGCTGGTGACACGGCAGAAGCTCAATGCCGAGCTGGATATCAGCTATGGCGCGACACGTGTTGACCTGGATCGCGGCCTGCGAACCGCGGAAGTCATGCTGGTGGGCAATTTTGAAACGGACGATCTGCTTCGCCGCGCACCCAGGCTCAAATGGATCCAGTCGATTTTCGCCGGTGTCGAAAAGCTGGCGCCCGTCATTCCATCGTCGATCACCCTGACGAACGGCAGCGGCATCCATGCGGCCAAGGCCGGTGAGTACGGTATCGGCGCGATCATCCTGCTGAACACCGGCTTCCTGCCATTCATTGCCAACCAGCGTCGCCGGGTCTGGCAACCGATCTTCACCACCGGCCTCGCCGGCAAAAGCGTGGTGTTTCTGGGCACCGGCAAACTCGCAGCCGCTGTGGCGCGGCACTGCCAGGCGTTTGGCATGCGCGTGATTGGGGTGAACCGGCAGGGGCAGCCTGCGCCGCTGTTTGATGCGGTCTTCGGGATCGATGCCCTGCCGCGCGCGCTGGTCGGCGCTGATTTCCTGGTCGTGACGCTGCCAAATACACCCGATACGCAACGAATCATAGGGGCGCGCGAGTTCGCCTATCTGCCCAAGGGGGCCGGCTTGGCCAGCATCGGTCGCGGTCAGGTCATCGATGAAGCGGCACTGGCCGCGGCACTGGCCGCGGGACATATATCCGGTGCCGTATTGGATGTGTTCGAAAAGGAACCACTTCCTCCCGAATCGCCACTGTGGGGGATGGAAAATGTGGTCATTACGCCCCATTGCAGCGTCGACGATCTGTCCGGCTATTTGCCACGAGCGCTCAACCTCTTCCTGGACAATGTGGAGCGCTATCTCTCTGGCGCTCCCCTGGAAAACGTGGTTGATCTGGTGCAGGGCTATTGAGGCGCGCGATGGATTGGCATGGCCGGTGCGATGACTGACCCGTGGTGACGCACATGGAAAGATACGCAAAAGCACGTCTGAGAGCCGGGCGTCCGCTCTACGAAATCGTGCGCGCGACGATCGAGGATCGTATTGCCGATGGGACATATACCGCGGACAAACCGTTACCCTCTGTCACCGCCTTGGCGAGCGAGCTGGGGGTGAGTGGTATTACGATCCGCCGGGCCATCGCAGATTTGCAGAATGCCGGCCTGCTGCGTTCGGTGCCAAGCCTGGGGACATTTGTCAACGCCACCCGCCGGTTTGTTCGGCACCTGAACCGTGTGCGCGATCCGCATTACGGCGCGTTTGAAGAAGCGCTGCATATCGGCAAGACCGCGACGACCAAGACCTTGTCTGTCGAGCTGCGCAATCCGCAGGATCCGGCGTTTGGGTTATTCACCTCTCCCGACGACACGTATGTTTGCGTCAACCGGCTGATTTTCATCGATGATGAGCCGATGGCCCTTGAACACACCTTCGTCAGGATGCCCGTGGAGCAGGATTTTATCGCGGATCTCAAGGAGGAGCTGCTCTATCGCGTATTGCGGCGGCGGAAGCTTAGTCTGGCACGCAACAGACTCTATTTTGATGCCGCGCCCGCATCGCCGGATCTGTCCGAGGCGCTGGGCGTTCCCGTCGGATATCCAACAATCCGGCATTTCTATAACCCGGTCTTGCAATCGGAGGCGTTATTTATCTGTGGCGTATCGATATCGCCATTCGACCGTCTGGCATACGCGGTTGAGTTGTAGCGCCACGGCAGTCGGCGCTATTCCAACGGATAATTTTGCCAATACGCCTCGACAGTAATGAAATCGACATTCTCCCGCGTGGCATGCCCGACCGTATACTGACCGGTGAAGCTGACGAGCGGCATGTAGAGAAACTGGAACACCCAGTTCTGCAGTCCGGTGAGCTGCTTGGCGCTGCAAGCGGCCAAGGCGAGGGAGGGTCTGGATGGTTGTACCTTCAGGTGCTTGGCCCGCGCGAGCGAGCCCCGGATCTCGATCTGCCGGTGATCGTTGAAGGGCTCGGCTTGGGAGGGCAGGTCGTTGACCCCGAAGCCGACCCCCCAATCCCAGTCCGCGATGGCCACCACGTAGCGAGCCACCTCAGGTACGCGGCGGCGGCCTGCGGCCACCGGCACCCGGCGGCTGCGGCCTGGCTTCCGTAGCGCGACTTTGATCATCCCAGTCCGTGCTATGACATCACGCGGCGCGTTGGCTGTTCTCTACGCGATAATCGAGAGCGTTTTTCGCTCACCGGCGCGGACCCAGGCTGCGGTGCCCTCGCGCTGAGGCTCGTGCGCCGCGCCGCCACGCGAAAAACGCTCTTCGTTATCGTCATCAGGACCTCCGCATTCTTTCCGCAACTACGGCGAATCTGATATCGAAACGACGTCCGTTGTCCCCGCCTGCGCGAGCACCGCCTCACGCCGCGCGCGGGCGGCCGCGATATGCCGCCGCATCGTGATCTCCGCGAGATCGGCATCGCGATCCTCGATGGCGCATACAATCCGCTCGTGCTCGACCACGGCGCGGCGGGTAGGTGGACGCACGCCGGCGGGCAGCCCGCGATACAGTCGCAGCAACGGATACAACTCAGCGCACAACAGCTCCGTCAGCATCGGGTTGCCGCTGTATTGCGCGATGGCAAAATGAAAATCCTGATCGTGCCGGTCGTCGATTTCCCTCAACGCGCCATCATTGCCATTCAGTGCGGCCGCATTGTCGTTCACCGCCGCACGCAGGCGCGCGATCTCGGCGTCGGTCGCGTGGCTGGCCACCAGTCGGGCTGCCATGCCCTCCAGCGCCTCGCGCACCACGAACAGTTCCGCCAGCGCCGCCGCCGACGGTCGCACGACGCGCGGTCCTTGCCGGGCCGAGCGGGTGATGAGTTTGCGTTCCTGCAGCCGATGCAGCGCCTCGCGTAAGGGGCCGCGGCTCACGCCATATTGCCGGGCCAGCGCGGGCTCGCTGAGCTTCAGTCCAGGTGCGAGATCCCCGACCAGGATCGCCGTGCTCAGCCGACGGTAGACCTGTTCTGCCAGCGTGTCGCCACTGTCCGTGGAGTCGGCGCGCTCGCCCATCTGTCGACAGTCTTTGATTCTGGCGACCATTTCTGCGGTGATTTCCCTCCATTTCGATCGATCTGTTGACACATTTTGGATGGCGTGTCTACGCTTCGTGCAACCTAGGAAGCAAACGATGGACCCGATCGCACCGCCCACGCCGGCCTCAAGGCGCTCTCCGGGCGCCCGCATGCGCGAGCTGTTCAACCGTCCCGGCATCATGATCGCCCCAGGCGTTTACGACGGGTTCAGCCTCCGTCTGGTTGAACAGATGGGCTACAAGACCGCCGCCATCTCGGGCGCCGCACTCAGCGAAAGCACGCTTGGTTGGGCAGATGTCGGCATCATGGGCTACGCGGAGAACCTGCGCGCCTCCGGTGCCCTCGCCGCCATCAGCTCTATCCCGCTGTCCGCCGACGGCGACACCGGTTACGGTAACGCATTGAATGTCTACTTCACCGTGCAAGGCTTCGAACGCGCCGGCCTGGCCTGCCTGCTGATCGAGGATCAGGTGTGGCCGAAGCGATGCGGCCACATGGAGGGCAAGCAGGTCATCTCTGTCGAGGAAGGTGTGGAGAAGATCCGTGCCGCGTCCGAAGCGCGCCGCGACCCTGACTTCGTCATCAAGGCGCGCACCGACGCCACCGCGATTTACGGTGTGGGTGAGGCGATCCGCCGGCTCAATCTGTACGCCGAGGCGGGTGCCGATCTCTTGTTCGCTGACGCGCTGCTCACCGCCGAGGATATCGGCACCGTCGCGCGCAACGTCATCAAGCCGCTGACGGTGAATATGGGATTCGGCATCCGCCAGCGCCCAACGACGCCGCTGCTGTCCGCCCGCCAGCTCGAGGATCTAGGCGTGAAGGCAGTCTCTTATCCCCGCATGCTGACGGCCGCCGCGATTCAGGGCATGAAGAACGCGCTGGCGGTGTTTGGTCAGTCCATCGAGGAAGAACGCGTGATCGATCGTCCGGATTTGCTGGTGCCATTCGGGGAGCTGAACGAACTGATGGGGCTCAGCCGGCTGCGGACCATTGAGAAATCCTTCGCTGCCCCGCCCAGCGGCACCTGAGTGCTATCCATGCGTGACTCGTATCGTACGTTCGACACGCTCCATGCCGCCGGCGGGGATGTCGAATATTACAGTCTGCCGAAGCTGGGCAACGCGCTCGGTATCGCGCTCGACCGCATGCCCGTCTCGCTGAAGGTGCTGCTGGAAAACCTAGTGCGGCACGAGGACGGCGTCACGGTGACGGCGGGTGATGTTGCCGCGTTGGCGCGCTGGCCGGATCCGGGCGCCTTGGAGCGGGAGGTGTCATTTCATCCCGTCCGTGTTCTGATGCCGGACTCATCGGGCGTGCCGCTGCTGATCGATCTCGCCGCCATGCGCGATGCGATGGTGGCGCGTGGCCTTGATCCACGTCGCATCGATCCGGTCATCCCGACGGAGCTGGTGATCGATCATTCCGTGCGCGTCGATTTTGCCGGCACGCCGGATGCGTATGCGCGCAACTTACGCCTGGAGCTGGAGCGGAACGCCGAGCGTTACGGCGTGGTGCGTTGGGCGATGGCTCAGTTCCGGAATCTGCGTGTCGTGCCACCGGGCAACGGCATCGTGCATCAGGTCAATATCGAACACTTCGCCCAGGTCGTCGTGCGCACCACGCAAGACGGCCGCGCGGTGGCATTTCCCGACAGTCTCGTCGGCATGGACAGCCACACACCAATGGTCAATGCACTCGGTGTGTTTGGTTGGGGGGTGGGTGGCATCGAGGCGGCGACCGCCATGTTCGGCCAGCCGGTAGGATTGCCGACGCCGCGCGTCGTTGGCTGCCGTTTACTGGGGGCGCCGCGGCTGGGCGTGATGTGCACCGATATCGTGCTCGCGCTCACGCGTTTCCTGCGTGCCTCCGACGTGCTGGCGGCCGTGGTGGAGTTCTGCGGCCCGGCGCTCGATCATTTGTCGCTGCCAGATCGCGCAACCATCGCAAACATGGCGGCGGAATACGGCGCGACGATGGGGTTCTTCCCGGTCGATGCGGAGACGCTGCGCTATTTGCGCCAGACCGGGCGCCAGCGGGACCAGATCGACTTGGTGGAACGCTACACCAAGGCGCAGGGCCTGTGGCGCGATGCGGAACCCGTGTTTCAGACCTGCCTGGAATTCGATCTGAGTGCGGTCGAACCGTCGCTGGCAGGGCCGTCGCGCCCCGAAAGTCTCGTGCTGTTGAAGGACGCGCCGCAACGCTTCCGCAGCGCATTCGCCGCGCAGGGGGCGGGGAACGCCAAAACACCCCCTGTCACCGCCGTCCGACCGTTGCGGCATGGCGACATTGTCATCGCGTCCATCGCGTCCTGCACCAACACCGCGAACCCGTACCAGATGATCGCGGCCGGGCTGGTGGCCCGCAATGCAGTCGCGAAAGGGCTGCGCGCGAAACCCTGGGTCAAGACGTCGTTCTCACCTGGCTCGCGCGTGGTGCCGGCGATGCTGACGAAAGCGGGCCTGACCGAGGGCATGGACGCACTCGGCTTTCAGCTCGTCGGTTTCGGTTGCATGAGCTGCGGCAGTGGATCGGGTGCGCTGGCGGAAGATGTCGCGGTCGAGATTGCGGCTGGGAAACTGGTGATGGCCGGCGTGATTTCCAGCAATCGCAACTTCGACGGCCGGCTCAACGCAGCGGTGCGCGGCACGTTCCTCGCGTCGCCGCCCTTGGTGGTGGCCTATGCTATCGCCGGCTCGATCCTGCACGATCTGACGCGTGACAGTGTGGGCGATGGTTTGGACGGCAAGCCGGTGTTTCTCGCTGATTTGTGGCCCGGCGACGCGGAAATCCGCACCACGCTCGATCGCGCGCTCACCAGCGATCTGTTCCGCGGCGCCTATGATGCTTTCGCCGATCCTGGACCGGAGTGGGCGAATATTCCGCATCAGACTGGTCCGGTTTTCGCCTGGGATCCGAACAGTATGTATCTGCGTCGGCCGCCCTTCCTGGATGCGGGCGATACCGATGGCGCCTCGATCCAGGGCGCGCGGATTCTGCTGATGCTCGGCGACGATCTCACGACCGATCATATTTCACCCGGCAGCGCGATTCCCGCCAACACGGACGCCGGCGCATATCTCACCGAACATGGCGTGCCAGCGCAGCGATTCGGCACCTATATCGGCCGCCGCGCAAACCACGAGGTGATGATTCGCGGCACTTTCGCCAATGTCCGCCTCCGCAACGAACTCGTGCCCGACCGCGAAGGCGGCTTCACGCGCCATCAGCCCAGCGGCGAGGTCATGACCGTGTTCCACGCCGCCGAACGCTACCGCGCTGAGGGCCGGCCTGTCGTGGTGGTCGCCGGCCGCAACTACGGCTGCGGATCTTCGCGGGACTGGGCCGCGAAAGGCACCCTCCTGCTTGGCGTCCGCGCGGTGATCGCCGAGAGCTTCGAGCGTATCCACCGGTCCAACCTCGTCGGCATGGGCGTGCTGCCGCTGCAGTTCCCACCCGGCACGACACGCCATACATTGGGCCTGACCGGTAACGAAACGTTCGACCTCCCGGACATCGCGGTATCTCTGGTGCCCGGCGCTTCGGTGCCGGTGCAGCTGAACCGCGCCTCAGGACAGTCGGAAACGATCGTCTTGATCTCGCGGGTCGACACGCGACGGGAGGCGGACTGGGTGCGCAACGGCGGCGTGCTGCCCTATGTGCTGAACGAGCTGGCCGCGGCATGACGAACCTGCACGCCGGACTGACGTCGCGTGTCTGCGACCGCATTGTGGCCTGCGGGCGTGAACCGCTCGGCGCGCACCTGCTCCCGGCCGCACGGCAATTGTTCTTGGATGGCGTGGCGGTTGCGGTCGCCGGCGCACGGCTGGAAGCGGCCCCACGCATTCTCGCCGCGCACTTTGCCGATCCGTTGACCGGGACTGGCGGCGGTACATCGTCGTCGCTTCTGGGTCTGAATGCGCGGCTTGGCGCCATGCCAGCGGCACTGGTCAATGGCGCCTCCATGCACGTGCTCGATTTTGAGCCGATGTGGCTGCCCGCGACGCATGCGCTCTCGCCGGCGCTGGCCGCGGTGCTCGCGCTTGGCGAGGCGTTGGGCAGCGATGGCGCGAAAATCCTGACCGCCATGGTACTTGGCATCGAGATGCAGGGGCGCTTGCGCCAAGCTGCGGGCGCGCTCGAGTCGCACGAGCTGCGCTTTCACCCGCCGGGTTTCGTCGGTCCGATCGGTGCCGCCGTCGCCGCAGGCCATCTGCTGGATTTTGACGCCGATCAGTACGCCAACGCGATCGGCATCGCTGGCTCGCGCTGTGGTGGCCTGTTCGTCAATCTCGGCACGATGACGAAGGCGACACACTGCGCCTATGCGGCGGCGCTCGGGCTGGAAGCGGCGCTGCTGACGCGGCGCGGCTTCACCGGTTGCACCACATTGTTCGATCCGGCGCCGCAAAGTTACGCCGAGGCCTTCTTTCCCCGCGGCTTCGCGGGGGAGACGCTGCTCGATTTCGGGCAGACCTTCCGGATCGTCGATCCCGGCTACGCGATCAAGATCTTCCCGGCAAAATTCTCCACCCATTACGCTATCACCGCCGCGTTGATGGCACGGCCGCAGATCCCCTCGCCGGATGCAATTCGTGCCGTTCGTATCACCGCGGCCGACGTGCCCTCCAGCAACCGTCCGCACCCGCGCAGCGGGCTCGACGGCAAGTTTAGCCTGCAATACACCGCCGCCGCGGCGCTGCTCGACGGTCGTGCCGGACTTTCCAGCTTCACCGACGAACGCCTGGCGCGCGCCGACATGCGGGCGCTCCTGGGCAAGATCGAGACGACGCTCTCGCGCGACATTCCAAGCATCTACACCGCCGGTCGGTATCTCGATCTCGAAGTCACGCTAACGGACGGAACGGTCGTGCGCACGCGCTGCGAGCGGCCGCGCGGATCCTGGGGTGCGCCATCGATCACCGAGGAAGAACATCACGCCAAGGCGCGGGATTGCCTCGCGACCTGGCTTCTCCCCGACGCTGTCGCATCCTGTATCGCGTCCTGTGACGCGATCGACAGCCTGAACCCGCGGGATGTGCACGTGCTGCTGCATCTCGCGAGCGCAGGGAAAGGGGCCTGATGTGCTGCTGATCGACAACGACGTGATGGCAGCCGTTCTTACCACCAAGGATTGCATCGAGGTGCAGGAACGCGCCTTCGCCGGGATGTCGACCGGTGCCTCGGTGTGCCGCCCGCGGCTCGATACCTTCGTCCCCTGCGAACGTGAAGACGGCTACTACCGCTTCGGCTCAATCGAGGGTGCCACGGCCGGTTTCTATGCCGTGCGTCTCAAATCCGACATCATGACCTGGCCGAAGAACCCCGACGGCAGTTGGTCGGAAAAGAAATATTGTGTGCGGCCCGGAACGTATTGCGGCCTCGTCCTGCTGTTCAGCACCGCGAACGGCGAACCGCTGGCGATTCTGAACGACGGCCACCTACAGCACATGCGGGTGGGCGCGGCGGCCGGGGTCGGCGCACGCCTGCTCGCGCGACCGGAGGCGCGGCGCGTTGGCATGATCGGCTCCGGTGGCATGGCGCGCACCGCGCTCGAAGCGTTCGTCGCTGTCCGGCCGATCGACGAAGTCCGCGTCTACAGCCGCACACCGGCAAATCGGGAAGGCTACGCGCGCGAGATGTCGGACAAGCTGGGCGTTTCGGTCGAGCCCGTGGAGACTGCCCGCGACGCCGTGCGCGGCGCCGATATCCTCGCCAGCACAACGGACACCATGCACCCCATCGTGCAGGCCGATTGGCTGGAACCCGGGATGCACGTGGTTGCGATCGGCCCACTCGATCTCGCAGCGGAATGTAATGCCCGTTTCGACGTGGTGGTGCGCCAAGGCGACGAAGCCCTTGAGCTGCCCGAGACCGGTCAGTTCCGCCGCGATCTCGGGCATAGCCGCAGCGCCTTTGTTGGTGGTAGCCCCGAGGAACAAATGCGCCTGCCGCCGGTGGTCCGCCGGGAGAAGTCCTGGCGATCCTGGCCGCTTTACGCCGACGTGATCGCAGGTCGTGAACCTGGGCGCACCAGTCCCACACAGATCACCAACTACCGGCCCGTCGGCAACTGGGGTCTGCAATTTGCCGCCTGCGGTGGTCTGGCGTATCGCGAAGCAATGGCGCGCGGACTCGGGCGCACGTTCCCGACGGAGTGGTTCTTGCAAGACATCAAGAACTAGGCGATCACGGTGCCCTCCCGTCCCCAGCTCACGATCGGTGGCAGGACCATCGCCGTTGACCTGCCACACCTCGCTTTCGTGACTGCCATCGCGGCATGGTGCGCGTGGTTCTGCCAGGATGCGTGGCGTGCGCAGAAGGGTGTCGAAAACCTCATCCTGATCGTGCCGGCCTCGGCGATGGCGATGATCCTGTACATCGTCGTCGCCGCCAGCTGCATCCACATCGTTCCCCCACAGGATCACCCCCCGGCCGCGCCCCGTCGCCCGCTCGCCCCTGGGATGGCCAGCAAGATCATCGGCACCATGGCATTGCTCGCCGCCTACGTGGTGTGTGCGCCGCTGTTCGGCTTCGATGTCGCTTCGTTCATCTACATCCTGACGATGCTGCTGCTGCTGGGTGAACGACGCATCCTCGTCCTGGTGCTGGTGCCGGCGCTGTTCTGCGCGATCGTGATCTATTGCTTCAACACGCTGCTGGCGACACCACTGCCGTTGCTGCTGTTTCCCGGTGACGCGGCATGATCGACGTCCATGCGCTTGCCGCGGCGGTTCATCTGCTCGGCGGCTCCTGGCAGCCCTGGTTGGTGGTGTTGCCTGGCATCCTGATTGGTCTTGCCGTCCATGCGGTGCCGGGTCTCACAACGTCGATGGCGCTGGCGATCTGCCTGCCGCTGATCCCCTACATGGATTTCCTTCAGGCGCTGATCTTCATGACGGCGATGTACGCTGGCGCGTTGTTCGGCGTGGCGATCCCCGCCATTCTGCTCAACGTCCCCGGCTCGGCAGCGGCGGTTGGCACCACATTCGACGGCTTTCCGATGGCGCAAGCAGGACGCCACAATGAGGCGCTGGGTCTTGCGCTCGCCGCGTCCTGTGTGGGCCAGGTGATCGCCTATCTGCTGCTGCTGTGCCTTGCACAACCGATCGCCGCCTTCGCGATCCGGCTCGGACCACCGGAAATGCTCATGGTCTCGCTATGGGGCATAACGTTGATCGCGCGTCTGCGTGGACGCCACATGGCGCGCGGCCTGCTGGCCGGCGTGTTCGGCCTGCTGTTGGGCACGGTGGGCTTGAGCGTGCGCGGCGCCGCGCGCGGTACCTTTGGCTTCGACCTACTGCTCGACGGTATCCCGACGGTACCGGCGATCGTCGGTCTCTTTGCGGCAGCAGAACTGTTCAACCTGGTTGGCCGTGAGTACATCGTGGATGATCGCACGCGCCGTCAGGTGAATGCCGGCCGCATCCTCGCCGGCATGCGGGAAACGTTCCGCCATCCCGGCACGCTGCTGCGCGGCGCGCTGCTGGGCAGCGGTATCGGCATCCTGCCGGGCGGCCACGCGATCGCCAATCTGCTGTCCTATTCCGAGGCGCGACGGGCGGCGAAGGATCCGGAACGTTTCGGCACCGGGGACCCGCGCGGTATCATCGCCGCCGAATCCGCCAACGCCAGCTCCGAAGGTGGGTCGATGGCAACGCTTCTGGCGCTCGGCATCCCGACCGGGGGCGCGACGGCGGTGATGCTGGTCGCCTTCGGCATGCACAACATCACCGGCGGCCCCGCCTTCATGCGTGACCATGCCGATATCGTTTACGCCGTCATCCTGTCCAGCCTGGCGCAGGTCGTCCTTCTGGCCGCGGCCGGCTTCGGGTTCATCTTTATCGCCGGCTTCGTGGTGAAGGTGCGCCTGCGCCTGCTGGTGCCGATCGTGCTCGCCTTGGCCGTCATCGGCAGTTACGCGCTTGCGCAGAACCTGGCTGGCCCGATCACACTCGCGGCGTTCGCCGTGATCGGCTGGCTGATGCAGCGCTTCGATTATCCGGTCGCGGCCGCGGTCGTCGGGCTGTTGCTCGGCCGCCTGACCGAAGGCGCGCTGCTGCGGACCTATCAAATGAGCGGCGGGGACATCGGCTTCCTGCTGACGCGGCCGATCGCGTTGGCAATACTGCTCCTACTGATCGGCTCAATCGCGCTGCCCTATCTGCGGCGGGGGCGTCCCCGTCTGCTGGAAAAGCGCCAGGGAAGGATCGTCTAGGGTGCAACGCAGACAGCTTCTGACTGCCGCCGCGGCGCTCGCCGCGTCACATGTGGTGCCAGCGCATGCCGCATCCTGGCCGCGCCGTCCTGTCACCATTCTCGTTCCGTTCGATGTTGGCGGCAGTGCAGACCGGCTCGCCCGTGGTTTCGCGCAGTACATGCCGAAATATCTCGGTCAGCCGCTGACAGTGGTCGATCGTGCGGGTGCCGGCGGCTTGATCGGCACCACCTGGTTCCTGCAGCAGCCGGCCGACGGCTACACCGTGATGCTGACGCCAGCGACGCCTTTCATTCCGGTCAACATCCTGGTTACGCACGCGCATTATACACTCGACTCCTTCACCTTCGTGAATGCGCAATGGGTGGATTACACAATCCTGCTCGTGCCGAAGGACCGTCCGTGGAAAACCGCGGCGGAGCTGATCGACGCAATTCGTGCCGCACCAGGTAAGATTAGCACGGGTGTCGATTTCGGTTCGGTCGGTCACATCACGACGATGGCTCTGCTGGACGCACTCGGACTTGGCCCGGATGCGGTGCGTATTGTGACCTTCGATGGCGCCGGTGCGATGCGGACCGCGCTGGCTGGCGGCCAGGTCGACTTCAATATCGGCCAGGCCGAAGGCGCGGCCTTTATCAGCGGCTTCGTTCGCCCACTCGCTGTGTTTCTCGATCATCGCGTGCCGGACTATGACGTGCCACCGATCAACGATGTCTTGAAAGCGTATCATGTGTCGGTGCCGCTGATAAACGGCTCGGTCCGAACCTTCGTCTTCCCCGCCGCCTTCAAGGCAAAGCATCCCGACGACTACGCCACGTTCGTGGCCGCCTATCGCGCCACGCTCGACGATCCGGCGTTTCAAAAGTGGTTGCATGACAACCAGATGGCGGGTGACTGGGTGGGCGAAGAACGCACAGCCGCGATCATCCGCGCCAATTACGACGGTCTCGAGAAATACAAGAACCTTATCAAGCCGTAGCGCCCAGAGCGAAAGGATATCCCATGTCAGGCTACCGTCTGCGCGCCTTCATCACCCTTGTGATCCTTCTGTTCACATGTGGGCCATCCATCGCGGATGATATCGTTTCGTCGTGGTCGTCGGTGCAGGTACCGCCGCCTCCTGCCCTCAAGACCGTCACAGTTGATCCGAGCCAGACCGCATTGCTGGTTCTCGATTTCTCCAAGTCCACATGCAACATGGAGAAACGCCCGCGCTGTGCGGCGACTCTGCCAACGGTAACAAAACTATTGACCGAGGCGCGGTCGCATCACGTGAGCATCGTTTACAGCACCGTGCCAAACGGCTCGATCCAGGATTCGCCCACGGCCCTCGCCCCATTGCCGGGCGAACCCGTCGTCACTTCGGGGCCGGACAAATTCTTCCGTACCGACCTTGAGACTATCCTCAAGGCGAAGAACATCCAGACCGTCGTCGTGACAGGCACCATTGCGCCGGGCGCGGTGCTTTATACGGCCAGCGCCGCGGCGCTGCGTGGTTTCGCGGTTGTGGTCCCAGTGGATACCATGTCGGCAAACGATGCGTTTAGTGAATTATCGACTGCCTGGGTGCTCGCACACGCCGCGGTCAGTGTCTCAAGCCGGGTCACACTCACCCGATCGGACATGATAAACTACTGACGCAGCCGAGGAACCGGGCGAGAGAAGAAAATTGCCAAGGTGTCACGCGATTGACGACAATTCACCATTGACCTGCTCGCTGGAACCGGGACCGTTCTATTTCCCGGAAATAGCCGATGACCCGTTCGCCATCAGCTCTGGGTCGATTTCGAATATCCGGCATTGGGTGTCCGGACCCAAAAGCAGACTGTGCGGGTTCATTCATCACCAATGGGCGCCTTGGGTTCAGGCTTCACCAGTGCAGCACAGGGAGAGCACCTGAAAACGCCCGCTCATAATTCGCTTAGAACGCAGCACGTTCCCATTGGCGCTGGCTGATCATGCGTTCGCTTCATGGCACGACAGGATAGGGCGCTCGAAGCCGTTGATGCCGCCGCGTTGCTTCCAACCGGTCACGCATGCGGTGCGGGGAATTGAACCGCCCAACGCCATTCTCCTGTTGGTGCGGGCGAGTCGTTCAGGCACAAATACTCTAAGGAATTCAAAGTCGCAGCTGCGCGCTTCTATTCCGTCCCCGGCACCATCCGCTCCGCCGGCAAGGCCATCTCCTCAGAAAACCAGCGGGCTTGGCGCGGCCCGCTCTAGCGATTCAGGCGGGCGATGAAATGCCGGATGACCATGTTCAGCAGGCCGACCACCACTGCAAAAAACGCGATGGCCACGCCAAACAGCAGAATGCGATCGTGCAACGATGGCAACCGCTGGGCCTGGCGCAATGTCGCGCTGACGGCCTCTGACACCCCGACGGCGGCACCAAAGCCGGACGACATCACCACCACGACAAAGCCACGCAGCAGATTGGGCAGGAACAACAGGGCGCGCTCACGGTCATTGCGGGCCAGATGGCCGAATGCCTCGTAGGCGTCTTCGGACACATAGGCTGTCAGATACAATGATTGCGCCAATACCACCGCGACGATGCCGGCGAACGGCAGCTTGATGATGGAAAGGTCCTTGGGCAGCAGCGTCAGCATGAAGAACATCACCACATAGGTGGGAAGCGCTTGCATGAGACCGATGCAGGGGCGGATCAGGCGGTTGGCCAACCTCATCCGCCGGCGCGCCCAAGCAAGCGGCACGCCGATGGACAGGGCGATCATCACGGCCGCGACGCCAATCTCCAGGTTAACGAGAAAACCCAACAGCAGGGCCGGAATGAACTGGGTGATGACCTGCAGCATCAGCCATTGCCCAGCATCTGTCGCGCCAGAAGTCGGCGCAACATTGTCAACAGCACGATCAAGAGCGAGACCATGCCGACATAGAAGACCAGCAGGATCAGATACACCGTCATGCGGTCCGCCGAACTCGCGGTCAGGTCGGTGACCACATTGAGGAAATCGGGCACACCAATCATGCCGGCGGCCGGACTGCCCTTGGCGGCATTGATCAGGAACGCGACAAGCTGAACGCTGGCCAAGGACACCGCGCGGAAGAAGCTGCGCGTATTTCCCTCGACGGTTCCACTGCCGGGCGTCGTCTCACGATGCAGCAAGGTCCTGTGGGCTTCGTCAATGGCCCGGGCCGCGTTGCTGCCGTTGTACAGGCCGATGGCGAATACCGCGGCCACCCACGCGACCCGGGCGGAATAATGGAGCAGGCCGCCTGCGATCACGTAGACGAAGAACAGCAGCAGCGGCAGTGGGGTGACCTGCCCGACCGCCGTGAACAGGCCAACAGCACGGCGGACCTTGTCGCCACCGCCTGTCATCAGCCGGCTGAAACCGAGAGCGAAGAACGCGGTGCTGAGCTGCGTGCCAAGGACCAGTGACAGCGTGAAGAGGATCCCTTCCAGGACCAGTCCGAATGTGGTCCGGTTACGGAACAACGACAGGTCGATGGTGATCCCGAACCATGACGTTGCCGCTTGCTCGAGCGATGACACGTACGGCGCCACGATCGAGAGGTCGGTCGCCTCGCTGTCGCTGACCGATGGGAGCAAGCATCGTTCCTGTGGGGTGCCGTTCACGTCGAGGCATGTCGGGTCGTGCCACTTGGCCTGCTCGCCGAGCAGAAAGGCCAGATCGAGGCGATGCGCCTTGGCCAGGTCCAGCAATGTGCCATCGGCGTGATAGACGACGCTGAGATCGTCTAGCAGCGCGGCGAACTGTGTTGTGTTCTCGCGCGTGACGGCCATGCCCCAGGGCAGCGGCGCGAAGCGAAACTTGATGGCGTAGTGCGCTGCCCAGGCAGGTTCGGCCAGCGAGCGCGCGAAGAACGTGTCGTCCTGCACGATGAAGGCGCACTCATCGAACCGCAGCGCATCCATCAACTGTTCCGGACTGTCGAAGGTCATGATGCGGACATGATGCCGAACGAACTCGATGTTGGAGTTCGAGCCCAAGGGCAGGCAGACGGTACGGCCGGCGATATCCGCCCAATCGCTGACAGGACTGCTGGCGTGGCCGACAATGGCGGTCTGCGACGCGTAGTAGTGCGGGCGGATGAACCTGACCGCCGCGCTGCGCTGCGTTGTGTCGCCCATCGTCGCGATGACCAGATCCGCCTGGTTGCCCACCAGGATCGGAATGCGATCCTTGGGGTTGACCACGACGGGCACGAACGAGACGCCGAGAAAGGCTGCGATACGACGGCCGATATCCGGTTCAAATCCGCTGAACGCGCCCTGCTCGTCGCGCACCGAGAAGCCCGGATAGTAGGTGCGCAGGCCGACGCGAAGTTGCTTTGTGCACAACACCCGTACCAGCACGTCGGAGCGGTCCGTACACCCGGCGGCGCTCTCGGCCTTGGCCTGATCGAGAAGACGCGTCGCGGCCGCGAGGGCCGGCGATTCCACGGGCGTGTCCGCGCGCGCGAGGCGATGTCCTGCCAGCAGGACCAGGCAGATAACGATCAGCAGGCGCGGCACGATCCTGACGCTCCGCTCATGCCGCGGGGACCGGCCTGATTTCGAGGACCTGAACCTCAGCGAATTCATAGGCACCGATCCGTGTGAGCGCCGTGCCCTGGGCCTTCGCGCGGACCGCCTGGCTGAGCAGTGCGGATTTCATCGGATGCAGCATCGTGGTGGTCGTGTTGATCACGCGGACCGTCAGGCCCTCGCTCGCCAGAACCGCTTCGGTCTGGGAGATCCCCGCGAAGACGTTGTGGGTCATGAACGCCACACCGTCGTCGTGCAGGTGCGGACGAAGGCCGGCGAGAAACGGGTCGATCCAGCGCCGACCATCAGCGCCGCCCATGCTCCAGTACTGGGAGTGGTCGGGGTCGCTCGGCGTCGTGGCGGCAAAATTGGGCAGGTTTGCCACCACCACGTCGAATCGCTCGTCCTTGAGCGGTTCCCACATGGATCCGACGAGCAATTGCGTACGATCGGTCATTCCCAGCGACTGCATCAGACGGCGCGAGGCGTGAATCGCGGCTGGATCGATATCGATACCCCAGAGACGCTCGACCCCAAGCGACCCCATCACGCCGAGCAGCACACCACTGCCGGTCCCCATGTCCAGGCCCGTCCGACGGGCATAGTGCGGCGTACGGGTGCGCAGGGCATGTATCAACAGACCCGTATATTCACTTGGCCGAAATGGATCGACGTCGGCCACCTTTGGGATCATCGGCCGGGCGAGCGAACGCTTCAGGGCCGGCGCACTATTCACTGAGCCGGCCACTGAATTGCCTTGCCTCCCAGGGAGCGGTGACAGACAGTCTGGCGTCGCATGTCCCAGCAGAATTCAATGCGGAAGCGAGACGGTTCGCCGGCGCGCGATGCGATGAGGAAGCGATGCGCCGGGCGGCGGATTTCAGACCGCGGTGTCGCCTGAGGGAACCCGCAAGCCGCGGTGGAGGGTTGATGGAGATGTGAACCATGTTGATGGAGGCGCGTATCCAGCCGGAGACAGCAAGTCAATCCTTATACCTTACAGGTCGTCCGCGTACGATATTATCCTCGTGCACGGATAAAAACAGGTTAATGTGTCATTCAGTCGGGAACGCCGCTGCTACAACCGGTGCGTCCTGGATACTATCGTGGGTTGCGGAGGGGTGCGGTCTGACGATGGGGACAGTAGGCGGGGCATTCGGGCCTCATTCCGTGTACCGGGCCGTCCGAGCGATCGCGCTGGTGGTTGCGGCGACGCTGTTCTGGGCGTCCGGTGCGGTGGCGCAGTCGTCGACGCCACCTGTCTTGCGAATTGCAATTTCTGATACCGGCCGGGCCATCTTCGATCGCTTCGTGCCGGAGCTGGCCGGAATGAGTGGTCTTGCGACGCCGCCGGTGGTGATGCGCGCCAGTGCCCTGGGGGTGCTGCGCGATTTCTGCCGGGGCGTTGGTGGGAACAGTCCCGATATCGTGCTGACGACACGGCGGCTTCGGTTGTCGCTCGCCGGCGAATGCAGCCAGAACGGCGTTGAGCACATGGTCCAGGTCGAGCTGGGCCGCGGCGACGTGATCCTGGCGGTGCGTAGCGGCAGTGATATCACCGGCCTTACCGCGCGGGACGTCTATCTGGCTCTTGCGCGCGACATTCCCGACAAGGACGAGTTTCGGCGCAACACAAATGTCCGCTGGTCGGACATCGACGCGTCGCTGCCGCCAGACGATATCCGCTTCCAGCTTCCCCCACGCGAGGGCGGCGGGCGGGCTCGGTTCAATGGCCTGATCCTGGAAGGTGGCTGCCGCGAGGAGCCGCTGGTGAAGCTCATCTTCACCGCGGACCAGCGGGCAGCCCGCTGCGTGACGACGCGGGTTGACCGTGTGCGGGAAATCCCGCCCGACCAGGCGGTGCGCGCGCTGCTGGACGCGCCGGTGGGCACAATCGGCGTGCTGACTCTTGACGATCTCGCGCAGGCCAATGGCGATCTGGTGGCGCTGGCGCTGGACGGAGTGATGCCGACCGCCAAGACGGTGCTGGAGGGCACCTACGACTATGCCAGCGTCTACTGGCTATATGCCAAGCGGGGGCAGGCACGGCACGGCCATGCGGCGGAGATTGATGCAGCGGTTGACCGGATCGTCGCCGCCTCGTTGAGCGAGGGGGTTCTTGGTCCCAAAGGCCCCCTCTCCACGCTCGGCGTGATCCCGCTACCCGCCGACGACCGCCGTGCCCAACGTGCGGTGTTTGCGACGGTCCCCAATCGCTACAGTGTCCAACCGCTGTTCCAATGGGTCGGCTATGCCGCCGGCGCCGTGCAGGGTTTGGTGAAACTTGCGTTCGACGACACGGCGAACGCCGCCACACCGGATGGACTGGATTTCACCAAGTTGATGGATCTCGCCGGATACACCACGGAGGAGTTTCAAACCTCGGTCGGTCTGTTCCCCGGCGCTGGGATGACCTTCGGCATTGTCCGTGAAATGTCAGAGGCGGACCAGGACTATCTAGAGCGGCGGTTGGCCCAGGACGCCCACCTGCGGCCAGGGCCGTTGCCCGCGATGCAGCGCAAGATTGTCCGCTCCGTGCTGGATGTCAGTGAAGCCAACACCTACGAGATCAGTCAGGTGGTGATTGAGTTGCTGCCGCTGCCATCATTCAAATTGGTTGTGACGCCGAAGGACGCTCCGATGAGTCAGGATACGACATCGATCCTGCGCGCGATCGAGCGCCTGGGCAATCGTGTCAACGAGATGACCCAATGATGGCTGACCTGCCACCGACGTCGCGGCGGTTTCGTGCCAGGCTGACCGCGGTGCTCCTGGTGGGTGTCATCGTTCTGGGCGCGATATTGTATGCGAGACCACCGGTTGATCTGACGATCGAGACGGGCCCTGAGGGCGGTAGCTATTACCTTGATGCCCAGCACTACCAATCGATCCTCGCGACGCATGGAATTCATCTGCGGCTGAAGGCGACGCCGAGCTCCCTCGAAATCGCCCGCGACGTCGCCAATCGACGTTCGGGTGTCGACGTCGGTTTCATCGCGCAGGCCATCGAGCCACCGAAGGACGAGACGCTGTTCAGCCTGGGGCAGATCGAGCTGCAACCACTGTTCATCTTTGCCAGCGCCAAGCTGGGCCGGCAGACGATGCTGGATGATCTCCGCGGCCGGCGCATCGTGATGCCGCCGAACGACAGCGCCACCAGCGACGCGGCCATCCGCATATTCGAGCTCTATGACATCACGCAGGACAACACGTCGTTCACCTACATGCCACTGGCGGATGCGGCGAAGCAATTACAGGCTGGCAAGTTCGATGCTGGCGTGTTCATGCTGGCACCGGAGAACCCGGTCATCCGCACGCTGGCGAATAACTCAGGCCTGAATCTCGTGCCGCTGCTCGAAACGAAGGCGATCGCCAATCACCTGCCATTCCTTCGGGCGGTCCTGCTGCCACGCGGCATCTACAACATCGCCGATGGCGTCCCGCCGAACGCCACGCCAATGGTGGCGGCGCCGGTAAGCGTCATCGTTCGCGCCGGCCTGGATCCCTATCTCATCTTTTCGTTGCTGGAGGCCATGTCGACGACCCATCGCGCCCCGACCTTCCTGACCGATGCGGGCGAATTCCCAACCCCTGCCGGTAGCGTGCTCACGGTGCACCCGTTGGCGGTGCAGTACTATACGTCGGGACTGCCGTGGATCTATCGCCAGCTTCCCCCATGGCTGGCGAGCGCCGTCGATGAAGACCAGCTCATTGGGCTGGGTGGCTTTCTGCTGATCGCCCTGTATCTGGTTGCAGTGGGGCTCGCGGACATGGCCGTCGCCATCATGATGTTGATTGGTCGGTGGGGGCGTCCGTCCGTGGAACGGCACCCGGCGGCGGACGATCCCCGATCTGCTACGCCAGTGTCTGGCAACAAGTAGACCGACGTCCCACGTTCGCCACGGATGGTTAACGCGCCAGACCCGCGCCTCGAGGCGCGCTGCGCCGGTCGTCGCGTCAGACCATATCCGCCCAGTGGTGCGGCTTCTTGCGACCGGGGCGCTCCCAGACGACGCCAGGATAGCCCTTCAGCGGCACCAGATTCGCACCCGTGTAGATCCAATCGCGCTGCTCCTCGATCCCGATATGGTAGCGTGGTTCGCGGCCGGTCCGCAGGTCGAACAGGGCGCGCGGGATGTTGACCATGTGCGGGGAACCCGCCCGCTCGTAGAATAAGGGCGTGCCACAGCGGCGGCAGAAGTCACGGACTGCGCGGGTTGTTGCGTCCTCGAAGCGGGTGATGTGCGCGGCGCCCGTGGTCACGCGGACATTCTTGCGCCAGCAGCCGACATAGGTCGCGTAGGCGGCGCCGTGCGCGATGCGGCTGGCGCGGGTGTGGTCGTGCCAGGCCCAGAACACCGGCACGCCAACCTCAAGCTGCACCGTGCCGCAGAGGCAGGCGCCGGTGATCGTGTTCGGGGTGTGGGACGTGGGTTTCTTCATGCGGGGGTCTGTCTCCGGCTGGCTACAGCAGGCGATATTCCGTGACCGCATAGGACGGGGCATCTGCGATGCGATCCAGAGCCACCATCGCGCGCCGCCGCGCCGCCTCATCGGCGAACCAGAGCTCGACAATCGCGGCCACGGTGACATCCAGCACCGGCACCTTGCTTTGCGGACCACGCTGACGGAGCGCGATGTTCTCGACCAATCCAAGGAGGTCGGTGATGCCACGGGCGGCGGCGCGATATCGTGTCAGGACCGGCGCGATTGACGCGGCAGGCCCAGTGAAGACGGTGATCTGTTTGGCCGCCGCGGCTTCCTGTGCGGGCCGGCGCAGGATGACGCGATCCTCGGTCACCACACGCAGCACCGAGCCGATGAACAGCGGTGAATCCCGGTCGCAGGCGGCCATTTCCGGCGAGCCCGTCGCGGCCTCCTGATCGGCGTCGCTGTCATAGGCCAGCTCGGCGAAGCCATCGACCGGCATCACGCCGCCTGGCGCGATCACATGGTTCTGGCTGTAGCGCCGCAGCCGCGCGAACTGGCAGACCAGCGGCCCGTGCGGATCGAGCCAGTGCCGCTGGAATTGCTCCAGCGGCACGTCACCCCGCCGGCGCATCAGACTGAATACGACGATCATGGCGTCCTCCCGTCGGGCGCGTTGTGTTTCAGCTCAGCTCACCACAGAGTGTCCGCGGAGAGAACCATCTGCCCTGGCGAAAGGTCATGCTTCGCATTCCGTACGGTCTGGACCGGTTGCCGCGCACCCTGCGCCTGGATGATCCGCGATTGCCTGCGGTGACGGTGGCGGACGCGCCGTTGCGGTTGAATAGCGAGCCGTTGCCGCCGGCGGCGATGCCCGACGTCATCGGCGATCATGCGGCGCGGGTCGCGGCCATGACGGCGTGGCTGCAGGGGTTGTGCGGCGACTACGCACCGTTGCGGCAGCGGTTCATCGCCGCGTACGTCGCGTGCGTGGGTGCGGAAATCGCAGCGCGCCGCGCGGCGTTGGCGGACGAACTGCGGCGCTACGATGGGCTTTACGCGCCGGAGGATTTGCTGTGGTCGGCGCCGCGTCCGCTGCCGCGCGCGTGGCTACCGGCGGGGAACGAGTGTGTATTCGCCGAGATCGCATTCTGGGATGGGGAGAAGCCGATCGCGATCGAGCTGTCGGCGCGGGCGACGCCGCGGCAGGACGCATTGCAGCGGGCGGGGATCGCGGTGGTGCGGTTGGCGCCAGAGGCGTTGGCTGATCTGCCGGCGCGGTTGCCGGAGCTGGTGTGTGAATATTGGCGCGGGACGCGGCTGCCAATGAGCCCGTTCCGACGGGCGATCCCGCGTGGGGTGGTCGTGGCCTGAGCCGCCTGACTGGCATTGCGAGGCGCGCAGCGACGACGCCATCTCGCGCCGGCGTAGCTGCACTGTTCGTGCGCCACCGGATCGAGATGGCGTCGTCGCTGCGCCCCTCACAATTGGACGGCGCTAGATCGTCAGCTCCAGCACGTACAATCCGCCAGCGAAGCGATCGACGCAATAGACCAGGCGGTTCTCGTCGACATGGACGTCGTTGATCATCGCGGCCTTCATCGGCGAGCCTTCGGGCGGGGCGGGGATGAAGGAGGCGACTTCCTTCGGTTGCAGCGGCTCGGTGATGTCATGCACGCGCAGGCCACCGCCGAAATAGGTGCCGAAGATCAGCGTGTCGGAATAAAAGGACGGCCCGGGACGGTTCTCATGCAGATTGTGCGCGCCGTAGCGGCCGCCGAGCGCGTATTCTTCCATCGGCGGAATCGGTAGGGTGCCGATCGAAACGAGATTGTCCTCCTTGCGCATATCCAGCAGCCATACCAGCTTCGGCCAATCAGCGCCCTCGGTGCGTACGCATTCGTCGCTCACGACCAGCAGGTCTCGGCTGAACAGCGGCATCGCGGTGTGAGTGAAGCCTGGGAATGGCGGGTGCGGGTTCCAGTGGCCCACCAGTTTCGGTGCGCCGATGTCGGAAATGTCCAGCACGCAGGCCCCGCCGTCGATATAGCCGACATAGGCGCGGTCCGGCCGTTCCGGATACACATTGGTGTTGTGCGCGCGCCAGCCAGTGTCGAATTTCGGATGCCGCGGCACCGGCTGCGCGCTATCGCGTTCCTCGGTGCCCGGATACCACCAGCGGCCGCGTTCGCGCGGCTTCGCGGGGTCGCTGACGTCGAAGGCGGTGTAGCACTGATCATCCTTGAGGTTGCGCGGCATGAAATCGGCCGCCCCACTGGAACAATGGATGGTCTTGCCGTCGATGAACCAGAGCTGATGCACCCCGCGCGAGCGCGGACCGGAACGGTCGATGAAGCTGATGCTCTTCGGCTGCTCCGGCGTTGAGATATCGAACAGCTCGATCCCGGCGGGCGTCGCACCATGCGTTCCGGTCTGATACGCCACCGCCATGATATCACCGCAGATCTCCAGCGAGTTCGACCGAACATTGCGGTGCGGCAACTCGGTCTGCAGGATCATCCGCGGCTTGCGCGGATCGGTGACGTCGACGGCGGTGAAATTCTTCGGCGCGCATTCATGTGCCATCCACATGATGCGCCGGCCGCCCTTGGCGAGCTGCAGGCTCATGCCTTCGCCGACATTGCCATGCGTGCCGAGCGTGTCGTGTGACAGCAGACGGAAATTGTGGGCTTCCGGTTGCGCCATGGCCGATCCTCCCCGATTGTTTGCGCGCGCCAGCAGGAGGGACGCATGCCGTCAGACCACGCGGCGAACACGATACCGGTGACGATCATCACCGGCTTTCTGGGCAGCGGCAAGACCACGCTGCTGAACCGGCTGTTGCGCGCGCCGTCGCTGGCCGACACCGTGGTGATCGTGAACGAGTTCGGTGCGGTGGGGTTGGATCATCTGCTGATCGAGCAGGCGATCGAGGATGCCGTGCTGCTGAAGAATGGCTGCATCTGCTGCACGGTCAGCGGCGATATCGCGGACACGCTGGAGACGCTGTGGCGGCGGCGCGAGGACGGTACCTTGCCGCGTTTCCGGCGCATCGCGATCGAGACCACGGGCCTGGCCGATCCCGCGCCGGTGGCGCATGCGCTGCTGGCCGGGGCGGAGCATCACTATGCCTGCCGGCTGGACGGCATCGTCACGACGGTGGATGCGTTGCATGGCGTGGGGCAGTTGGAGCGGCAGCAGGAGGCGCGGCGGCAGGTGGCGATGGCCGACCATCTGCTGCTAACCAAGACCGATCTGGTGGACGCGGCGGCGATTGCCTCAGTGACGGAACGGATCGGTGCGCTGAACCGGTCGGCGCCGCTGCGGTGGGCAGCGGAGATCGATCCAACGGAGGTGTTCGAGCTTGGCCCCGATCCAGCCGCGACCGAGGCACGGCTCGCGGCGTGGCTGCAACCGCTGGCACATGCCGGGCATCGGCATTTTCCGTTCCGGCACGGGGACGAGATCACCTCCGTGGTGTTGCGGCACGACCGACCTGTCGACTGGGATGCGCTGGAACACTGGCTGAACTCGGTGCTGTCGCTGTGCGGCGACCGGGTGCTGCGGCTCAAGGGACTGGCACGCGTGGCGGGACTGGACCAGCCGGTGGTGCTGCAAGGCGTGCACCATGTGCTGCACCCACCGGCGTTCCTGGAACGCCCCTTGCCCGCGGCGGCGCCAACGCAACTTGTGCTGATCACGCGCGGCCTGTCGGCCACCGGCCTGCGCGCCAGCTTCACGGCCGCGCTGTCCTGAGACAGATTTTGCGCGGGTCACATCTTCACGCGTGCGGTAATGACAGAAATTTTACATGCTCTGCGATCGGGAATGGGCGTGCTCGGCCTGCTGCTCATATTGACCAGCCCGGCCGCGGCACGGCCGCCGCCGGATGGTTCGCTCGCGGCGCAGCGACTGGAACCCTATGCGGGCGTCATCCAGAGCCTGACCCAGCCCGGAACCGGCCTGAGCTGCTGCGACCTGTCGGATTGCCGGATGGTGGACCCACGGATCGGTGCAAACGGGCGGTACGAAGTGCTGATCGCGCCCTACAATCCGCAGACCGGGGACGGTTTCCCACGCGGGCCAGGCCGATACCTCGAGGTACCTCCGGAGGTCATCATCCCGCCGGGGCGGCGGCACGATCTGCCGTTCTCGGTGGCATGTTGGGCAAAATGGTCGGTGCGCACCAACGGATTCCTCTGCTTCATGCCAGGCCTGGGGAGTTGAGGACGCCGCCGCACCGGGGCGATGGATCGGCATGGGCTGGCGATGCTAGAGTGCGGGTATGACCTTACCGTTTACCCTGCCGGACTGGCTGCCGTGGTGGGTGCCGCTGCTGTTGTTGGTGCCGGCCCTGCTGTATGCGCTCGCGTTCCTGCTGATGCCGTTCAGCGTCATCGGCGTGAAGGGGCGGCTCGACGTGATCGAGGCGCGGCTGGACGAGATCCAGGGCGAAATCCGCAGCCTGGCGCTGCGGCTGCGCGAACCCGGGGCGGCGGATTTTCGCGGGGCGGACTTCGAGGAGGTGTACGCGCCGAAGCCGGATGACGGCGTAGCGCGAAGCCCGAATATCAGCCCACGGCCGCCAATCCCACCGGCGGCGCATGAGCTGGAGGATCGGGCACCCCGGGCGCCAAGCTTTGGCGGCCGGGCGCCGCGGGAGGGCTCGCGCGAGACGCCACGGGACGCGCCGCGGGGCGGTCGGGCCGAGCCGCGGATTGACTGGCCACGCTGACAAAGGATCGAACGCGCGAAGGGGCCGCGCGATCGTTGCCACAATCCGGCTGATACGCTTCTCTCCGCCGGCCCGTTCTTCAGGAGTATCGTGATGCGCGTCTCGGTCGTGCAGATGAACCCCGGCGCCAACAAGGATGACAATATCGCGCAGGCGCGGTCACTGATCGACCAGGCGGTCAACGCCGATCGGCCCGACATCGTCAGCCTGCCAGAGGTGTGGGACAGCCTGGGCGGTGACCGCTCGGTGCGCAGCGCCAACGCCGAGGTGCTGCCTGCAAAAGGCTCGAATGAGCCAGGCGGGCCGGCCTATGAGTTCCTGCGTGACACCGCGCGCCAGGCCAAGGTGCATGTCCATGGCGGCTCGATCATCGAGCAGGGGTCGGAGAAACTGTTCAACACCACAGTGGTATTCGATCCCGCTGGGCAGGAGATCGCGCGCTATCGCAAGATGCACCTGTTCGACATCGTCGCGCCCGACGGCACCGGGTATCGCGAAAGCGCGACCTACGGCGCCGGTGACGAGGTGGTCACGTATGAGGCCAACGGCGTGACGGTCGGCTGCGCGATCTGCTACGACCTGCGCTTCCCCGACCTGTTCTGGACACTGCGCGAGCGCGGGGCAGAGCTGATCTTCCTGCCGTCGGCGTTCACGCTGGCGACCGGCAAGGATCATTGGGAAGTGCTGATCCGCGGCCGCGCGATCGAGACGCAGTGCTGGTTCGCCGCACCGGCGACGCATGGCAAACACCTGGAGGGCAAGGGCGAGCCGCGCTTCACTTACGGCCACTCACTGGTGTGCGATCCCTGGGGCCAGGTGGTGACGCAGGTGTCCGACGGCATCGGGTGGGCGACCGCGCGGATCGATCCCGGTGTTACCGCGCGGGTGCGTGGCAACATGCCGGTGCTGGAGCATCGGAAGCGGACGTGAGTCCGATCGTTCCGGTCCCGGTTGTGCCGCAGGCGACCCGCCGTGCGATTCGGCCCGGTCATGTGGCGTTCTCTGCCTCCACCACGCCGATCGCGCAGGCGAGCTACGCACGGCTGGTCGCGCGCTATGGCGATTGCGCGCCGGCCCAGGCGGATGTGATGGTCGCGCTGGGCGGCGACGGGCAGATGCTGGAAGTGGTGCACGGCGCTGTGGTGAACCGCTTGCCGGTTTACGGCATGAATTGCGGCTCGGTCGGTTTCCTGATGAACGCCTATAGCGAAGATACGCTGATGGAGCGGCTGATTGCTGCGCAGGCCGCCGAACTCTATCCGTTGCGCATGAACGCGGTGACGGTTGGTGGCGCGGTCGAGGAAGCGTTGGCGTTCAACGAAGTGAGCCTGCTGCGCCAGCTGCGCCAAGGGGCAAAGATCCGCATCACCATCGATGGGCGAGTGCGGCTGGCGGAGCTGATGTGCGACGGCGTGCTGCTGTCCACGCCGGCGGGATCGACGGCGTATAATCTATCCGCACACGGACCAATCGTGCCATTGTCGGCCAACCTGCTGCCGCTGACACCGATCAGCGCGTTCCGGCCGCGGCGATGGCGCGGGGCGTTGTTGCCCTCCAGCGCCGAGGTGCTGTTTGAGGTGTTGGAGAACGACAAGCGCCCGGTCGCGGCGGTCGCCGATTTCACCGAGGTGCGCGATGTGCTGTCGGTGGCGGTGAGTGAGGATCGTTCCGTCTCGGTGACAGTGCTGTTCGACCCCGATCAGGGCTTGTCGGAACGTATCATCGCCGAGCAGTTCACAGTTTAGGCTTAGGGGGGAGAGCGGTCATGACGGATGTTTTGGCGGAGCTTGCCTCGGCGCTGGCGTCGGGCGCGGTGCGGGTTGTCGATCTGTCGCAGCCTCTGGCCGCCGATACGCCGGTGATCGCGTTGCCGCCGCAGTTCGGGCAGTCGGCACCGTTCCGGATCGAGACGATCTCCCACTACGACGATCGCGGACCGGCCTGGGCGTGGAGCAACCTGTCGTTCGGCGAACATACCGGAACGCATTTCGATGCGCCGATCCATTGGATCACCGGGAAGGACCAGCCGAATAACGCACTCGACACGATCCTGCCGCAGCGGCTAGTGGCGCCGGCCTATGTCATCGACTGCACCGATGACTGCGCGCGCGATCCGGACTTCCTACTGACGCGCGGGCGGCTGGAGGCGTGGGAAGCGGTCCATGGCCGGATCACGGCCGGGAGCTGGGTGCTGCTGCGCAGCGGATGGTCGAAGCGCGCTGACGCCGCGACGTTTCTGAACGCCGATGAAAGCGGGCCACATACGCCGGGGCCTGATCCGGACTGCGTGACGTTCATGGTGCGCGAACGCGAGGTGATCGGGTTCGGAACTGAAACGGTTGGCACGGATGCGGGTCAGGCGTTCGGGTTCGATCCACCGTTTCCCTGCCATGCCGGCATGCATGGCGCGAACAGGTTCGGCCTGGCGAGCCTGGCCAATTTGGATCAGCTCCCGGCGAAAGGCGCGATCCTTATCACGCCGCCGCTGAAGATCGCCGGCGGCACCGGCAGCCCGTGCCGCGTGCTGGCTCTGGTGCTAGGGTAGCACCCTCACCCGGCTTGCTTCGCGTGCCGACCTCTCCCGCATGGCGGGAGCGGTGTACGTGCAGGCGCTTTACAGGCGCAGGCCGGCCTCGCGCAGCAGCGGCAGAACGTCGGCGACGAAGCCTGGCAGCTCGGTTAGGTAATTCACGAAGGAGAGCGCGCAGCCAGCGAAGCCGGCGCCGCTGATCCGCACGAGCGCGTCGGCGACGTGGCGCGGCGTGCCGACCAGCGGATACGTGCCGGCCCCACCGGCGAAGCGCTTGCGATGCAGACGATATGCCACCGGATCATGCGAGGCAGAGAATGCCGCCTTCGCGCCCATGTGATGGTCCACCGCATCGCTGTCCTGCATGCGCACAGCGTAGTGGTCGTAGTAGTCCTCGGCTTCCGCCTGGGTGGGGCGACAGACCACATGGCAGGTGGCAATAACCCCGACCTGCCGGCCTGTCACGGCGGCGCGCGCAGTCATATCGGCGATATGCGCGCGGCCGGCTTCAACGTCGACGAAGGTGGTGAGCAGGAAGTCAGCCGCGCGCGCGGCGAAGTCGCGGCCTTCGGGCGAGAAGCCGGCATTCGCGGTCACCGGTCGAGGCCGCTGCAAGGGCACCGGCTGACCGGAGACCGCACGCAGATCATAGAAGCGCCCGGCGAAATCGAATGGTTCACCGCCGGCATGAATGCGGGACATAATGTCGAACCACTCCAGCCCCTGCTCGTAGCGCGCGGGAACCTGTGGCACGCCAAACATGGCGAATTCGCCGGGATGCCAACCGCAGACGATGTTCAGACCGGCGCGCCCGTTGCTGGCGTGATCCAGCGTTGCCAGCGCCTTGGCCGCGAACACCGGATGCACCATTGGCACATGCACGGTGGCGAACAGCGCGATCCGGTGGGTCAGACCGGCCAGCGCCGCGGCGAAGGTCAGTGTCTCGAATGAGACTTCGCGGCTGTTGGTGACGCCGCCGAAGCCTTTCCAGCGCGCAATCGGCAGGAAGAATTCCAGGCCCACGGTGTCGGCCATCCGGGCGACGGCGACGATCTCCGGCCAGTGCGCCGGCCAGCGTTCGGAGACCCGGGTCAGGGTCAGCCCGCCATCGGCGTTGGCAGCGAAGATGCCCAGCTTCAGCCGGTTCGGACCGTGCAGCGGATGGGTCGAAGCGGACATAGATGGCTTGTGCCACCGCAACGCGGGCCGCGCCAGCAACGGGCGGCTCCGGGATGCGTTCCCCGGATCGCGCCAGCGCGCTAGGGTCGCCTCCCGCAAAGGAGCCACTCCATGGATCGCATCGACCTGCGTTCGGACACCGTCACCCTTCCCTCGGACGGCATGAGGACCGCGATGGCAAAGGCGCCGGTGGGGGACGACCAGTATGGTGAGGACCCCTCGGTCAATGCGCTACAGGAACGGATCGCCGGGCTGTTAGGCATGGAGACAGCGATCTTCCTGCCCAGCGGCACGATGGCGAACCAGATCGGCCTGAAGCTGCTGACCCGGCCAGGCGACGATGTACTCGTCGGTGATGAATCGCACATCGTCTGGCACGAATCCGGCGCCGCGGCGGCCAATTCCGGCGTGCAGTTCACGGTGGTCGGCAAGGGCGGCCTATTCAGCGCGGCGGACGTGCGCGTCGCGTGCAAGCCGCGCGGGCACATCATCTTCCCACCGACCACGATGATCGTGCTGGAGAACACGCATAACCGCGGCGGTGGCGTGGTGTGGGCGCAGGCGGACGTCGAGGCGATCTGCACCACGGCACGCGAGCTCGGCCTTGCCACCTATCTGGATGGGGCGCGGCTGTTCAACGCGGCGATCGCGTCGGGCCGCAGCCTGGCGGAGCTGGCGCGGCCGTTCGATGTGGTGTCGGTCGCGCTGTCGAAGGGGCTGGGCTGTCCGGTCGGCAGCCTGATTGCTGGCAGCAAAGAAGCGATGATGCGGGCGGTCCGGGCGCGTCGTATGTTCGGCGGCGCGATGCGGCAGTCGGGCATCCTGGCGGCCGCCGGGCTGTACGCGCTGGACCACAACATGGATCGCCTCGCCGAGGATCATGCCAATGCCCGGATCATCGCCGAGGGCGTGGCAACGACGAAGGCAGTGATGGATCTGGCGACGGTGCAGAGCAACATCGTGATCTTCCATCTACCCGCACCGCTGCCGGATGCGGGCGAGGTGGTACGGCGGGCACAGCGCGAGGGCGCGCTGGTGTCGGCCTTCGCGGCCCGTACCGTGCGCGCGACAACGCATCTGAATGTCACACGGGCGCAATGCCAGCGCGCCGCCGAAATCCTGGTCAACGCGATCAAAGCCTGAGCAGTTCTGGCCTGGGTGCCATATAACCAGCTTGCCGCCGGCCGCGACATGCCGCACCGTTGCGGCCGGGTGACGTAAACAGCGGAGGCGGTCGAATGCGCGGGCGAAGCTGGTGGCAGGCGTGCGTGATGGCGGCGGGTCTCATCTGGACCATGCCAGCGATGGCGCAGAAATCCGCGGACACGCTCCGCTTCACCACGCGCAATGCGATCCCCAATGTCGATTTCTACTATAACTCGTTGCGCGAGGGCTACGTCGTGCAGATCCACGCCCAGGACGGGCTGGTCTATCGCGACCCTGACACATTCCAGATCAAGCCACTGCTCGCCAGTTCGTGGAAGCAGGTCGACGACACCACGATCGACTTCACCCTGCGCAAGGACGTCACGTTCCAGAACGGCGACAGGTTCAGCGTCGACGACGTTGTCTATACGATCAACTCGCTGCTGTCCGACAAGCAGCTTTCGGTGCCGAGCAACTACCTGTTCCTCGCCGGTGCCGAGAAGCTGGATGACTACACGGTGCGGGTGAAGCTGAAGCGTGTCTTCCCGGCAGCCCTGCAATACATCGCGATGGTGCTGCCGATCTACCCGAAGGCCTATCGCGAGAAGGTCGGCGCGGATGGGTTCTCGAAGGCGCCGATCGGCACCGGTCCGTATAAGATCACCAAGGTCGATGGCGTCAACGAGATCGATATGGAGCGCTACGACGGGTATTACGCGGACAGTCCGAAGGGCAAGCCGGCGATCAAATACCTCAAGATCCATGAGGTCGCAGACGCGGCAACCGAAATGGCCGAATTGCTCGGCGGGCGCGCCGACTGGATCTGGGATTTCAGCCCCGACCAGTTCGACGCCGTGGCCGCGATGCCGGGGCTGACCGCGATGCGCGCCGAGACGATGCGTGTTGGTTATATACAGCTCGACGCCGCCGGCCGCACCGGGGCGGACAATCCGCTGACGAAGGTCAAGGTGCGCCAGGCCATTGCCTACGCGCTGGACCGCGCGACGATGGCCAAGCAGTTGATGCAGGGCAACTCGCGGCCGCTGGATGCGCCCTGCTACCCGACCCAGTTTGGCTGCGACCAGGCGGGCGCCGTGCACTACGGCTATGATCCAGCGAAGGCGAAGCAGTTGCTGGCCGAAGCAGGGTATCCGAATGGATTCGATACGACCCTGGTATCGTATCTGCTGCCGCAGTGGAATGGCGCCATGCAGGGCTATCTGCAGGCGGTGGGGATTCGCGCGCATATCGATCAGTTGCAGGTCTCGGCGGTGATCCAGCGGGTACAGGAGGGTAAGACACCACTGAATGCCGGGAGCTGGGGCAGCTACTCGATCAACGACGTATCGGCGTTCCTGCCGTATTTCTTCACCGGGTCCGCATTCGACTACACACGTGATCCGGCGATCATCAAGCTGGTGACAGAGGGTGGGTCGGTGACCGATCCCGACCAGCGGCGGCAGGCTTATAGTGAGGCGATCAAAAGGATCACCGCGGATGCCGATCTCATCCCGCTGTTCACCTACGTGAAGACGTATGGGTTCAGCAAGCAGCTCAACTTCAAGCCGTACCCGGACGAGCTGCCCCGATTCTTCTTGTCGAGCTGGAAGTAGGCCGCCCGACCAAATGTCGGCTCGTCAGGCGGCCGACCACGCGTGCTCTTCGGCTGGCGCGGGCACCGGCATCGGCTGGCGCAGGGCCGAGGCCATGGCCTTGTTGAGCGGCGCGCCGGGATCGCGGATCATGTAACCACGGCCCCACACGGTGCCGATCATATGGTCGGCTCCCGCCCGCGCAGTGGTGGTCGTGGCCACGTCCGACACGCCCCCAACGAGGCGCCGGCAGGCGGCGTACGCGGCGATGACCGTCGCCGCGCGTTGCCGCGACCAGGGCAAATCAGTGCTAGTCATGATGGCCAGCGTCACGCGCTTCTGCCGCTCCCTGCGCGCGATCGGCCTGGTTGCCGGCGAGCCTCCGGCCACACGTGGCTACCCGCCGAGCGTGTTCGCCGAACCGCCCAGGCTGCTGGCGTGCGCGGGGCCCGGTGCAGAACGGCCGAACGGAGTAACCGGACAGATCACCGCCCCGTTCACCGTGCTGGTCGGGGCGATGAGCACCACGAACCTGTGGCCGATGCGGTGCGCGGCGCGCTGGACGGGCACGTGGTGCTGGACCGCCGAATCGCCGAGGGCAGGCGCTATCCCGCGGTCGATGTGCGCCGCTCACTGTCGCGCGGTCCCTGGCTGTAACAACGAAGATCGAGAACACCCTGACCCGCCGCGTCCGGTCCGTTCTGGCGTTGTGGAATGGCATGGCGGACCTGGTTCGCTCGGGCGCCTGTCGCGGCGGCAGCGACCCGGCGATCGGCGAGGCCGTCGCGCGAGCACCGCGTCTGGAGCAAATATTGCGACCGGCGAAAAACGAACGCAGCGATCTGGCGGACGGTTCCGCCGCGCGACGCGCCGTGCTGCAGCCCACCAGACATGGCGCGCGGCACGCTGGATGCGCTGTTGCGCCTCCGGCGTCGGGCGGTGGACGAGGTCGCCCGCGCGCTTGGCACGGCGCGGCGGGAGGAGGCGCACGCCAGGCAGGCCAAGGCGAGGTTGGGCGACGCGGTGGCGCCTGCGTGCACGGTGGACGCGGATGCTGGCCATCGGGGACCAGGTGGCCACCCCGCTCGCCGCTTGGGGGGCGCGGGGGCGGCAGGCGATGACCCCGGCCAGACCGCAGCTGGCGGCAACGTCAAAGGTTGTGGCCGCGGCACAGGACACATTGGGGCACGCCACGTGAGGTCTGCGCGCGTTGGAGACAGCCATTGCCCGGTACCAGGCCGAAGACGCCACAACGGCGGCGCGGTCCGCACAACATACGCTGGACGACATTGTGCGACGGCCCACAAAACGCGTTGATGCATGACGCCGGGATCGTCAGCACCAGCGCTGGCACCGATCCCCTGGTCTGTGCTTTACCGCCCTGATACCTCGACCAAGGAATCCATCCCGTGCGCATCACCATGATTGGCGGCGGCTATGTCGGCCTCGTTTCCGGCGCATGCTTTGCCGAGTTCGGCACCGACGTCACCGTGGTCGAGACCGACAGCGTCAAGCTGGCCGCGCTCGCCGAAGGCCGCATGCCGATCTACGAACCTGGGCTGGATCAGCTCGTGGCCGCCAACGTCAAGGCAGGACGTCTGACGTTCATGGGCGAGCTCGCCTCGGCACTGCATGGCGCCGAGGCGGTATTCATCGCCGTCGGCACGCCGACCCGGCGCGGTGATGGCCATGCCGATCTCAGCTACGTCCACGCCGCCGCCGAGCAGGTCGCCCGCGCGCTGTCCGGCTATACCGTGATCGTCACCAAATCGACCGTGCCGGTTGGCACCGGCCGGCGCATCGCCGAGATCGTCCGCGCCACCCGGCCGGATCTTGATTTCGACGTCGCGTCCAATCCGGAATTCCTGCGCGAAGGCAACGCGATCGGCGACTTCATGCGTCCGGATCGCGTGGTGATCGGCGCCGAGACCGAACGGGCGCGCGAGGTGCTGCGGCGGCTCTACCGGCCGCTCTATTTGATCGAGGCCCCCATCTTGTTCACCGGCCTCGAGACCGCGGAGCTGACGAAATACGCGGCGAATGCGTTCCTGGCGATGAAGGTGACCTTCATCAACGAAATGGCAGACCTTTGCGAGAAGGCGGGCGCCGATGTGCACGATGTCGCGCGCGGCATTGGATTGGACGGTCGCATCGGACGCAAGTTCCTGCATCCCGGTCCGGGCTTCGGCGGATCGTGCTTCCCCAAGGATACGCTGGCGCTGATGCGCATCGCACAAGATGCCGGCGCGCCAACGCGGTTGGTGGAAACCGTGGTGGCAGTGAACGACGCGCGCAAGGCGGGCATGGCGATGCGCGTGATCGCGGCCTGTGGCGGGTCGGTACGCGGCAAGACCATCGCCGTGCTCGGGCTGACCTTCAAGCCGGAGACCGACGACATGCGGGATTCGCCCGCCATCCCGATCGTTTCGCGCCTGGTCGAGGATGGCGCCATCGTGCGCGCCTTCGATCCCGAGGGCATGGAGCAGGCGCGCACGGTCCTGCCGGGGAGTGTTGTTTACTGTAAGGACGCCCTGGACGCCGTCGCCGGCGCGGATGCGCTCGTGTTGATTACGGAATGGAATGAGTTTCGTGCGCTCAGTCCGGGCCGGCTGCGCGACGTGATGCACGGTCAGGTGATGGTTGACTTGCGCAACGTCTATGATCCGATTGCGATGCGTCACAGTGGCTTCGATTATCACGGCATTGGTCGACCGGATCCGCGTTAAGGCGTGCGCAATCTTCCGCGGTCTCGGCTGTGCGCATGCAGGATGCGTGCGACAGTTTGCCCGACCCAAGCGTCACGGCGTGCCTGTGCGGGCATAACCGGCCGGCCTACGTCCGGGATTGCCTCGCGGGCACGGCACGGCAAACCGTGAGACAGGCGCGGTTTCGCATCCTGGTGGAACATAGCGGCTCGACCCAGCACGCCCATCGGGAGCGTGCGGATATCGTCGCCACACATGCCAACGCCGACATGATCGCGCCGCACCAGCCCGGGGTCAGACTGGCGCGCAACGCCGGCGCCACAGCCTGCGGCACGGACTGCATCGCCAATATCGACGACGATACGGTTCCCGCACCTGATTGGATCGAACAGATGATTGCCGCCGTCCGGACGGCGGCGCGTCCACCAGCGGCAATTGGCGGACGCATCCTGCCGCAATGAGAAGCGCCGCGACCGCGCTGGTAGCCCACCTCCCTGCGGGGCGTGCAGTCGATCATCGAAGCCGAGGGGTGTGGTGAGTATCGCACCACGGATGTGCCAACCGGACTGGAACCGTACGGTTTCAATATCAGTTGCAACGTCGGCGCGCTGTTAGGGGCGGCGGCTTCGGCACCTCGGCCGGCCGCCAGGGCACTGTCCTGCGCCGGATGAGGAAGTCCAGCTCGCCTGGCGATTGCAGGACGCCGACCTGCTCGCGTGCCATGCACCCCACGGGCGCAAGATCGTCGCGGGTGCGGGGTATGGCGGGTACGAGGCACCGGGCGTGCGCGATGGGTCGTGGGACATTTATTGGGTGCGTGGTCCGGTCCGCGGACGGCGGCACGGCCGGGCCTGCCCAGGGCCTTCGGCCTGGGCAATCCCGCAGCCTGTCACCCTTCATCGACACGCTGGCCGGGCCGCGATCCGCCGGCCTCATCGGCTTCATGCCGCATTTCGAGCGCCTGGCACACGGGCAGTGGGCGCTGGCCGCCGCCGCGGCCGGGATCATCTTGATCGACCCACGCGCCGACCCGACGGAAATCGGTACCGCGCGCGTCGGCTGCGGCACCCTGCGGAGCGCAGGCGCCGCACGGCGTGATCGTCGCGGATGCATTGCGCGCGCCATGGGTAGCGCTACGGCCGGTCGCCGCGATCCATCGCATGAAGTGGCCTGACTGGGCCGGTGCGATGGGTCTTGAGCCGCGGTTCCAGCCTCCGGCGACCGGCGCTCCTGGAGAACGGACGGAGACCACATTGTCCTGGGCGCCCCCGGGGTGCGCCTTGCGTTGGTAAACGCGGCCCGGCGTTTCGGTCGGGCGGACAATCATCTGGACCGCGCGGCGGTCGTCCTGCGCCACGCGGTACATGTGGCGCCGCAGCTCTCGCCGCCGCCACGCTGAGCCGTGTCCAAACCCGCATGCTGACCCGCCTGCAAACGTTGCGGCAGGAGTGCGTTGGATTGCGCCATCTGCCGGCCGCCCCTTGCGTCCAGGCGGCAAATCCGCGTACGACACAGGCAGCGTCGGTTAAGCGCCTCCCCGCGCGGCCTGAGCCGCGCGTCGTCGCGCTTGCGCAGGAGCATTTATCGCCGATGGCCGCCCATCATGATGTGGTCAACCAGGACCTGCTGGACCGCATCCCGCTCGACGCCAGGGTTGTCGTGGACGTGGGTTGCAGTACGGGCGCATTGGGTGCCGCCTATCGCCGACTGAATCCGCGCGCCCGGGTGCTCGGTATCGAGATAGATCCGGTTGCCGCGGCCATTGCCGCTCAGCGGCTCGACGAGGTGGCGGTTGGCGACGTCGAAAACGCTCCCTTCCCGTTCGCGCCACAGGACGGCATCGACTGCATCACCTACGGCGACGTGCTGGAGCACATGAAGGACCCGTGGGCGGTGCTGGCCCGGCACGCCCAGGCCCTGAATGACAATGGCACCATCCTGATTTGCGTACCCAACGTCGAGAACTGGACGTTCGCTGACCGGCTACTGCGCGGCGTCTGGGACTATGAGCCGTCAGGGCTGCTGGATGACGGACATTTGCGCTGGTTCAGCCTGGACACCATGCGCAAGGGTTTGGAGGCACTCGGGTTGGTGCCGTGCGACGTGCACCCGCGGGTGTTTGGCGGGGAGCAAGCACTGGCCTTCGTCAATGCCCTTGCACCGGCGCTTCGCGCGCTGGGCGTCGATCCGCAGGCCTATGCCGACCGTGCAGCACCACTGCAGTATCTGTGGCGTGTGCGCAAAACGCCGCACCGGCTGATGACCATTGGCGCGAACATGCTAGCACCGGTTGGGGGTGTGTCGCATGTGCGGGTCGTCTACCCCATGCGGGCAATGTTCACTGACCCGAGCGTGATCATTCGGATGGGGTCGAATGTCGACGTGGGTCCCGCAGCCGTCGACATGCCACGGATCTTCGTGCTGCATCGCCCGGCCTTGGCCGGACAGGACGCGATCGCCCTGATCCAGCATCTGCATGATGCCGGCTGGCTCGTGGTGACCGAATTCGACGACCACCCCGATTTCTTCCGTGGCATGCAGAGCGAGGAGCAGTTCAGTTTCCGCGCGGTGCACGCGGTGCAGACCAGCACGCCGGCGCTCGCGGAAGTGCTGAGCCTGCGCAATCCCGTGCTGCGCGTCTTCCCCAATGCCATGCGCGCGCTGCCCGACCTGCACAATTTTACCGACCCGAACAAGTTGACCCTGTTCTTTGGTGCCCTGAACCGCGAACGCGACTGGCGGCCGCTGATGCCGATGTTGAACGCCGTCGCCGCCACCGTCGGGGACCGGTTGCACTTCAAGGTTGTACACGACCGCGCGTTCTTCGACGCGCTGGACTCGCCACATAAGGCGTTCACCCCCACCTGTGACCACGACACCTATCTGTCGCTGCTTGGGGAGTCCGAGATCGCGTTCATGCCGCTGGCTGACACCTGGTTCAATCGGGCGAAATCTGATCTGAAGTTCATCGAGGCAGGTGCCTGCCGCACCGCCGCGCTGGCCAGTCATGTGGTGTACGGCGATAGCATCGAGGACGGCCGGACTGGGCTGTTGTTCCACAGTGGCGAGGAGCTGCGGGCGCGGCTGTTGCGTCTGATCGCGATGCCGGATGTCGCGCAGCGCCTGGGGGATGCGGCGCGCGCCTACGTCGCCGAGAACCGCATGCTCGCCTACCAGGTTGCTCCGCGCATCGCGTGGTATCGTTCGCTGTGGGAACAACGCGAGGCGCTGGAGCGCGCGCGTGTGGCGCGCATGGCGGAGTGGGGTGCCGTGGCGTGATCGATATGCCGTGAGAAAGGTGGTTCCATTGCGTGCGCTGCTCGCTCTTTTGCTTATCAGCCTGGCCAGCACCGTGGCATGGGCCGACGATGGTCCGATCGCACGCACCAATGCGATCGCAGTACTCGGCAAGCCGGCGCTGCCGCCGGATTTCCCGTATTTCCCCTACGTAAATCCGAACGCCCCCAAGGGTGGCGAAGTGCATCTGGCTTTTGGCGGCACTTTCGACAATTTCAATCCGTTCATCCTGCGCGGCACCGCGCCGTTGGGCATGGTCGGCTCCTGGATCATCCTGCCTGGTGGTTCCGGCTCCGGTGCGAGCGTTGGGCATGTCTGGGAAAGCTTGCTGACGTCATCCGCTGATGAGGGGGACGCTGCCTACGGCCATCTGGCACAGACGATTGAACTGCCGCAGAGCCGCCTGTGGGTGGCATTCGACATCAACCCCGCGGCGAAATTCTCTGACGGCACCTCGGTCACGGCCGAGGATGTGGCCTGGAGCTATAATACGTTGATGGCGCAGGGGCGCCCGTCCTTCCGGGTGCAATTCGGCGATGTGAAGGATGTCGAAGTCACCGGCGAACGCCGGGTCGTGTTCCAATTCAAATCCAACGAGAACCGCGAGCTGCCGCTACTGGTGGGCGGCCTGCCCGTGATGCCGAAGCATTTCTTTGCTGGGCGCGACTTCTCCCGTCCATTGACCGATCCCCCGATCGGGTCGGGCCCGTACCGGATTACGTCTTACAGCATGGGCCGCGACATGGTGTTCCAGCGCAATCCGGATTGGTGGGCGCGCGATCTGCCAACTGGCAAGGGCACCAACAACTTCGACACCGTGCGAGTCGATTATTACCGCGATCTGACCGTGGCAATGGAGGCGTTCAAGGCGGGCGATGTTGATATCCGCTCGGAGAACACCGCGGCGCGTTGGGCGACGGCGTATGATTTCCCGGCGGTGCAGAAGGGTCTGGTGATCAAGCACGACTTCCGCCACCACCTGCCGACCGGGTTGCAGGGCTGGGCGATGAACACACGGCGTCCGGTGTTCGCCGACGCCAGAGTGCGCAATGCGCTTGGGTTGGTCTACGACTTCGAATGGGCCAACAAGAATCTATTCTACGATAGCTACACGCGCACCAGCAGCTACTTCGATAACAGCGATCTGGCGTCGTCAGGCATTCCTCAGGGCGAGGAACTGAAGCTGCTGGAGCCGTTCCGCAAGGAACTGCCGCCCGACCTGTTTACCCAGCCCTTCACCCTGCCGGTCACCGATGGGTCGGGCAACAACCGCGCGCAAATGATCCAGGCGCTGAAGCTGATGGAGCAGGCGGGATGGCATGTGAAGGACCGCAAGCTGGTCGATGCCAGCGGCCAGCAGATGAGCTTCACCATCCTGCTGCCTGATCCGTCGTACGAGCGCGTCGCGCTGCCCTATGTGCAGGACATTCAGCGCCTGGGCATTGATGCGCGGGTCCGTACCGTGGATCCGGCGCAGTATCAGCACCTGACAGATGATTTTGACTTCGATATGACGTTGTACATCTACCCCGAAGATGATGTACCGGGGAATGAGCTGCGCGATTACTTCACCTGCGCGGGTGCCAAGGCGCAGGGCAGTTCCAATCTGCCCGGCATCTGTGATCCGGCGGTGGACGCGTTGGTTGACAAGGTGATCGCCGCACCAGATCGCCCCACCCTGTTGACCGCGGCGCACGCACTAGATCGCGTGCTGCTGTGGCGCTGGTACATGGTACCGAACTACTCCAACCAGAACTTCCACGTCGCCTGGTGGAACAAATTCGGTTACCCCGACAAGCCGATCCGCGAGGGCGTGAACTTCGACACGTGGTGGGTGGATGCGGCGACGGCCGCGGCCACGGACAAGGCGCGTCGGCAATGATCATTCGTTGACGGCGGGGCACGATGGCGGCCTATCTGCTCCGCCGGCTGCTGCTGGTGATTCCAACCCTGTTCGGTATCATCGCCATCAACTTCGCGGTGATTCAGTTCGCCCCCGGCGGACCGGTCGACGAGATGATCGCGCAGCTCCGTGGGCATGGTGTCATGTCGTCGCGCATGACGGGTTCAAGCTCCGACGTCGGCGGCCCGGGTAGCTATCGCGCCGGCCGCGGCCTCGATCCGCACGTCATCGCGGACATCAAGCGCACCTTCGGCTTCGACAAGCCGCCCCTGACGCGCTTTCTCGACATGGTCGACGGATATTTGCGCTTCGAATTTGGCCGCAGCATCTTTCGCGACCAGACAGTGTGGCATCTGGTGCTGCAGCGCCTGCCGGTGTCGGTCTCGCTTGGCTTGTGGTCGACGCTGCTGATCTACCTGATCTCCATTCCGCTGGGCATCGCCAAGGCGGTACGCGACGGCAGCCGATTCGATCTGGCCAGCTCGGCCGTCGTATTGGTGGGCTACGCGGTACCGAGCTTCCTGTTCGCCATCCTGCTGGTGGTAATATTCGCCGGCGGCAGCTTCTTCAATTGGTTTCCGTTGCGGGGGCTGACCAGTGATGGCGCCGCGAGCTGGTCGTTCGGGGCACGCGTCATGGACTACGCCTGGCATATGGTGCTGCCGACCATCGCGATCGTCGCCAGCGGGTTCGCCAGCCTCACCATGCTGACGAAGAACTGCTTCCTGGAGGAAATTCACAAACAATACACAATCACCGCGCGCGCCAAGGGCGCGTCGGAACAGCGCGTGCTGTATGGCCACGTCTTCCGCAACGCGATGCTGCTGATCGTCGCCGGCTTTCCCCAGGCCTTCATCAGCATCCTGTTCACCTCGCAATTGCTGGTGGAGATCGTGTTCTCGCTGGATGGGCTCGGGCTGCTGGGGTTCCAGGCGGCGATTCAACGGGATTACCCGGTGATGTTCGGCACGCTGTATATCTTCACGCTGCTGGGCCTGCTGCTGCAGATTGTGGGCGATACGCTCTACACGCTGGTCGATCCGCGCATCGACTTCGAGGCGCGGCGCTGATGCGCCTGTCGCCCGTCACGCGCCGACGCCTCACGATCTTCCGGCAGCATCGGCGCGGCTATATTTCGTTCTGGATCTTTCTCATCCTGTTCGCCGTCACTTTGCCCGCCGAACTCATCGCCAATGACCGTCCGCTGCTGATCCGGTTCAATCATCGCTGGTACGTCCCGGTGCTGTTCGACTACAGCGAGGACACGTTCGGTTCCGACCTGATGCCAACCGAGGCGGACTACACCGATCCCGATGTCCAAGCGGTGATCGACGCGCACGGATGGATGATCTGGCCACCGGTGCCATTCAGCTACGACAGCATCGTCAAGAATATGTCGGCGCCCGCCCCTTCGCCACCAACCTGGCGCAATCCGCTCGGGACCGATGACCAGGCGCGCGATGTGCTGGCGCGCGTGATCTATGGTTTCCGAATCTCAATTCTGTTCGGTTTCATTTTAACCGCGGCAAGTTCGGTGATCGGCATCGCCGCCGGGGCCGTGCAAGGCTACTATGGCGGTCTGGTCGACTTGCTGTTCCAGCGCTTCATCGAGATCTGGAGCGGGATGCCGCAACTGTTTCTGCTGATCATCCTGGCGAGCATCATCACGCCTGGATTCTGGGTGTTGCTGATCTTCCTGCTGTTGTTTGCCTGGATGAACCTGACCGGCGTCGTGCGCGCTGAATTCCTGCGCGGCCGCAATCTGGAATATGTGCGGGCGGCGAAGGCGTTGGGCGTCTCTGATGCGCGCGTGATGTGGCGGCATATCCTGCCGAACGCGATGGTCGCCACGTTGACCTATGTGCCGTTCATCCTGTCCGGTTCCGTGACGGTCCTGTCGAGCCTTGATTTTCTTGGCTTTGGATTGCCTCCGGGGTCGCCATCGCTGGGGGAACTGGTCGCGCAAGGGAAAGATAACTTGCAAGCGCCTTGGTTGGCCATCACCGCGTTCGTGGTGCTGGGCGGCACGCTGACCCTGTTGATCTTCATCGGCGAGGCGGTTCGCGACTCGTTCAATCCGCGCCGCATGCCGCGATGACCCTGGTAGCAGTCGACAACCTGTCGGTGGCATTCGGCGACAAGCAGGTCGTCGATGGCGTGTCGTTCGGCCTCGATCGCGGCGAGACGCTGGCCCTGGTCGGCGAAAGCGGATCGGGAAAGTCGCTCACCGCGTTGTCATTGCTGCAATTGTTGCCGGCGGGTGGAACCAATCCCACCGGGCGTATCATGTTGGATGGGCGCGCCATGATCGGCGCCAATCGCGCGACGCTGCGTGAGGTCCGCGGCACATTGGCCGGCATGGTGTTCCAGGAGCCGACGTCGAGCCTGAATCCGCTGCATCGCATCGGCCGACAAATTGCCGAGGCCATCCGATTGCACAGCGCGATTTCGGGCACGGAATTGCGCAAGCGGGTGATCGCAGCGCTGACCCAAGCCGGCTTTGCCGATGCCGAACATCGATTGGATGCGTTCCCGCATCAATTGTCCGGCGGGCAGCGCCAACGCGTGATGATCGCCATGGCGCTCGCCAACGATCCCGCACTGCTGATCGCCGACGAACCGACCACTGCGCTGGATGTGACGATCCAGGCGCAGATCTTGGAGCTGCTGGCGCGATTGAAGTCGGAGCGGCAGTTGGCACTGCTGCTGATCACGCACGATCTGGCGATCGTGCGCCGCTACGCCGACCGTGTCTGCGTGATGCGTGACGGCCGCATTGTCGAGAGCGGGCGTGTCATGGATGTGTTTGGTGCGCCGACACATCCGTATACCCGCATGCTGCTGGCCGCGGTACCGAAGGGTGCGCCGCTGCCTTTGCCAAGTGATGCCGCGCCCCTGTTGCAGGTGGATGATCTGCGCATCCATTTCCCCATCCGCCGCGGCGTGCTGCGGCGAGCCGTGGGATTCGTGCGCGCGGTTGATGGTGTCAGTTTGACGGTACGCGAGGGCGAAACCGTTGGCCTGGTGGGGGAGTCAGGATCCGGCAAAACCACCTTCGCGTTCGCCGCGCTGCGGTTGGAGCATGCGACTGGCGCGATCAGTTTTGCCGGGCAGGATCTGGTGACCCTCGATCGCCGTGCGCTGCGCCGACTGCGCGCGCGGATGCAGATCGTGTTTCAGGATCCTTTTGGCAGCCTGTCGCCGCGCCTGCCGGTCAGCGACATCATCGCCGAGGGCTTGTCGGTGCATGAGCCGGGGCTCACGCGCCCGGTACGGGAACGTCGCGTTGCCGCCGCACTGAGTGAGGTCGGCCTGCCCGCCAGCGTGATGGAACGCTATCCACACGAGTTTTCCGGCGGTCAGCGCCAGCGCATCGCCATCGCGCGAGCGCTGGTACTGAAGCCGCGCTTGGTGGTGCTGGACGAACCGACCAGTGCGCTGGACATGTCGGTGCAGGCGCAAATTGTCGAACTGCTGCGCGAGCTGCAGCAGCGGCATGGACTGTCCTATCTGTTCATCAGCCATGATCTGAAAGTGGTCCGCGCACTGGCGCACCGCGTGGTGGTGCTGCGGCACGGCAAGGTGGTGGAACAAGGTGACGCCGCCGCCGTATTCGCTGCACCGCGCGAGGCGTACACACAGGAGCTGATGCGGGCGGCGTTCACGCTTCACACCTGAACGGCGCGGCGTATCCCATTACGGCATCGACACACCCTGCAGACGAATCAGCCCATCAGGCACCTGCTGGAAGCCGGTGATGCTGCGCTTCATGCCGACGATGTTCTTGCTGGTCCACAAATAGATCAGCGGCAGGTCCTTGCGCTCCTGCGCCCACACCTTGGCGTAGAACATGCGACGGCCGGGCACATCGGCGACGGTACGTGCGTCATCCAACGCGTGGTTCACGTCGGAGTTGCTGTAGTGGCCGTAATTGAACTGCCCGCCAGTGTGCAGCATCTGCCACATATTGCCATCGGGGTCCGCACGGCCGGACCAACCGATCATGTAGGCTTGGAAGTCACCGCCGTAACCCGCTTGCAGCGAGGCGGCGAACTCCATCGTCTTGATCTTCACATCGAAGCCGGCGTCGCGTTCCATGGACTGGATCACTTCGGCGGTCTGCTGGTCATCAGACCCGTTGGTCACCGTCAGCGTCACCGGCACGGGCAATGTCACGCCCGCCTGCTGCAGCAGCGCCTTCGCCTTGGCGGGATCGCGTGCCGGGATCCGCAGGTCCTGGTCGTAGAATGGAGAGCTGGCCGGATTGGCCTGAACCGTTGGCGCGAACAGTCCGTTGTAGACCACCTGGATCAGCGCGGTGCGATCGATGCCCAGCTCAAATGCCTGGCGCACCAATGCGTTCTTACCGACCACGCTGTTCTGCGCGGGGCCATTGTCGGTGTTGAACGCGATCCCGTTGTACGCGAGCGAGTCGTCCATGACGACTTTCAGCTTTGCGTCGTTCTGCACGGTCGGCACGTCGGTGGGCAGGATATATTCCACCAGGTCGAGTGCGCCGGCCTGCAGATCCGCGACGCGCACCGAAGAATTGGGGTTCTGCTGATAGACCACTTCATCGAAGTGGATGTCCTTGGCGTCCCAGTAACCGGGGAAGCGCTTCAGTACGATCTTGTCCTGCGGCACACGCTGTTCGAAGCTGAACGGGCCGGCGCAAACCGGATGCAGGCCGAATTTGTCGCCTTCCGCCGCGGCCGCCTTGGGCGAGATCATGATACCGGCGCGGTCGGTGAGCTGCGCGAGAAGCTGCGCGGCCGGCGCCTTCAGATTGAGCTGTACTGTGAGCGGATCGATGATGTCGATGCTGTCGATCGCGTTGATCTCGCCGCGGCGCATGCTGCCCTTGGCGGTCAGGTCGCGCGTGAGCTTGTATTTCACCGCGTCGGCGTCGAGCTTTTCACCATCCTGAAACAGCACACCCGGGCGCAGATGGATCACGAGGTGCGTCGGATCCTTCCAGGTGTAACCCGTGGCGAGCTGCGGGACGATGTTCAGTTTGGCATCGATGTCGAACAGCTTGTCGCACATGCCAGCGAAGACGATACGGCCGACATAGGAAGAGCCCAGGGTGGGATCGAGCAGGTCGGGATCCTGGCGCAGGCCAACATGCAAGACCTTGGTCTGCGCCGACGCGGGCGCGGCGAGGCCCACAAAACACGCGGCGGCCAGCAGCAAGCGACGCATGATGAACTCCCGATGGATGGGTGTGGCGGAAGGCGCTTCGCGCATTCGCCCTACGGTTTTGGATACCAGTCCGGCCGGCGTTTTTCGCGAAAGGCGGAGGTGCCCTCCTGACCCTCTGGCGATTGGCGCTGCATCCAGCCCTCATGGGCCAGCAACGCCATATCACGGTCAGTCAGCAGCAGATTGTTAGCACCCAGAAACGAGAGTTTGGTCGCAGCGATCGCACCGGGCGCGCTGGCCAGGATCGCATGCAGCACGTGGGCCAACCGGACTTCGATCTCTTCGGTGGGCACAACCTCGTGCACCAGGCCGATCCGTGCGGCCTCCTCGGCACCGAAACGTTCGCCCGTCAGCGCGTAGCGCCGTGTCTGGCGCAGACCAATCGCGCCGACCATGAAGGTGGAGATCGGCGTCGGCGCGATTCCGACACGCACCTCGGTGATGCCGAACTGGGCATCCGGCGTGGCGAGTGCGACGTCGACACAGCAGGCAATACCCACGCCGCCGCCAAAGCAGGCGCCGTGGATCACCGCGATCGTCGGCTTGGGAAACTCGTTCAGTGTGCGGCTGAACCGCACGGTGACAATCGAGGCTTCGTAGTTTGCCTCAGGGCCTTGGCGCGACAGATGGTTCAGCCAACGGATATCCGCACCAGCCTGGAAATGCTTCCCGGCGCCGCGGATCACCAGAGCGCGCACCGCCTTGTCCGTCGCCAGGCGCGCCATGGCCTCGGTCATGGCAAGCAGCAACGCCTCGTCATAGGCGTTGGCGACCTCGGGGCGGTTCAGCGTCAGCGTGGCGATACCGCGCGTGTCAATCTCTAGCCGGAACGTCGGTTCGGTCATGGCGCGGCCCCCTTCGTCGGATCCGTGTTGGCACCACAAACCAGCACACCGACGCGCGCTCCCGCGGGCGGGACGAACGCGCCACATACCAACGCCGCCAGCGCAGTGGCCCCGCCCGGCTCGGCGATCAGTCGCAGCCGGTCCCATATCAGCTGCTGTGCCGTCGCGATCGCATCGTCCGGCACCAGCACCGAAGCGGCGACGTAACGCGCGGCGATCGGGAACATCAACCCACCGACCTGGCGCGCGCCCAGGCTATCGGCGGCCAATCCACCCACCGGCGCGGGCACGGGTTCGCCCGCCTGCAGGGCGTTGTGCAGGGCCGGGCAACCCGCAGGCTCGACGCTGACAATGGCGGCACTCGCGGCGTACCACGCCGCGATGCCGCCGATCAGCCCACCGCCGCCGGTGGCCACCAGCACATGCGTCAGCTCCGGTGCATCCAATTCGAACTCGCGGCCGACCGTACCCTGCCCGGCCAGGACATCAGCATGGTCGTAAGCGTGCACCTCCAGCGCACCGGTTTCTGCCAGGCGCTCACGCGAGGCGGCCAGCGCCTCGGCATAGGTCTCGCCACCCTGCACAACGCGTGCGCCGTAGCTGGCGATGCGCGCCACCTTCGCGGCAGGCGTCAGGGCCGGAACAAAAATCTCCGCCGTCACGCCCAATGCGCGCGCCGCATACGCGACGGCCGCGCCGTGATTGCCGCCCGACGCGGCGATCACGCCTGCGCGTGGCAGCTCGGCGGACAGCAGCCGGTTGAAGGCCCCGCGCGGCTTGAAGCTGCCGGCGTGCTGCAGCAGTTCCAGTTTCAGGGTGACGGGAAAGGTCAATCCAAGGTCCGTCCCGGCGAGCCGCAGCAGCGGGGTGCGACGGACATGCGCCGCAATCCTGGCGGCGGCGGCGGCGATAGCGGTGCGGGAGGTCATGGCGCGCGGCAGGCTGGCATGCGGTCGACGACACGACAAGCGGCCCGCCGCGGTCGCCCTTCCTTTTCATCCGGCTTGGGGCCAGAGTGCGCGCCCATGCAGATCCACGGGAGCTGCGCGTCCAAGGACAGCGCGGGCGTACTGCTGATAGGGCCGCCTGGGTCGGGGAAATCCGATCTGGTGCTGCGGTTGCGCAGCCACGGATTTGATCTCGTCGCTGACGATCGTGTGGACATCACGGATGGCATCGCGCGACCGCCGCGGGCACTGGCCGGCTTGCTGGAGGTGCGCGGCCTTGGGATCTTCCGCCTGCCGTACGTGACGCAGGCGCGCGTGGCCCTGGTGGTCGATCTGACGGCGCTCGCCCCGCGCCTGCCCATGCCCGAACGCCATGCCGATCTGAACCTCCCGCTCGTGCGGATCGATGCCGGACTGGCCTCGGCGACGGAGCGCATCGTGCTGGCTCTGAATGCCGTGTTGGGTCGTGCCGACCAGGTCGTCGGAGCCGTCGTCGTATGACCAATGCCGAACGCCGTCGCGTGGTGGTGGTCACCGGCCTGTCCGGGGCCGGCAAGCTGTCGGTGCTGGGAACGCTGGAGGACTTGGGGTTCGACACAGTGGACAACCCGCCGCTGGAGATGCTGGCGGAGATGATCGGGCGCAGCGAGCGACCGCTGGCGATCGGGGTGGATGCGCGTACCCGTGGTTTTGACGCGGCGAAGGTGTTGGAAACACTCGCCACGCTGCGGACCAATCCGCAGCTGCGACCGGAACTGATCTATGTCACGGCTGATGAGACGACGCTGCTGCGCCGCTACACAGAAAGCCGGCGTCGCCACCCTTTGGCGCCGAACGCCCAGGTATCGGACGGTATCGTCCAGGAACAAGCGCTGATCGGCCCTCTGCGGGCAGAGGCGGACCTTGTCCTGGACACCACGGACCTCCCAATTGGCGCCATGCGCCGCCGGATCGAGCGGCAGTTCGGCGCCGGTGCCGACGCCAATCACCTCGTTGTCACCTTGACCTCCTTCGCCTACCCGAAGGGATTGCCGCGCGAAGCAGATCTGGTATTCGATTCCCGCTTCTTGCGTAACCCACATTACGAGCCGACGTTGCAGCCGCGAACCGGGCTGGATGCCGAGGTCGGCGGGTTTATCGAGGCCGACCCTGACTTTCCGATATTTTTCGCGCTTTTGAGCGAGATGGTCGGGATGCTCTTGCCGAGGTTCGTGCAAGAGGGCAAGAAATACGCGACCATCGCGATAGGCTGCACGGGTGGGCGTCACCGCTCGGTGTATCTCGTCGAGAAACTGGCCGTGAAATTGGGCTCCCGGCAGGACGCCATGGGCGACGCCGATGGGCCAGGTGGCTGGCGTCTTCACGTGATGCACCGGGAGCTCGCCCGGGAGGGAAACATCACGGCGACGACGACACCCCGCCCGGACCTCGGGCGGGCCGAGGGCGTGACGATGAACGACAGCTTGGGCGCGAGGCCCTTGCCGGCTCAGGCACAGGAGGCCTGACACAAGATGATAGGTGCACCGAAAGACAGTGGGCTTCCCGCTTGGGCAGCCGGTAGGGACTGCGTGCACGATCAATGATCGGCATGGTCCTGGTAACTCACGGCCGTCTGGCCGAGGAGTTACGCTCCGCGATGGAGCACGTGGTCGGCGCGCAACGCTGCGTCGACACGGTGTGCATTGGTCCCGAAGACGACGTCGACAATCGGCGCGCCGAGATCGAGGCCTGTATCAACCGCTGTGACTCTGGCGACGGGGTGGTGCTGCTGACCGACATGTTCGGCGGCACGCCGTCCAACCTGGCGATCTCCATGATGGAGCGGCAGGGCGTCGAGGTGATCGCCGGTGTGAATCTGCCCATGCTGGTGAAGCTCGCCAAGGTGCGAGGCAATCAGCCCCTGGCCTCGGCGGTGCACTGTGCCGAGGAGGCTGGGCGGAAATACATCGCCTGCGCGTCGCACGTACTGCACGGCGAGAAGAAGAACGGAACCTGCGGCTGATGCCGGAGGGTGACGATCCGGTGCCGGATCACCCTGAGGACGGTTCGCCCACCGCGATCAGTCGCTGTGTGATGCTCGTCAATAAGCGCGGGCTGCATGCGCGGGCGGCAGCGAAGTTTGTTACCTTGGCGGAGCGGTTTGAGGCCTCCGTCGACGTGATCCGCGATGGTCAGAGCGTGTCGGCGCGATCGATCATGGGGCTGATGATGCTGGGCGCCGGTTGCGGCGCGGCGATCGAACTGCGCGCCGAGGGCTGGGGGGCGAAGGAAGCGCTCGACGCATTGGCCGCGCTGGTCGAGGCGGGATTCAACGAGCAGGACTGACGTCAGCTCGTCGCCTGGATCATCTGCCGCACCAGCGGGTAGATTTCGTTCTGCCACCTTTTTCCGGCAAACACGCCGTAATGACCCACGCCGGTCTGCAAATGATGCTGGCGGAATGAAATCGGCACACCGGTGCACAGCTCCAGCGCGGCCAGGGTCTGCCCGTTAGCGCAGATATCGTCCCGCTCGCCTTCCACGGTCAGGATGGCGGTCCGCCGAATCGCCGCTGGCCGCACGGGTTCGCCGCGATACCTAAAGCGGCCCAGCGGCAGGTCGTGGTCCTGGAACACGCGTTGCACGGTTTCCAGATAGAACGCCGCCGGCAAGTCCATCACTGCCAGGTACTCGCTATAAAAGCGCCGGTGTGCGGTTGCCGCCACATCATCGCCGCTGACCAGCGCGCGGAACTGACCGAGATGCGCGCCGATATGGCGGTCCAGATTCATTGATACAAACGCGGTAAGCTGGACGAAACCAGGATAGACCCGACGCCCAGCACCTGGATATCGACCAGGTACGGTGCCAATCACATTGCGCTCGAACCAGCCGATCGGCCGCCCCTTGGCCATCCTGTTGACCTGGGTGGGATTGATGCGCGTGTCGATCGGTCCGGCCATCAAGGTCATGCTGCGCGGCTGCGCCTTGTTGCGTGCAACGGCCATCACCGCGACTGCCGCCAGCACGGCGACGGCGGGCTGGCACACCGCCACCACGTGGCCACCCGGCCCGATCGCTTCCAGAAAGCGGATCACGTGGTCGACGAAAGCCTCGACCCCGAAACAACCTTCCGTCACCGGAATGTCGCGCGCGTTCTTCCAATCGGTGATGTAGACATCGTGCTCCGGCAACATCGTCCTCACGGTGGCGCGCAGCAGCGTCGGGAAGTGCCCGGACAGCGGCGCCACCAGCAGCACCCGCGGTTGGATCGCCGCGCCATCCTTCCGGAAGTGCAATAGACTGCCGAACGGCGTGTCGTCCATCACCTCCTCGACCACCGCCATTTCCTTGTTGCCGACGCGCACGGTGTCGATGCCGAAGGGCGGGCGATGATGGGTCAGGCGGCCGTCGGTGATCATGTCGCAGAACGCGGCGGCATGGCGCAGCACGGGCGGCGTCCAGGCACCGAAGTCGAGCTGGCGCAGAATTTCCGATCCGGTCTGGGCCAGAGCGCGCAGTGGCGCCAGTGCATCCGCCTGAGCCTGGTAGAGCTGGTAGATCATCGGGGGCGTCGTTTTCCTCGTCATCCTACCAGCAGTCGCAGATTTGGCCGGCTCGCGGCTTTCCCGCTCAGCCTCGCATGTGCCATATTGCACCGCAACATCCCTGAACGCGAGAGAATCGGCGACATGGCCGCGGCCACGCTTCTGATCAGCAGCAAGAACTATTCCTCGTGGTCGCTCCGCGGCTTCCTGCTGACACGACTGTCCGGGATCGCGTTCGAGGAGCGAGCGGTCGATCCCAACGACCCCGCTACCAAGGCGGAACTGCTGTTGCAATCCTCCTCGATCCGGGTGCCCTGCCTGATGCACGACGGGATCGAGGTGTGGGACACTCTGGCCATCGCCGAATACCTTTGCGAGCTGCGGCCGGAGGCGCAGATGCTGCCGGCGGACCGTGCCGCACGCGCCCGTTGCCGCGCGATCGCCGGCGAGATGCATTCGGGCTTCGCCGCGCTGCGCCAATCACTGCCGATGAACCTGCGGGCATTCCGGCCCGGTTTTCTGGTGTGGTCGGCGGCGCAGGCTGACATTGACCGGATTACCGAGATCTGGCGCGAGTGCCTGGGAACCTGGAAAGGGCCATGGCTGTTCGGCGATCGGGCGTCCGTGGCGGACGCGATGTATGCGCCGGTCGTGACCCGCTTGCTGACGTATGACGTGAAACTGGATGACGTCTGCCGCGCCTATTGCGAGCAGATCATGGCCTGGCCAGATATGCGCGAATGGTTTGCCGCGGCCAGCCGGGAACCGGAAGAGATCGAGGAACTCGAAGTCGAGTTCTGAACGCCCCCGGCGAGTAACAGCGGGTCCGGGTATGGTGGGCGCGGAAACCGGATCGAGGCGACGCTGATCCCGGGCGATGGGATCGGGCCCCAAGTCATTGCGGCCATGACCGACGTATTCCGGGCGTTGGGCGACCCGTTCATCTGGGACATCCAGCAGGGGGCATGGCGGCGATCGCGGCCTGCGGCGACCTACTGCCCGACGCCACCATGAAGAACATCGAGTGCACCGGATTGGCGCTGAAGGGGTCACTGGCCACACCCATCGGCGGCGGATTCCGCTCGGTCAATGTGCGGCTGCGGGAGGCGTTCAATCTGTACGCCAACGTGCGACCGGCCCGCACCATGGTGCCGGGCGGGCGCTACGAGAATATCGATCTCGTATTGATCAGAGAGAATATCGAAGGCCTGTATGTGGCGTTTGAGCACTACATCCCAGTGGGGGACGATCAGCACGCCGTGGCGATCTCCTCGGGCGTCAACACGCGGGTTGGCGGAACGCGGATTGCCGAGTTCGCGTTCGACTATGCGCTCAAGCACGGACGCAAGAAGGTCAGGTCGTCCACAAGGCAAACGTGCTGAAGGCGTTGACCGGGTTGTTCCTGGAGGCGGCGCGTGCCGTCGGGGAGCGTTACGCGGGACGGGTGGCGACGGACGATCGCATCGTTGATGCCTGCGCGATGCAACTGGAGCTGGATCCCTGGCAGTTCGACGTGATCCTGGCGAGCAATCTGTTCGGCGACATCCTGTCCGATGAGATCGCGGGACTGGTTGGTGGCCTGGGCATGGCGCCGGGAGCCAACATCGGCTCCAGCGCGGCGATCTTCGAGGCGGTGCATGGCTCGGCGCCAGATATCGCTGGCAACGGCGTGGCCAATCCCCTTGCGATGATGCTGGCCAGCGCACTGATGCCGGATCATGTCGGGCACACCGAACTGGCGACACGTTCACGCCGCGCACTGGACGCAGTCCTGATCGAGGACGACGTCCGCACACGCAAGTCCGCACGCGCGGCCTCGGCTGGACCGCGGGAACCAAGGAATTCGCGGCGTCGGTGATCCGGCGCGTGACGGCGAGCGGTGCTTAGCCGCAAGCGTCAGGCGACCTTCTGCCACGGTGCCGGCAGTGGAACGGCAGCGGGCCCCGCCACGTCGACCGTGCCGAACGCCGCGGGCGACACCACTTCCAGATATTCCATATCGGGCGAGTAATCGTACAGGTAGTGCGTGATGCCAGGGCGCTGGTGCACGCAATCGCCAGCAGCGACCAAGTGCTCCTTGTCCTCGTACATAAACTTTGCCCAGCCCTTCAGCATGATCACGATGTGGAAGTCGGCCACATGCTGATGCCAGCCGGTACCTTCCTCGGGCGCGCTGTTGGCCTTCACCAGTTGCGCGATCACGCGCCCGCCGGTTGCGGCGGCCACGCCCAGATCGCGGTAGAGAAAGAAATCGCGCAGCCCATCGCTGCGCCATGGCGTGTCGTCCGGCTTCACATGGGCGAAGAGATTAACCACCGATTGATCCAGCATCGCGCGCCCTCCTCTCGGCCCGCGGCCGAATGGATCGGCCGCGATGCAGTTGCGTGGAAGCGACCGTGTTGATCTGGTGTCCTCCCACGCGGGACCGGCGGAGCGCCGCACAGCCACGCGATGGTGCGGTGCAGCGTGGCACAGCGACGCTGGCGCGAGCAACAGAATTTGTCGCGGCATAGCAAGACGGCGTGGTGCTGGATCAGCCGATGGGTTCGCGCAATGTGTCCAGCGGCACCAACCGACCGTCGCGTTCCAGGTGCCAGAAGGTCCAGCCGTTGCACGAGGGGGCATTCTGCACCGCGGCCCCAACCTGATGGATTGATCCACGTGTCTCCCCCGCGGTCACGCTGCCGTCGGCGGCAACCGTCGCGGACACGCGGCGCGCGCGGTCGTGCAGCATCGTGCCGGGTGGCACCAGCCCACGCTCCACCAGACTGCCGAATGGCACACGCGGGGTTTCGCGGCGCGACGGCGTGGTGGCGAGCCCCTCATCAGGCACCACCATGGTCCGCCGCACGCGCCCAATCGCCGCTTCGGCGTAGGCGGGATGACGCTCGATGCCAATGAAGTGCCGCCCCAGCCGTTTCGCCACCGCAGCGGTCGTACCGGTGCCCAGGAACGGATCCAGTACGATATCGCCCGGCGACGTCGACGCCAGCAGCACGCGATGCAGCAGTGCCTCGGGCTTCTGTGTTGGGTGCAGCTTGAGCCCGTGCTGGTTGCGCAGCCGTTCGGTCCCGGTGCACAGCGGGATGAACCAGTCGCTGCGCATCTGCACGTCGTCGTTCAGTGCCTTCATCGCCCGATAATTGAAGCGGTGCCGGGAATCCCGTCCGCGCGCCGCCCAGATCATCGTTTCATGTGCGTTGGTAAATCGCCGGCCGCGGAAGTTCGGCATCGGGTTGGCCTTGCGCCAGATCACATCGTTCAGCACCCAGAACCCCAGGTCTTGCAGGATCGCGCCGATACGGAAAATGTTGTGGTAGGCGCCGATCACCCACAGCGTGCCGTCCTTGCGCAGCAAGCGCCGGCACTCGGTCAGCCACTCCCGGGTGAACGCGTCATACGCGGCGAAATCGGTGAAACGATCCCAGTCGTCATCCACCCCGTCCACCAGGCTGTCGTCCGGCCGCCGCAACTCGCCCCGCAGTTGCAGGTTGTACGGCGGGTCGGCGAACACACAGTGCACCGACGCCGGTGGCAACATGCGCATCATCCGCGCGCAGTCGCCCAGCAGGACCTGATCCAGCGGCAGTTCGCGAACGATTTCCACGTTGCTCCGGCGAATTGGCGCCAGGACGGCGGCGCGATAGCCCTATCGTGACCGCCGGCCGGAAGTCACGTCAATCGAGACCGCTCGCGGCTGGCGGCTGTGTCGGCCGTTCAGGCCAGGCCCGCGCGTTCGAGCTGGCGCACCGTGCCAAAGCTGGAGCGATGATGCCTGGTTGGGCCCAGACGATGGAGAGCGGCGCGATGGTTGGCGGTGGCGTAACCGGCATTGTCTTCCCACCCATAACCCGGGCAGCGGGCGGCGAGACGGGCCATCGCCCGGTCGCGCACCACCTTGGCGATGATCGAAGCGGCGGCGATGGACAGGCAGCGCGCATCGCCTCCGATGACACAGCGGACCGGGCAGTCGAGCAGTGGCGGTTGATTGCCATCCACCAGGGCCAGATCAGGGGTCGACGGCAACCGGAACACCGCGCGGCGCATGGCCAGCAGCGCGGCACGCAGGATATTAAGTCGCGTGATTTCGGCGACCGAGGCGGCGCCAACGCCGATTTCGATGCCAGGTGTGGTCCACAGTGCCTGGTAGGCAACCTGACGCTGGGCGGCGGTCAGACGCTTTGAATCATCGATCAGACCGGTCAACGACAATGGCACGGCTGACGGCAAGATCACTGCCGCGGCCACCACCGGTCCAGCCAACGGCCCGCGACCCGCCTCGTCGATCCCTGCGACCCGTCCACCTGCCGCCAACTCGAGCACGAAATCCGCCATGCGCCGTGCATAGCAGGATGTCCGGAAACGCGCGAAGCCGCCGAACTGCCCCGGCGGCTTCGCCACGGGTCGGCAAACCCAGTCCGCAAGAGCAACGATAGTCGCGTCAGCTCACAGCTCACCGGCGACGCTGGTGAACGCGGTGTTCAGGCCGGTGCCGAATGTGTTGAAGGCGGCCACGACCACCACCGCCAGCACGCCGGCGATCACGCCCTACTCCAGCGCGGTCAGCGCGCCGATCGGCCCGCAGGGCCAGCCAGGTCTTCAGGAAGGTCAACATGGTTTGTCTGTCCTTCTCGCGCTGCGTCGAACACGACACTGATGCGTCTCGCATTGGTCCGCGCTGAGCGAGCGGCGCGTGGCGCTATGAAGCCCCCGTAACGCTTGCAATATCGCTACGTTTGGAACGGTCGATGGTTAGCCGTCGGCAGCATCCCGGCGCGATACAACACGACCGCTTCCAACACGGTTGTCGTCTGCACGGTGTGGCCGAGCTGGAAGGCGGCGTCGTAGATGGTCTCGTCGGGGTATTCGGTGATCAGCGTGTACGGCGCCGGGAAGTGCGTGGACTCAGTGATGGTGCAGGGAATTGAATGGTAGATTGGCTCCGGCCAATGCCCGGCATGCGCGTACCAGACCGCGAGCTGGGATTGGTTGAAGTCCAGCAGGCCAGGAACCTGCACGACCCGCGCGGTCAGCGCGTCCAAGAAGGCTTCCGCCGCAGCACGCTGACCGGGCGGGTGATGCAGGATCAGGTAGAAGCCCTTGGGCATCGACCAGGCCTCGAAGCCTCGGGTGATGTAGCCGGTCAGCGGACGGTTCCATTCATGCGCGGGATAACCGTGCAGATTGAGGTGCAGGCCGGCATCGGTCAGGCGAAGGGCTTCAAGCCGCGCTGCCTTTTCGTAGAGCGGTTCCCTGGTGCGGTATTGCAGGTCGTCCCCAAGCGCGGTGTAGCGGGCGGCGTGGTGCATATGGCGCGGATTGTTGACGCGCAGCGCATGGTGCAGCGCGTAACCGTCGGCATTTTCTTGCGGTACCACGGCGAAATGGGCGCCGGCGTCGCGCAGGCGGGGGGCCGCGCGCAGGGCGCCAACGACGCCGGTGGTTTCGTTGGCGTGCTGACCAGCGGTGACCACAAATCCGCGCCCAGTGCCGGGCAGGAAGCGACCTTTGACCTCACGCCCTTGAGCGGAAACCGTCCGGATCGGCGTGCCACCCAGCGCATCCAACGCGATGTGGATCTGCCCCCGCGTGAGAGGCGCCCGGGAGATTTCGATATCGATCGGTTCGGCGGGCGGCTCTGGTGCGACGAAGGATGCCTCCAGTTTTACCCGGACGTGCGCAGGACCGCTGGCTGTGTGAATGTCGGGAACGATCTGGCCGGGTTGCAGAGTACGATCGCCCAGCTTCAATCCAGAGCGGCGCTGGAAGATCTCCAGAAGTGAGAAATACAGATCCTCGTGCAGTCCCTCGGCGGTGCTCAGGCATTCGTCGTGCCAGTTCAGGCGACGTTCGATGCCGGGGGTCCGGATCTCGATCCTCAGGACATCGAAATATGGCCAGGTCGCGGGCCAGGGATGCGCGGCGATCGTGTCCAGCGCGGCGCTTGAGACTGTTTCATATTCGGTCGGAAGCGCCGCGTCCTCGTCTGGCGGGCCGTCATTGTCCTGGTGCCAAACCCGTAGCCAACCTGTCGGCGTGAGCACCGTCTGGCCCAGATGGTCCTGGCGCAGGCGATTGGGGGCAAAGACGCGTTGTTCGGTGGCATGGCCGCCGCGCACGAGCACGACGCGATAATCTAGCCCTGGCTCGCCCACGGCAAAACGCAGGGACGCAGCGCCGAGAAGGCCCGCCAGCGGGAAGGTCTCCAGCCGGAAACGCTGCTCCCGCGCGTGCGGATCGGATGGCAGAGTGACAGTAACCGCGTCGTAGGGCCCAGGTGCATCTTCGAGGAAGAAATGGATCAGGGGTTTGTAGGCACTGCGAAGCCGGGCCCGCACCCCAGCCTGTGCCAGACGTTGTTCGGCATCGGCGCGCGCGGCGATGTCCTCGAACAGCCAGGCTTCAATGCGGGTGCCGCGGCAGTCGCCGTTGGCGAAGCGGGCGAGGAGACCGTCAAGGGTGCGATCGAACTGCTGGTCCAGCAACAGGGTCATCGGGCGGTTTCCCCAGGGCGGCAATGCGCGTGGCGGCCACCATAAGAGAAGACCTGGATACGTCCATTGCGGGCCGGCGCGACCCTGGCGCGACACTGGTCGCGACGTTGTGCTGTGAGCGACCTGCGCGACACCAATGTGCTGTCCGAGGCCCGCCGACAGGCGCCCCAGGCGGCTGCGTGGCGCCGTGCGGTCGATCCGCCGTCTCTGTTCCTCAGCATGATCAGCGTGGGCGAGATCACAACGGGCATCGCCATCCGCGACCGCACCGATCCGCCGGCGGCAGCATCCCTGTCTCGCCGGTTGTGGATGGACTGCGCCAGTGCGACACTAACCGCATCCTGCCGATCGCCGATCGTATCGCAACGGCCTGTTGCCACCTCGTCGCCCGCCGCCGCTTTCCTGTGCCCGACGGACTGATCGCCGCCACCGCGCGGGCGCATGCCCTGACCGTAGTCACGCGCAATATCACGGACTTTGCCAACACCGGCGTTGACGTGGTGAACCCCTGGGCGGCATAGGGCGCCTCCTTTCATCCCGGGAACACCAATGCCTCGTCGCAAACCGCGCGGCCGTCCGCTCGACGGCTGGCTGATCAT
>DATHNE010000211.1:0-93481 GCA_035486355.1 Acetobacteraceae bacterium
TGGGCGGGCGCGCGGCGGAGGAGATCATCTTCGGACCCGACAAGGTGTCCAACGGCGCCGCCGGCGACATCAAGATGGCGACCGACCAGGCGCGGCGGATGATCACCGAGTGGGGCATGAGCGACAAGCTCGGCATGATCGCCTATGGCGATAATTCCCAGGAGGTGTTCCTCGGGCACTCGGTGACGCAGAGTAAGAACGTGTCCGAGGCGACGGCGCAGGAGATCGACGGCGAGATCCGCGGCGTGATCGATCGGGCCTACGCGAAGGCCAAGCGGCTGCTGACCGAAAATATCGAGGAGCTGCATCGGCTGGCGCGCGGCCTGCTGGAGCACGAGACGCTGAGCGGCGACGAGATCCGCACGGTGCTGCGCGGCGAGCCGGTGATCCGCAAGGTCGTCGACGAACCCGCACCGGAGAATCGCCGTGCCTCGGTGCCAAATGCCGGCCGGCCTGCGCAGCAGCCGACACCGCCCGCGGGCGGGCTGGGGGCCGCGCCACTGCCGGGGTAGGTCGGCGATCGTGCTGGTAGCGAGACCGCAAGGAAAGCTTGGCCACAGCGGCGCAAAGACACAGAAGTGCCGGGATTCGCTCCGGCGCCTGAGCTGTGGCAACGGTGGTTTAGGCGCTTCGCGCGAAGCGCTTTTGCCACCGTTTCCACATAGCGGACGTTGCGGTGACGGCGCGTTGCTCGGTGTCTCTGCGTTTCTGTGGTGAAGCTTGCTCGCTGACCGCCGATGAGTCCCGAGTGGGCCGGACTGTCGCTTGACCAGCCGCGTGTCATGGGCGCGCTGAATGTGACGCCCGACAGCTTCAGTGATGGCGGGGTCTATCAGGACGCCGATGCAGCGGTGCAAGCCGGCCTCGCAATGGCTGCTGCGGGGGCTGACATTATCGACATCGGCGGCGAGAGCACGCGGCCTGGGGCAGAACCGACCACGCCCGATGAGGAATGTGCCCGCGTCGTGCCGGTGATCCGCGCCCTGGCCGAGCAAGGGCTTCGCGTGTCCATCGATACCCGCAATGCCACGACGATGGCGGCGGCGCTGGATGCCGGGGCGGTGATCGTCAACGATATCACGGCGCTGACGCATGACCCGGCGGCGGCATCGTTGGTCGCCGAGCGCGGCTGCCCGGTGGTACTGATGCACATGCGCGGCACACCCGCCACGATGAATGCCGAGGCGCGATACCGCGACGTTGTGGACGAGGTGGTCGTGGAACTGGCCGCACGCATCGCGATGGCCGAGGCTGCCGGGGTCGCGCGCGCGCAAATCGCCATCGACCCAGGCATCGGCTTCGCCAAACTGGCCCCACATTCCCTGGAACTGCTACGCCGATTGCGCGAATTGACGGTGCTGGATCATCCGATCGTCGTGGGTGTGTCCCGCAAGTCGTTCCTAGGTCGGATCGGCAACGAACCCGACCCACGTCGCCGACTGCCAGCCTCACTCGCCGGGGCGCTGTTCGCGCTGGATCACGGCGCGACCATCCTGCGCGTGCACGACGTCCGCGAAAGCGTACAGGCGCTGCGCATCTGGCACGCGCTCAACGTGCGTAGGGTGGAATAGCGAAGCTATTCCGCGATCTCGAAGTGGCGCGGAACAGGCTTCGCCATTTCGCCCTACGAGGGCCCGAAATGCCCGCGCTCGAACCGCAACAGATCGCCGATCGCATCGATACTCATATCCGCCGGCGGGTACTTCGCCAGCTCCGCCGGATCGAACGCATAGTGTCCCTGCCGCGCGAACACCGTCGTCATCCGATCCCCCCACTGCTCCTTCATCGACGTCAGGATGCGCAGCTTGTCGTCAATCATAACGTAGTGCCGCGCGGGGTAGTGCCGCTCGACATCGTCCAGCACCAGTTCCTTATGCACATAGATCAGCACATGGTCGGCGAAGGCCTGCCACAGCCCTGACCGCGCCACCTTCCGCGGCTGGAACGCCGCGTCGCCGTCGGACAGGATCGCCACCTGTGCCCAGGACGCCACATGCCGCACCGTGTCCAGCGCACGTGGGTACAGCCGTTCCGCGAACGGGTAGTCCGCCAGCCAGTTGGCGATCCGTAGCACCTTCGGGTTGTGCAGCGCCTCCAGCCGGTAGCGCTGTAGCGCCCCCAGATAGTCGGCATAGCCCAGCGCGGCGCGCTGGTCCTCGAACAGCGCCCAGTAGCGGTCCCGCGCCGCCTGACCATACTCGGTCGCCAGATGGTCGCTGAGGTCGCGCTGGATCCGGTCATTGTCCAGCAGCGTGTTGTCGACGTCGAACAAGATAACAAGGTCGTGCATCGCCCTATCCTGCATCCCACAGTTTCACTTTGCTTGAATATTGCGCTAGCAATCGTCATGACCAAGACGCGTCGCCTGTTTGGCACCGATGGGATCCGCGGCAAAGCCAACACCGACCCGATGACGGCTGGGACGGCGCTGCGCCTGGGCCAGGCGGCCGGACTTCTGTTTACCCGGGGCGTCCACCGGCACCGGGTCGTGATCGGCAAGGATACCCGCCTGTCGGGCTACATGATCGAGCCGGCGCTGACCGCCGGGTTCATCGGTGCCGGCATGGATGTGACCCTGGTCGGCCCGCTGCCGACGCCCGCGATCGCCATGCTGACGCGATCGCTGCGCGCCGATCTTGGGGTGATGATCTCCGCCTCGCACAATCCGTTCGAGGACAACGGCATCAAGCTGTTCGGTCCCGATGGCGCCAAGCTGTCGGACGCGAGGGAGCTGGAGATCGAGGCCCTGATGGATCAGGGCTTCGCCGACCGGATGGCGGCCCCGGCGGATCTGGGGCGGGCAGCGCGGCTGGACGACGCGGCTGGGCGGTATATCGAGGCGGCGAAGGCCAGCTTCCCGCGCGGGCGGCGGCTGGCGGACCTGAAGATCGTCGTCGATTGCGCCAATGGCGCGGCCTATCGCGTGGCGCCGACGGTGCTGTGGGAGTTGGGGGCGACTGTCATCCCAGTGGGCGTGTCGCCGGACGGCTTCAACATCAACAAGGACTGCGGGTCGACGGTGCCTGATTTCATCTGTTCGCAGGTGATCGAACATGGCGCCGACCTGGGTATCGCACTGGATGGCGACGCCGACCGCGTGCTGATCGCCGATGAGCGTGGGGAGTTGATCGATGGTGATCAGATCCTGGCGCTGATTGGCGGGTCCTGGGCCGAGAACGGGTTGCTGCGCGGCGGCGGTGTGGTCGCGACGGTCATGTCCAATCTGGGACTGGAACGGTTCCTGGCCGGGCGTGGGCTGGCGCTGCATCGCACGATCGTGGGAGACCGTTACGTGGCCGAGAAGATGCGCGCGGCCGCGATCAATGTCGGTGGCGAGCAGTCGGGACACATGATCCTGTCCGATTTCGCAACGACGGGCGACGGGCTGATCGCGGCGCTGCAGGTGCTGGCGGTGATCGTGGAGCAGGGCCGCCCGGCGAGCGAAGTGTGCCGCGTGTTCACGCCGCTGCCGCAATTGCTGCGCAATGTGAGGTTTGCGGGTGGGTCGCCGTTGCGCGATGCGCCGATCCAGAGCGCGATCGCGGCGGCCGAGGGCGTGCTGAACGGGTGCGGCCGGCTGCTGATCCGCGAAAGTGGGACCGAGCCGCTGATCCGGGTGATGGCCGAGGCCGAGGACGAGGCGCTGATCGCACGCGTGGTGGATGAGCTGTGCCAGACCATCGCGGCGCATACGCGGATACGCGAAGGCAGCGGCTGATGGTGCCGCCGGCGCGGGTGCTGGCGATCGGCGGATCGGACTCCGGCGGTGGCGCGGGGATCCAGGCGGACATCAAGACGATCACGGCGATGGGGGCCTACGCGGCAACCGCGATCACCGCGGTGACCGCGCAGGATACGCATCGTGTGCATGAGGTGCTGGCGGTGCCGCCGGCGCTGGTGGCGCGGCAGATGGCGCTGGTGCTCGATGACATCGGCGCCGACGCGGTGAAGACCGGCATGCTGGGCGACGCCGCGACGATCGAGGCGGTGTGCGACGTGCTGGCCGCGCGTATGGCGGTGCCGCTGGTGGTGGACCCGGTGCTGCGCGCGACCGGCGGTGGCCCGGCGTTGTTGGCCGATGCCGCATTGGCGACGTTGCGGGAACGATTGCTGCCGATGACGAGTGTGATCACGCCGAATCTGCCGGAGGCCGCGGCGCTGACGGGATTAGTGGTGGAGGACCTGGAGGGAATGGCAGCCGCGGCCCGCGCGTTACGGGCAATGGGTGCGCATGCGGTGTTGGTGACTGGCGGGCATCTGGCCGGAGGGACACTGACGGACCTGCTGCTCGATGCATCCGGCAGCGAGATGTTTTCCGCGCCGCGCATCGAGACCCGGCACACGCACGGCACGGGCTGCACGCTGGCGAGCGCCATCGCGACCGGCTTGGCGCAGCGGATGGCATTGCGCGACGCGGTGGTGCGGGCGCGTGCCTATCTGCGCGCGGCGATGGCGACGGCGCCACGGTTCGGCGGCGGCCACGGCCCGCTGAACCATCAGGTGCAAGTGTGACCAGGCTTATATCTGACGTGAAAAGCGCGCGCGGATCAGCGACCAGAGCAAGGTGAACAGGCCCAGCGGCCGCGATGCCGTCGGCGCCTGGCCTGCCATCAGCGCCTCCAGGTTCGCACTGAACGCCTTCAGCACCTGACGGGCGAGTGTCTGCACCAGCTCCGTCCGTGCGAACTGCGCCAACGCGCCAGTCAGTCGCCACGACAAGGATACGTCCAGCTCTGTCCCAGCCGCGGTGGGGCGCAGTGCATAAGTGGCTTCCCCAGTGATCGCCGACCCGCTGCCGCGATCGCGCCCGCGCCCGGTCAGACGGCCTGTGTGCGTGGCGTCATCGCGCGTCACGCTGCCCTCGCCGGCGAAGGCCGCGGTGATCGGGCCGAGGGAGACGCGCAGGCGGCCGATGATGATGTCGCCGTCGATCGTTTCGATCTCGGCGCCAGGTACGCAGGATGCGACCGCACGCAGATCCGCGAGCGCGGTCCAGACCGCATCAGGGCTTGCGTTCAGTGCGACGCGCTCGGTGAGAGCCGGGCCGCCAGTGGGCGTTGCCAGCGGTGGGCTGGAGAACCGCACTGAGGTGATGGGTGCTGGCGTCAGCTCAGCCGTTTGCGGAACGAGTGTTGGAGCCTGTGGCGCGGGCGCACGTCCAGCACATACCGCGCGGATCGCGGCGACGATGCCAACATAGCCGGTGCAGCGGCAGAGGTTGCCGGAGAGCTCATCGCGGATCCGCGCTTCCGGTACATCGCCAAGCCGCAGCACGATATCCCGCGCGGTGACCAACATACCCGGCGTGCAGAAGCCGCATTGCAGGCCATGGTGCTTGGAAAACGCCGCGCGCAGTTCCATCATCACGGGGTCGTCGTCGAATCCCTCGATCGTGGTCACGCTGCTGCCATCGCAGTCAAGCGCGTAGGAGATGCAGGAGCGCTGCGGCTTACCGTCCATCAGCACGGTACAGGCGCCGCACACGCCCTGTTCGCAGGCAAGATGTGTGCCGGTGAGATGCAGGTGCTCGCGCAGGAAGTCCGCGAGCTGGGTACGGGGGTCAACATGGCCTCGCGCGGGACGGCCGTTGACGGTGAGGGAGAGCGGGGTCATGTGAGCTGAGCCAGGGCGCGACGCACGGCGACGGCATGCAGCGGCGAGGCACCACGCAGCGCATTGATTTCGTCTGCAACCAGTTCGCTTGCGGCGGCAGCGCCAGCTTCAGCAAGGCGTTCGGCGGTGCACGGGAGCACCAGCGGCGCCGCACCGGTAGCGCCACAGACCACCCGGACGATGCCACGTTGCGTGTCGCACACGACCGCGCCGATCGCGCGGGCAAACTCGCCGGTCTTGCGGCAGATCTTATGATAGCCCCAACGCCCGCCGGGTGAGAGCCGTGGCAGTACGATCCCGGCGAGCAGCTCGCCATATGCGAGCGCGGTGGCAAAGGGACCTTGCACGAAGCTGGCTGCGGGAACGCTGCGCGTGCCGGAAGTGCCCTGAATGATGAGTGTCGCGCCCAGCACGGTCATTGTGGTGAGCCAGTCCGCGGCGGGGTCGGCATGCGCGAGACTGCCCCCGACCGTGCCGCGATTGCGTACCGCGCGATAGGCGATGCCATGTGCGACATGCGGCAGCAGACCCTGGGAGGGGTCTTCGATCGCACCGTCTTCGATCTCAGCATGGGTCCAGCAGGAACCGATCCGGAGACGGGTTGAATCGGCCTGCAGGCTGCGCAGCTCGGCGGCGCGCTTGATATCAATGAGGCACGCGGGACGGGCAAGGCGAAGATTCAGCATCGGGCCGAGGGACTGCCCACCCGCAAGCAGGCGGGAGTCTGGCTCAGCCAGCAGCTCGATCGCCTGCGCGATGCTGGCGGCGCGGACGTAGGTGAAAGGGGCGGGCTTCATCGCTCGCCGCGAAACCTATCCGTCATGGCCGGGCTTGTCGCGGCCATCTGCGCACAGGCGTTGAAGTGTGGATGGCAGGGACAGGCCCGGCCATGACGGATAGGATGGAGGTTGGGTCACGGATTTGTCCGACCTGCCGCCGCGATCGCGGCCAACACCCGATCTGGGCTCGCGGGGATATCGCGCAGCACGGCGCCAAGCGGCGCGAGCGCATCATTGATCGCATTCACGATCGCCCCGGCTGGCGCAATGGCACCGCCCTCGCCAACGCCCTTTATCCCATGGGCGGAATGAGGCGACAGTGTCTCGGTATGCGCCACCCGGAAATGCGGCAGCTCCGTCGGCCCTGGCAGTAGGTAGTCCATCAGCGTCGAGGCAAGCGGCTGCGCATCATCGGTGTACGGACACTCCTCGAACAGCGCCGTGCCCACGCCCTGCGCCGCGCCACCACAAGCCTGCCCTTCAACAATCATCGGATTTACCACGCGGCCGCAATCCTCAACGATGACGTAGTCGATGATCTCCACCTGGCCGGTCTCCGCATCCACCGCGACGCGCGCGGCGTGCGTGGCGTAAGAGAACAGGCCGGTGTCCACGTCCGGCTTGTAGCCTTCGGTCGCCTCCAATCCCCCAGTGTTGACCCCATCGGGCAATAGTTCCGGGCGCGCATACCAGGCGTGGCCAATATCGGCATAGGACAGGCTGGCCGGTCCGGCGTGGATCCGGTCGTCGCGGAAGCTGATGTCCTCACGCCGGACCTGCAGCAGATGCGCGGCGATCGCCTTGATGCGTCCAGCAACCACGTCGGCCGCGCGTGACACGGCGCCGCCCGACATGACGATGCCACGCGACGCATAGGCACCGGTGGAGAATGGGGTGGTAGCAGTGTCGCCCAGCGTGACGCGGATCGTGTCGTACGGCACGCCGGTCATTTCATGGGCGATCTGCGCGAGAGTGGTCTCCAACCCCTGGCCGATGCCGGGAATGCCCGCCTTCACCTCCAGCGCACCATCGGGCGTCAGCTTGACGAAGGCCTGGTCGTAGCCGGGCACCAGCGGCAGGCCCCAGGCGGCAAAGACCTTCGTGCCGTGCGCGGTTTGTTCGGTGTACGTGGCGAAGCCGATGCCGAGATAGCGGCCCTGCGCATCGTGCTGCGGGCCGGCGCGATGGGCGGCGATGCCGATCATATCCTTTGCGGTGATCAGCGAAGCGGGATAATCGCCGCTGTCGTAGCGCTTGTTGGTGATGTTGACGTACGGCATCGCGGCGGCAGGCACGAGGTTCTCCGCACGTACCTCCCATGCTTCTCGCCCCACCGCCCGCGCGATGGCATCAATCGTAAGCTCAATCGCGAAACAGACACCCGGGCGCGCCACACCGCGATAGGGCGCGAACGGCGGCTTGTTGGTGGCGACGGAGTAGGTCTTGCAGCGATAGGCCTTCAGATCATACGGCCCGGGCAGGTTACCGCCGGCCTGCGCTGCCTCCAGACAGGCGGTGAACGGCCAGACCGAATAGGCGCCGGTGTCCACCATCACCTCGGCATCGAGGCCGAGCAGCCGGCCGCGCTCATCGGCGTAAGCGGTGAGGCGATAATCATGTTGGCGTGCATTGGCGCCGGCAACCAGGTGTTCGCGCCGATCCTCGATCCAGCGGAACGGCGTCTTGCGCGTCAGCGCGAGCCACGCGATGCAGACGTCTTCCGGTTGCAGCAGGCATTTATAACCGAAGCCGCCGCCAATATCGGGCGGGGCAACGCGGATGGCGGCCTGCGGGATGTTCAGCACCTCGGCGAGCCCGGCGCGGATCAGATGTGGCACCTGGGTGGACGCATGCACGACGAGCTGAGCGGCCCGGTGATCCCACCAGCAGAGCAGACCGCGCCCCTCCATCGGATGCATCACCTGACGCGCGCAGCTCAGCGTCAGCTCGATCTTGATAGGCGCATTGGCAACCGACTCCATGCCGGAGTCGAAACTGGTCTCAAGGAACAAGTTATCGGACCAGTGCTCGTGCAGGCGCACGGCGTTGGGCTTGCGGCCGGCGGCGCTGCTGGCGATCGCGGGCAGCTCCTGGTAATCGATGTCGATCAGCTCCGCGAGATCCTCGGCCTCGGCGCGGGTGGCGGCGATGCACAGTGCGATAGGCTCACCAACGAACCGGACGCGCTTGGCCGCGAGCGGGTGGAATTCGGAGAGCTTGTAGCCCGGCATGGCCGAACGGGTGACGATCGGCGCGACGTTCGTCAGGTCATCACGGAACAGGATGGTGGTTTCGTGCCCCGCCGGTTTTCGGCGTGCGGGAATATTCGCATGCGCCACAGGGCTGCGCAGAAATGCGACATCCTGCAGACCCGGCATCGTGATGTCAGAGACAAAGCAGCCGCGGCCGTGCAGCAGGCGAGCGTCTTCCTTGCGCGGCGCGCTGGCGCCAATGCCGAAGCCGTCAGGGGTCATGGCGGCTCCATTGTGTCATGGCCGGGCTTGGCCCGGCCACTCACGACTTGCCTTCGTGGCGCCGTCGAGGCGCGGGTGGCCGGCCATGAGACGAAGGGGCCTCATACCGGAATACACAGAGCGTTCGGCACCAACAGATTGTCGTAGATGCACCGGCGTTCGCGCAGCTTCAGTCCGTCCTGCGTGTGGCGAAAGATGTCGTGATACACACCGATCTGATGCAGCGTGGCGTCCGGCCGATCGAACAGTACCTGCAGCACCACGTAATTGGCGGTCGCGCGAATGTCGCCCATTTCGCCTTCCGGCTGCACCATCAGATTACCAATGATGTGACGCAGGTAGCGTGGCGCGAACATCGCGGTCTTTTCCAGTGCGAAAGCACGATCGCGGATCATGGCGCGGCTGTCGCAGTAGATCAGGCCGACGGGCTGATTGCGGTCGGCATTCTCGCGCGATGTCACCAGATAGAATGCATCTTCGGTGAACATCTCGGTCCACTCGCCAAGACGTTGCGCATCCAGCGCCGCAGCATAGCGGGCATTGAACTGATCGATCTCGTGATGCAGCAGCAGCGTGGCGAGGCGCGGATCGAGCGGAGTGGGAATGTCAAGCATCACAGATCCATCACTTCGCGCCAGTGGCGATACATGCCGCGGATCGCGGCTTCGGAGATCAGTGTGTCCGATGTGCCATAGGCCGTCTGCGGGTCCAGTTCCACCACATGCTCGCCGTCGGGTACCCGCTGCATGCCGTCCTGCACGAACTTGATCGCCTCGTTATCCTCCAGTCCCAAGAATCCAGCGGGGCCCATCAAATTACCCTGGCGCAAACGATGTCGCGTCATCTCCTCGCTGTCACCCTCGAAACCGAACATGGTCCACTTCATGATGAATTCGTGCGGGCCAGTCGGCACGATCTGCCGAATGCCCAGCGTGTTCATCTCGCGTTGCACGATCAGATTGGGCCAGATCGTCGCCATGGTGACCGACCATGGACTGTCGAATTCATCAACGAAATCCATGAAGCGCGGCTCAGCCAGGGTCATGCCTTCCTTGTAAGCGCGCATCTCGCCGCGTACATCAGCGGCAACTTTCGTCGCATCCGACTTCGCCGAGGCCATCACGCCGTGCCGGCCAGTCGCGTCTGCCAGCATCAGCGATTTGTTGCCGGCGACCAGCAGGCCGAACGTCACAAGGAACGTGTGAAGCAGCGTCGCGTGGTATGGGTCTTTGAGGTTCTCGTGGTACAGCTTCCAGTTGCCTGGCAGCGTGTGGCGATAATGGCCGAGGATCGTCAGGCAACGGCCATCAAATGTGGCCTCGAATTCTCGCAGGATCTCGGGGCCGAGATATTCCGTAAGCGGCTCCATATCATCGGCATAGCTGGCGAACACCACGCCGCGATGGGTGGTCACATTCAGCCGCTTCAACCCGCGCGCCTGCATGTCGAAGTCCGCCGGCATGCCACCCTTGCCGGCGACACCGCGCCGAAACGGCACCGCCTTCAGCCCGCCATCGAGCGTGTAGGTCCATTGATGATACGGGCAGACGAATTCCTTCGTGGTACCGGACAGCGTGCGGCAGAACTCGGCGGCGCGGTGGGCACAACGGTTCTCCACCACATGGATCGCGTTGCCGGCGCCGCGCACCACCACCACAGGCGTCGGGCCGACATTGGACCGGATGAAATCGCCCGGGTTCGGAATTTCGGCTTCCAGCGCCACGTAGTTCCAGGTCTGGCCATGGAAAATACGCTCGACTTCGCGCTGATAGACCGCCGCATCGGTGTAGACCCAGTCCGGCACGCGGGTCAGGCCCGCTTCGGGCCAGCGGTAACGGGGATCGCGCAGCTTGGCGGGGCCGTCGGTCATGGGCGTTGCCTTGGGTTCCGGTGCGGGAGAGTATTCCTGCCCGGCAGCAACGTTCAAGGAGACGCATGATGGCGCAGGAGCCTTTGGCGACGAAGGGCAATTACCTCCACATCTATGATTTCCGGGTCAGGCCGGGGCAGGAGGCGGAATTCATCCGGCTGTTCGAGGAATTCGACTATTCGGATGGCAACCCGATGCACAAATCATCGGCGCAGGTAAAAGATGGCGTGCTCTGCCGCGACACGACGGACCCGCAGCGCTTCTTCCTGATCGCCGAATGGGCGGATATCGAGGAACACGCGAAGATCCGGAAGATCCTGGCCAATGAGATCAAGCCGGACTTCATCAAGCTGATCGAGGGTGGGGCCTTCGTGCCGAAATATGTCGAGGTGGTGAGCTCCACGCCCGACGAGATTCTGAACAAGGCGGCCGCGGCGTAGGGGGCTGGTGGCGAGCGGCTTGCACGGCCGCGTGCAGACGGACGAAGGGGCGAGCGATGAACGATGTGCCGACACTGGATGGGGCCACGGACCTGGCCGCGGTGCGACACGCGGCGCGCGTTGATCTTGCCGCGGCGATGCGCGTGGCGGTTTGGTACGGCTACCACGAGGCGATCGATAACCATTTCACCCTGACCGTGCCGGGGCAGCCGGACCGGTTCTACCTGAACCCATACGGGCTGCACTGGTCGGAGGTCCGGGCCAGCGATTTCCTGGAAGTCGACCACGCGGGGGCGGTGCGTGCCGGGTCGGGCATTGCCGATCAGACTGCGGTGTGTATCCACGGACCCATCCACCGCCTGGTACCGGGCGCCAACTGCGTGCTGCACAGCCACATGCCGTTCGCCACCGCGCTGACGCAGTTGGAGGACATGACGGTCGAGATGATCGGCCAGACCGCGTTGGGGTTCGCGGGGGATATCGCCTACGACTACGAGTACGACGGGCTGGCCTACAGCATGGCGGATGGCGAGCGGCTCGCGGCGCTGATGGGCGACAAGCCGATCGTGCTGATGGCGAACCATGGTGTGCTGGTCACCGGACCGACCGTCGCCGATGCCTTCGCGCGGCTCTATTTCCTGGAACGCGCCTGCCAGACGCAGGTCTACGCGCAGTGGACCGGCAAGAAACGCCGCTTCGTGCCCAACGCGATCGTGACGAAGACGCGTCGGCAATACAACGAATGGTCGCTGCCAGATGGCGTGACATCGAGCGGCCTGCACTTCACCGCGCTGAAGCGCCTGCTGGACCGCCGGGAGCCGGACTACGCGACGTGATAATCCACGTCATTGCGCGGCGTGCAGCGACGAAGCAATCCCGCGGGACGGGTGCGATGTCGACCAGATTGCTTCGTTGCTTTGCTCTTCGCAATGACAAGGAACGATGACTGAGATCATCGACACTCTGCCCGACCTGCTACGCGATGGGCTGGACCTGGTCTTGGTGGGCATCAACCCCTCGCTCTATTCCGTGGCGCAAGGGCACTATTTCGCTCGCAAGACGAACCGGTTCTGGCCATGCCTGTCGCGCTCGCTGCTGAGCCGGAGCGTACGCCAGACGCTGGGCGTGGACGTGCTGGAACCCGCCCACGACCGGCTGTTGCCGATGCACGGCATCGGCTTCACCGACGTGGTGAAGCGCCCGACCGCGAACGCGAGCGAGCTGGGGCGCGGGGAGTTTGCCGCCGGCGCGGTGTCATTGCTGGCAAAGTTGAAGCGCTATCAGCCGCGTGTGGCATGCTTCCATGGCATGATGGGCTATCGACCCTTCGCGGCGGTGATGGGCGCAGACGTGTCAGACCTGGCACTGGGCGCACAGCCGCTCATGCTGGGTACGACGCGCGTATTCGTAGTACCTAATCCGAGTCCGGCGAATGCGCATTTCACACCGGCACAGCAAACCGAATGGTATGACCGCCTGGCCACATTGCTTCAGATGGCCGCGGCACCTGGCCCATCATCAACATAAATATCTGGGTGCATCTGTGGCTCATATACATTGATCGACGCAGGCACGACGCCGGGCCTTTGCCGGGGAACGGCACGAAGTTGAGCCGCAAATGCGCACAGGTAAACACAAATGCGCGGGTTTGATGCTGGCCGCGATGACTTGCACTTATGATGTGTGATGCCCATTGCCATAAACGGCGGCGCGCTGTCGCCTATTGGTGTCTGTCACACTTCAGGAGTTTGAGCTGATGGCCCTCCACCCCGCCCTCACCGCAGGCCGCGTCGCGGTCATCACCGGCGCCGCGAGCGGCATCGGCCTGGCCGCCGCCAAGCAGTTCGCGCATATGGGACTACGACTGTGCCTGGCCGATCTGCACGCGGATGCGCTGCATGCCGCGGTGGCGGAGGTCGAAGCGGGCACACCGGGACACGCGGCTCATATCCTGACGGTGCCAACCGACGTCAGTCGCTTGGATCATGTCGAGGCCTTGCAGCACGCCGCCTATGAGCGGTTCGGCGAGGTGGCGGTGTTGATGAACAACGCCGGCACAGCGCCAGGCGGCGGCCCCTACGACCATATCGATCGCTGGCGCCGTGTGCTGGAGGTGAATCTGTGGGGCGTGATCAACGGCGTGCAGAGCTTCGTGCCGGCGATGCTGGCACAGGGCACCGCGTGCGCGGTCATCAACACGGGATCGAAACAGGGCATCACCTGTCCGCCCGGCGACACCGCCTACAACGTCAGCAAGGCCGGCGTGAAGGTGCTGACCGAGGCGCTCGCGCACGGCCTACGCAACGAATCGGGGCAGAAGATCACGGCGCATCTGCTGATTCCGGGCTCGACCTTTACCGCCATGACGCGGCGCGATCGCACCGAGAAGCCGCCAGGCGCATGGTGGCCGGAGCAGGTGATCGAGATGCTGATCGCCGGCATGAGCCAGGGCGATTTCTACATCCTGTGCCCGGACAACGAAGTGACGCGCGACGTCGACAACCGACGCATCCTGTGGGCTGCCCAGGACATCACCCAGAACCGGCCCGCGCTGTCGCGCTGGCATCCCGACCACAAGGATGCGTTTGCGCAGTTCCTTCGCACATGACGCTGTGGCCGCGATAGCGGCGCGGGGCGTTACTCGCCGAACGTCACCCCGTACATCTTCGTCATCAGCGCATCCAACCGCGTGCCAGGCTCGAAATCAGCCATCTCCTTCGGCCGCGTCAGCCCCGGCAATTGCCGCGCGCATTCCGATGCCTCGCCGATCACCTGCGTGACGGGATACAGCGACGACCAGGCCGGCACGGCGTCGTAATCCTCTTCCTCATCCGCCACATGCTTGTCGCGGATCTTGCCGGAGACCTGCTCCATCTCCATGCCCATCAGTGTCGTCGCCTTCAGCTCCTGCTCATTCGGCTGCCGGATCAGCTTCGACCGGCCCGGGTAGATGCGGTCGATGAAATTGTCCATCAGCCGCAGCTTCTCGGCGCGGTCGGTGATCGCGTGCGCGGTGCCGAAGGCCATCACGCAGCGGTAGTTGATCGAGTGGTGAAACCCCGAGCGCGCCATCACCAGCGCATCGACATGCGTCACCGTCACGCAGACCGGCAGGCCCTTGTTCTGGCTGCGGATCGCGCGGCTGGCCGACGAGCCATGCCAATACAGATGCTCGCCCTCGCGCCAGAAGCCGGTCGGCGTGCAGTAGGGCCGGCCGTCAATCGTATAGGCGATGTGGCAGATCAGCGCGGCATCCAGGATCGCGTGCACCGTCGCCTTGTCGTAGCGCGCGCGATCGTGCACGCGGCGGACTTTGTTGACTTCGGTGACGGCGTAGGGGGCGGTATCGGGCATGGGGCATCCTATTGTCAGCGCGCCGCCATCACTCCGGCGCAAACGGTCTGGGGAACAGCGCCAATCTGAGCCTGCAGGTCAGTCCAATTCGCTGTGACGGCAGGCCGCCCAGGCCCGCTGTCACGCGGCGGTGCTTGGCGCGGTCACCGTCGATACAATATCGTCGGCGCAACCGGACCAGGGAGGTGGATATGTCGGACATCATGCAGCGGCGCGGGCTGGGCTCCGCGGATCTTGCGTCGAAATGGGGCTGGTTTGTACTGCTGGGTGTGGTGCTGATCGCGGCTGGGATCTTTGCGTTGGGCGACGTGGTGGCGGTGACGCTGGCGAGTGTGCTGTTCATCGGCGCCATGCTGCTGGCCGGCGGCGTGTTCCAGATCGTGCATGCCTTCATGACCAAAAGCTGGAGCGCGTTCCTGCTGCAGCTGCTGGGTGGCCTGCTTTATGTGCTGGGCGGGCTGCTGATCATGGATGAGCCGGAGCATGGCTCGGCATTCATCACCGTCCTGCTGGTGGTGGCGCTGATCGTGGGTGGTGGGTTGCGCGTGGCGATTGCCTTGCGGCACCGGGAGCTGGGCGGGTGGTGGCTGATCCTGCTGGGCGGTTTGGTAAGCTTGGTGGTCGGCGTGTTGTTGTTCATGCAGTTACCGTGGTCCGGCCTGTGGGTGCTAGGCACGCTGATCGCGGTCGAGCTGCTGATGATGGGCGTAACCTGGCTGCAGTTCGGCTTCGCATTGCGGCGGTTGGGGCGCCAGGGGTAGCTGCGTCCGAACCATAGCGGCCGCGCGGTGTCGGCGATGATGGTAGGGGTGCGCCGTTCTCAGCCGCGATAGTCGAGCCCAATGTCGAGCGCCTGCGCACTGTGCGTCAGCCACCCGATCGACATCAGGTCCACGCCGCTCGCGGCGATCGCCAAAGCGGTCTCCGGCCGGATCCCACCGGAGGCCTCGGTGATCATGCGGCCATCCACCTTGCCGACCGCCAGCCGCAGCGTGGCCGGGTCCATATTGTCCAGCAGGACGGCATCAAGCCGCAGCGCGAGTGCCTCATCGAGCTGATCGAGCGTATCGACCTCAAGCTCGATCTTCACCATGTGCCCGGCATGCGCACGCACGCGCTCGACCGCCGGGCGGATGCCGCCGGCGATGGCGACGTGATTGTCCTTGATCAGCACCGCATCATCGAGACCGAAACGATGATTTGATCCGCCGCCGACGCGCACCGCATATTTCTGTGCCGCGCGCAGGCCGGGCAACGTCTTGCGTGTGCAGACCACATGGGTGCGATGGCCCGAGATGGCATCCACCACGCCGCGCGTGGCGGTGGCAATCCCTGACAGGTGGCAGAGGAAGTTCAGCGCGGTGCGCTCAGCGGTCAGGATGCCGCGGGCTGGGCCGGAGATGGTGGCGATCGTGTCACCCGGTGTCAGGCGGGTGCCGTCGCCGCGCTCGACCCGCACGACAATCGTAGGATCGATCAGGCGGAAGGCGGTGACGGCGAAGTCCAAGCCAGCAACGACGCCTGGTTTGCGTGCAACCAGGGCGGTCGCGGCGGCTTGATCCGCCGGCACGATCGCGTCGGAGGTGATGTCGCCCGCGCGGCCGAGGTCTTCCAGCAGCGTGGCGCGGACCAGCGGTTCGATCATGATGGCGGGGAGAGCGGGGAGGGGCATGGCACGGTTCCTTGTCTCGTGATGCCGTGGCTTGGCCACGGCATCCACGCCTTGCCTCACGCCGCCAGCATGCGCGCGACCGCGCGCCGCGCGGCATCGGCCACGGCCGGGTCGATCGTCACCTCGTGCTGCATCGTTTCCAGCGCGCGGCGGATCTTCGGCAGCGTGATCCGCTTCATGTGCGGGCACAGATTGCACGGGCGGATGAACTCGGTGCCTGCATTGCCCACCGCGACATTATCGCTCATGGAACATTCGGTCAGCAGCACGACGCGTCGCGGATGGTGCTCGCCGACGTATCCGCTCATGTCGGCGGTAGACCCGGTGTAGTCCGCCTCGGCGACCACCTCGGGCGGGCATTCAGGATGCGCCAGCACGACGATGCCGGGGTGTTCCGCACGCAGCGTCCGAACCTCCGCAGCGGTGAAGCGCTCATGCACCTCGCAGTGCCCGGCCCAGGCGATGATCTCCACATCGGTCTGCTTCGCCGTGTTCTGCGCCAGATACTCATCGGGCAGCATGATCACCCGCTTGGCGCCCAACGATTCCACGATGCGCTTGGCGTTCGCCGACGTGCAGCAGACATCTGACGCCGCCTTCACCTCGGCCGAGGTATTCACGTAGGCCACCACCGGCGCGTCCGGATACCGTTCCCGCATCAGCCGCACGTCGGCCGCGGTGATCGACGCCGCCAGCGAGCATCCCGCCCGCGTGTCTGGGATCAGCACCGTCTTCTCCGGGTTCATCAGCTTGGCGGTCTCGGCCATGAAGTGCACGCCGGCCAGCACGATCACCTTGGCGTCCACCTTCATCGCCTCGCGCGCCAGCGCCAGGCTGTCGCCGGTGATATCGGCGACGCAATGGAAGATCTCCGGCGTCTGATAGTTGTGCGCCAGGATCACCGCGTCGCGCTGGCGTTTCAGCGTCAGGATGGCGTCGATATCCTCGGCGAAGACCGGCCATTCGATGGCCGGGATGACGCCGCGCACGCGGTCGTACAGTGCGTCGGTGCGGGCGGTCAGGCGGAGGGCGACGGAGGTTGACATGGCGGGATCCCCTCGTTGATATGCTCTATATGAGCATTTATAGAGGTTATGCTAGAGGGGAGCATATGAATGTCAAGCGCGCCAACGCGCGCCGGCCAGGGCCGCGAAGAGCCCCAGCCGGCGGGTCGTCAGCCCAGCAAGGCGAATGCGATCAGGCCAGCACGAGTTCGGCGTCGAGCACCTTGCCCTTCGTCTCCGGCCCGGCGAGCAGCGCGCAGATAAAGCTGAAGGCCCCGACGACGGTGCCGACCAGCATCGAGATGCCGAAACCGACCTGGTAGTTGGTGGCGATGAAGGTCAGGATCAGTGGCACGAATCCGGCACAGAACGAGCCCAGGTGATAGACGAAGGCACCCGCCGTCGCGCGTACCTCGGTCGGGAAGCGCTCCGCGAGATAGCTTGGGTTCTGGCCGTAGATCGCCTGGCCGAACAGACCCTGCACCGCGAAGCCGATGGTGATCACCGTGATATCGCTGGTCAGCAGGTAGGTCGGCGCCACGATGATCGCGAACGCGGCCGGAATGATCATCGACCAGCGGCGGCCGAGGCGATCCGCCACGACGCCCCAGAACCCCATCGCCAGGAATGCCAGGCCGTTGGCGATCGCCAACGGCGTCGCGACCAGACCGGGGCTGAGGCCCAGGTCCTTCTGCAGGTGCGTCGCGAACAGCGCGTTGATCGAGTAGTAGACGATGAACGCGCTGATCATCCACCAGCACGCGGTCAGCGTGTTGCCCAGCACGCCGCGCTTGAAGATGCTGAACAACGGCAGGTGCATCTGCCGGCCTTCCGCCTGCTGGCGCTTGCGGTTCTCGGTCCACACCGCTGACTCCCTGACGAAGTAGCGGACATAGATCACCGCGAAGGCCGGCAGGATGCCGATCATCAGCATGCCGCGCCAACCGATCACGTTGAACGCCAGGCCGTAGATCAGCGACGCCAGCAGGAACCCGAGACTCCATGAACCTTGTAGGATTCCACTCATGAATCCGCGCGAGCGTGCGGGCCAGGACTCCATCGCCAAGGCCGCGCCCGCCGGCCATTCGCCGCCCATGCCGAGGCCGAGCAGGCCGCGGAACAGGAACAGCCACATGAAGGTGGGCGAGAAGCCGGCAGCGAAGTTGCACAGCGAGTAGAGCAGGATCGAGATCATCAGAGGAATGCGCCGGCCGATGCGATCGGCCAGCCAGCCGGAGGTGATGGCGCCCACCAGGCGCAGCCACAATGTCACCGACAGTACAAAGGCCACCTCGGTGAGGGGCACGCCGAACTCCTTCGAGATCGGCACCATGATCAGCAGGAACATGGTGAAGTCGAACGCGTCCAGGGTCCAACCCATCCAGCCGGCCACCCAAGCCAGCCATTGGTCTTTGGTCGGCTCGCGATACCAAGGTATCGGCGCGGAGCCCGCGGTTGTGCTCATCGTGAAGTCCCTCCTTCGTTTTCTTGGCGGCACGATTGATTATCGGATGACGGCACGGCACGGCAGACGTGCAGGTGCGGCGGCGAAGCACCGCTGTCGGCTTCGGTACGAACGAGGGATCGCCCCTTACGGCGTCACGTGTCCGTACGGCACTTTGCGTGGCCTGCGCACCCCGGGGCGACCAAGGGCGCTGCGGCCGCGCACCAGAATCCTAGCCAGCCCTCCAGGTGGATGCAAGGCAGCACTGCGCCAGGCGCGGAGCCAAACTGCGGCTATCGTGCCAACGGCAATTTGGTGCCCGCGAACGCCCGCGCAGCCATCACGGCACGCCGGAAGCGGAACAGCTTTGCCGGCCGGCCGCCGGTCTCCGTCGCCACCGCGCCGGTTTCCTCCACCAGCTCCTGCTGCTCGATCAGTCGGCGGAAGTTCTGCTTGTGCAGTCGCCGTCCGGCCAACGCCTCCACCGCGCGCTGCAACTGGCCCAGGCTGAACCACGGCGGCATCAGCTCGAACACCACCGGCCGGTATTTGATCTTGCCGCGCAGCCGCGCAATTCCTGTGGCGAGGATCCGGCGATGGTCGTGCGCCATCGGCGTGCCCGGTACCATCGAACCACCGGACTCGGGCACCAGCCCCGCCTCCCACAGCGTTTCATAGCGCTGCAGCACCAGCTCCTCATTCCATGGCTCGCCGAAATTGATCGCGATGCGCTGCTGGCGATCGTACCGCTGCGCCGCGTCCGCTGCGCTATCGGCCCAGCCGGCCAGCGCCCCGGCGAGCGTGTCCGCCAGCGCCGGATCCAGCGCGCGACGGTCCTCCCACGGGAAATACCGGTACCAGTTCCGCCAGCCCACCCCGGCCTCGTCAGCCCGCGGTGCCTCGCGCGTCAGGCCCAGATACGAGATCGAAATATGCCGCGCCTCGGTCCCGCGATCGGCGAACGTATACAGTTGCTCGACGTAGCCCAGCGGATGATGGGTTTGGCGTTGCACCCACACCCGCAGCCCCGATTGCAGCGATGCGTGGCCAGGCTCGAACGGGCCGGAGGGCAGCGCGGCGCCATCCTCCACGGTCAGTACGCGCGGCTCGCCGTCGGTCACGGCAACCAGCACGGCGATCAGGTCGGCGGTGACCTGGCTGGCTGGCGCGGGCTTGGATCTGGCGGCGGTTTGGGACATGCCGCCAGATCGCATGCCGCGCGGCGTGCCGCCAAGCGGGTTTGTTGGCCAACGCCGCAGCCCGTGGGATCAGAGCTGCCCACGCGCATGGGCGGCCAGCGCGTCGGTGGTGGTGCGCCAGATGTCAGGGTGACCCAGGACACGGGTCAATGCATCGTGCAAATACCGGATGCGATGGGCCTGCCCGGCAATCCACGGATGCAGTGTCAGATTGAACGCGGCGCCACCTTCTTCGTGCAGAAAGCTGAACCCCTCCGCGATATTGTCCGCCCAGACCTGCGGCAGCACGCGGCGCAGCCACATGCATTCGAGATCGTTCCATTCCGGCTGCGGCGGCAGTGCCACCAGGCTGCGGCCATGATACGGACCCAGCAGGAAGGGGCGGTCATCGCTCGCCCAGTCGGTGGTATAGGTGAAGCTGGTCTCGGCAAGCAGCGCGGGGGTGCGGGCAGATTGAGTGAAGTCCTGACCGCACCAGCCCTGTGGTTCCGTTCCGATTACGGTGTGGAGTGTCGCACGAGACTCGGCGATCAGGGCACGTTCTTCCACCTCGGTCATGCGACTGGTGATGCGTCGCGTCGCGTGGACACCATGCGCCAGGAAGCACGCATCGCGGCGCAGCAGCTCGTCCACCAGCTCCGGATAGCGCCGCGCGGCGGCGGCGCCGAGCGCAACGCTTGGCCTGAGTCCGAAACGATCAAGCACATTGAGGATACGAAAAATCCCAACCCGTGCCCCGTATTCGCGCTGCGTGTAGGTTAGCCAGTCGGGGAAGAAATTGCCCAGCGGTGACAAGATGCGCGGGTCGCGATTGGCGTCCTTTGGTGGGTCAAGCTCCCAATAGTCCAACACCAACGTGACCGTCAGCGCGATGCGCGCATCGTCGGGCCAGGTAAAGCGCGTTGCCTCGGGCAGCGGACGATAGGCATGGTGGGTCTGATCCATGCCAGGACGGCGCTGTTCACCGGCCGGCGGCATTGCGGCCGGGGCGAAATCAGCCATGGGCGGCCTCCCGCGCGGCGAGATGAGCCTCGATCAGCGGCAGGTGGTGCGCATTGAACCGGTCAGTGATCTCACCGGCCGTGGTCAGCCAGACCCCCGGGTGCGACAGGATGTATTCCATCACGGCGCGGAAGGCTCTGATGCGGTGTGGCTGGCCCACCCAGAACGGATGCAACGCGATGCACATCACGCGGCCCTGTTCGGCACCCTCATCATAAACCGTATCGAAGTGATCGCGGATCTGCTGGGCGAACGCGTCCGCTTCCTCGCCGCGCCGGTGCAGGATGACGTCGTTCAGATCGATTGAATAGGGCATCGACAGCAGCCGCCCGGTCCTGGTGCGCAACGGGAACGGCTGATCATCATGGTAGAGGTCGGCGGTGTAATCGAAGCCGCAATCGGCCGCGAGATCGAACGTGCGCAGCGTGTTGGTGATGGCCGGGCTGAACCAGCCGCGCAGGCTGCGGCCGGTGAGATGAAGGTGGATGTCCTTCGATTCCTCCATCGCGGCACGCTCTTCTGTTTCGGTGAAGTTCCAATGATAGCGGGTGTTGTAGATGCCGTGGGACATATATTCCCAGCCGCGCTGTTCCATCGCGCCGAGGATCTCCGGGAAATGCTGCAACACCGCCATCGACAGGCTGACAGTGCACTTGATGCCAAGATCATCGGTCACCTGGAACAACCGCCACAGGCCGACGCGGTTGCCATAATCGCGCTGCGAGTAACCCAGCACATCGGGATGCGGCGACCGCGGCCAGGGATCCCGCGTGCGGACGAAGGCGGGCAGGTATTCGTAATGCTCAATATTGGGCACGACCCACAGGGCAACGCGCGCGCCGTTGGGCCAGCGCAGGGGCGGGCGGTGGGGCAGGGGGGAGTAGGGGATCAGCGAGGTTGGGTCCATAGGTGCTCTCGGCGCATGATCTCACACTGTGAGGACAGTCACTCCGTGACATCCGACAAGCTGTGCGAATGGCTCCGGGGACAAACCGTACCCCAAATGGGTAACGCCATCCGTCGGTTCGCTGCGTGATCGAACGCCAGAACAGCTTCGATCTCAATGTCCTGCCTATCGTGTGGCCTGACACGCACGCCGTCGTGCGGCGTATCCGCCAGTGGTTTGAGGTCGGGCTGCGCGTCCGGAATGCCCAGATCACATCGCCCACGCGAATCGCCGGCGTTCTGCTCGAAATAGATGCGGTCCATCGGCATGCACTTCCTCACGGAACTGAATGCGGGTTGATGACGTGGGTGAACAACCCGCTCAGCAATCGTGCCATGTCCGGCGGCAGCGGCGCCGGCGCTCGGACCGTCGGATGATACGCGCCTCGCCGTGGCGTTGGGAACACCAGTTCGAAGCCATGGCGCCGTAGAATGCGGGGCGTGACGCTGATCTGTCGGTTGCGAAACTGACCGCCGCGCGCGCTCGTCGATGGATACACGTGGGGCCGATTGGACCGAGAAACCCATCAGATCCGGCAGCAGACGGTGTGCGGCGGTTCCAGCGATCAGCTTGTCGAGCCGCGCCAATCGGGCCGGGACGACAGGGTTTTTTTGGGATACCGGACAACGCATGCGACACGCATCATGACGGGACTTTGAGCCGAAATAGGTAAACATCGCGTCATCACGTGCCGGCCTGGCGGTGCGCGACCAGTCCTTCGCCGCGCGCCTCCGGCACCACCAACACGCCCGCGAGCCACGGGCTCAGATCGGGACGCTCGCGCAGGTCGGGCTCGGCCAGGCTGGCGGTGCCGACTGGCATGCCGTCACACAGCCGGATGCCCGTACGCGGCGCGACATGGGCCGTGATGGACTCGGGCATCGCCGCTAATGTTTCGTCAAAAGAATATCCATCCTCGCGCCAGAACGCATCCCACAGCCATTGTGCCGCGATGCGGTCGAGATCCGGCCGATCCGCAGTCGAGATGATCTGGATACCAGGCGGATGGTCATGCATGTGGGTTGTCTGGCGCGCGCAAGACTGGAGTAATCGCGGGTCCACATGCAAGGTTTTGTCATGCAGATCATGAAGGTTCCGCGGAGGGCACCAATGCCGCTTGTGCCAGGCGCCATGCTGGGGTGGTGGCAATGGCGGTTATGGCGTGCCGCGCGAAGTGCCATAATCGCCATTGCCACCGCCCCGCACTGGCGTATGCCCCTGGTCATTTTGTGACCTCCGTGGGACCTTGGTGCCCTTCGTGATAAAACCTTGCGTGCTTGTGCTCCCGCGAATGCCCCACACAGCAGGCCACAGGCACTCCATCCCCCCGCCACGCCGCTTGACCCATTCGCCCGGCCGGCCCTACACGCGGCGATCGCAACATGCCGAGGAAGTCGCATGACTGGCTCGTCCGTCGACCTTGAGGCCGCCACGCTGCAGGCCGTCACGCTCGCCAAGGCGTTGCCGTTCCTGCGCCGCTATGCCGGCGCGACCATCGTGGTGAAATACGGCGGCCACGCCATGGGCGAGGAATCCCTCGCCGAGCAGTTTGCCTCCGACATCGCCCTGTTGAAGCATGTCGGCATCAACCCCGTGGTCGTCCACGGCGGCGGTCCGCAGATCAATGCGATGCTGAAGCGGCTGGCGATCCAGTCCAGCTTCGTCGACGGCCTACGCGTCACCGACGAGGCCATGGTCGAGGTCGTCGAGATGGTGCTCGCTGGCACCGTCAACAAATATGTTGCCGGGCTGATCACCAAGGCAGGCGCGCTCGCGGTCGGCATCTGCGGCAAGGATGGCGGACTGGTGCGAGCGAAGAAGCTGGTGCGCACCAAGAAGGATCCCGACAGCCACATCGAGCGTGTGCTGGATCTCGGTTTCGTCGGCGAACCGGTCGAGATCGACGTGCGCGTGATCCACGCGCTGACCGGCGGTGGGCTGATCCCGGTGATCGCGCCGGTTGGCCTCGGCGTCGACGGCCAGACCTACAACATCAACGCCGACACGGTGGCCGGCGCCATTGCCGGTGCGTTGCAGGCGACACGCCTGTTGATGCTGACTGACGTCGCCGGCGTGCTGGATCAGGACAAGAAGCTGATTGCCGATATGACGATCGCCGATGTGGAAGCCGCAATCGCCTCGGGCATGATCTCTGGCGGCATGATCCCGAAGGTCGAAACCTGCACCTTTGCGGTGCGCAACGGCGCCAAGGGCGCGGTGATTCTGGATGGCCGCGTGCCGCATGCCTGTTTGCTGGAGCTGTTCACCGAGGCCGGGCCGGGCACGATCATCCGGCGTTAGCCGGTGATCGCGCGAGGCGAGCACGTCAAAGGGTGTGAAGCACGGGCTCAGACAAACCGCCAGACTGAGCCGCGCCACGCAGTCAGCGCGGCCGTGGTCTACGCCACGATCAGGCGCGCGACCGCCCGCGCGCCGGGACGTCAATCTGCCAGCGCATGTCCGCGATCGTCGGCGGATAGGTGCGCGCCGGCCCGCCGGCAGCAGCGCACCGACGGAGCAGTCGCCAGCCTGGTCGGCACATCCGTCGGCGTCGCGGCGGTAACGCCTGGCCGGACACGATGCGCCTCCTCCATCGCGCCTTCTGGCCGCGGATCACGCCTGTCCGCATCGAGATGCAAGATATCGTTCATGGGCTGGTTTCGTGCGACACGCGCCGATGCCCGCTGCCGCCGCGCTTCACCGCGTACATCGCCATGTCGGCTCACCCCATCACACTCTCGATCGTTTCGCCACTGCCTGCTGGGCGCGAGGCGATGCCAATCGACACGCTGATCGGCAGCGCCGTCCCCGGCGCGATTTCCACCAACGCCGTCGGGGCATTCACGCGCAACTGCTCGGCGCGTTCCGCCGCGGTCATGTGGTCCGCGCCGTTCATCCAGATGGCGAGTTCATCGCCACCCAGCCGCGCCACGAGATCGGTCGGCCGCACCAGGTTGCGCAGCATCTTCGCCGCCGCGGCCAGCACCTGATCACCCACCTCATGCTCCAGCCGGTCGTTCACCGGCTTGACGTTGTCGAGGTCGACGAACATCAGCGTGCCGCACTCATCCTCCCGGTCCAGCCGATCCAGATGACGTGGTAGCTCCTCCAGGAAGGCGCGGCGATTGAACAACCCGGGCAGCGGGTCGGTGCGTGCCTGCTGCCCCATCTCCCGTTGCTGCGCTTCCTGCTCCAGCACCACGCGCACCACCAGCGACGCGGCATCCAGCAACGTGATGTCGTCGGTGTTCCACGGACGTGATCCTGGCGTGCGCCACAAGGTCAACCCGGCACGCGCGCCGAAGCGCATGTGGCAGGTGGTCAGCAGCGCGGGCCGCCCCTCATCCGTCAGCGCCCGTGCAGGCGTATCCGACTTGGCGCGCCGCGGTCGCGCCGCCGCGGCCGGCACCAGAGTGGCGCCACCACCGGCCTGATAGGTGATGCTCGGCGCGCTGCCGCCATCAACCGCATCGATTGTCGCGGCCCCCTCGGCTCCCAGCGCGCTGGCCAGCGCCTCCAGGATGGCGCGCATCATGCGCGCGGCCGTCACTTCCTTGCGCATCAGCGATTAGGATGTGATCCAGCCTCTCACTGCGCCGGAGCATCATCGCGACCTGTGCGTTGGCGCCGTCCTACTCGGTCACGTCGATCCCCAGCCCACGGACGCCGATCTGCCTGCCCTTGCCGTCCAGCACGGGCGACGCCCCGAAGGTGATGCAGGCGATCGACCCATCCGCCCGCGTCAGCCAGGCCCGTCGCCGGTGTACCGGCTTGGCGACGCGGAATCGATTGAACGCCCCACCGCCTGCCGCATCGGCCAGCAGCAGCTCCGCCGGTTGGCCGATCAGCGTCGCCGCGGTCCATCCCAGCACTGGGTCCGGCATGACAAAACGCAAGCGGCCATGCTCGTCCGTCTCGAACGCGAAGTCGGCCGCCATGTTGACCAGGTCGCGCCAGCGCTGGAGGTTGTCCAGCAACGCGTGGCGCGGCGGCGCCAGCAGATCGCCCTGGGCTGGGGCGCGGGGGCGGGTGGACCTCGGCTTCGGAGGCGGCGTTCTTCGACGGACGCTCCTTTGGACGCTCGGGGCCGCGCAGTCGCCTCATTGCAGCCGATCCCTGCTGACGAATGGTTTCCGTAGGCCCACGTTTGGGCCCTGTCCGCGCCGGCCGGAGGAAGAAAAGCTTGGGACGCGGCCCGCAACCGGCCAGCGAGATTGCGCGTGCCCTGGTTGCGGGCGAATTGCCCACCACGCTTCCCCCGCCGCACTTCGTGTCGCCGCACTTCGTTGACAGACGCGGGGTCGGTCTCCATCGTCCGCCGCCGCCATTGGGGGAAGTTGGGCCGATGAGCCAGCACGCGTTGGAACAGCCGATCGAGATGTTGTGGGACGGGCGCGACGCGCTGTCGCCGAAAACCGGCGGCGAGGCACGGGCCGCGGTCGAGGCGGCGCTCGATGCGCTGGACAGCGGCGCCGTGCGCGTGGCCGAGCGAGGCGCGGGGGGCTGGCGCGTCAACCAGTGGCTGAAGAAGGCTGTGCTGCTGTCGTTCCGGCTAACCGATTCCGGGCCGATGGACGGGCCGGGCGGGGCGCCGGTGTGGGACAAGGTGCCGATGAAGTTCGCCGGCTGGGGCGAGAATCGCTTTCGCGAGGCCGGCTTCCGCGCGGTGCCCGGCGCGGTGGTGCGCCGGTCCGCCTATATTGCGCCGGGTGCGGTGATCATGCCCAGTTTCGTCAATGTCGGCGCGCATGTCGGGCGCAACACGATGGTGGACACTTGGGCCACCGTCGGCAGTTGCGCGCAGATCGGCGCCAACTGCCATCTGTCTGGCGGCGTCGGCATCGGCGGCGTACTGGAGCCGCTGCAGGCCAATCCGGTGATCATAGAGGATGATTGCTTCATCGGCGCGCGGTCCGAGGTTGCCGAGGGCGTGATCGTCGAGCGTGGCGCGGTGCTGTCGATGGGCGTGTTCATCGGCGCCTCCACCAAGGTGGTCGATCGCGCGACCGGCGAGGTTCATATCGGTCGCGTGCCGTCTTACGCAGTGGTGGTGCCAGGATCGCTGCCCGGCAAGAAGCTGCCGGACGGTTCGCCCGGCCCGTCGCTCTATTGCGCGGTGATCGTCAAGACGGTCGATGAACAAACGCGCGCGAAAACCTCGATCAACGAGTTGCTGCGTGATTGATGGCACTGCCGAACACCTCTCCGGCGATGCGGGAGAGGTCGGCACGCCCAGCGTGCCGGGTGAGGGTGTGCCCCCCCCAACCGATTACCCACAGCCTCACCTGACGCGTGATGCGCGCCGGGCTCTCCCGCGGGGCGGGAGAGGTGTACGGTGATCGATCCCCTCCCCCTCGCGCAGGCGCTGATCCGCTGCGCCTCGGTCACCCCGGGCGACGCTGGCGCGCAGGACGTTCTCGCGACCGCGCTCGAACGCCTCGGCTTCAAGGTGTGGCGCCTGCGCTACGGCGTCATCGAGAATCTGTTTGCCCGCCTGGGTAATGGCACTCCGCATATCTGTTTCGCTGGCCATACGGATGTGGTGCCAATCGGCGCGGCGACCTGGCGCTTCGACCCGTTCGGTGCGGAAGTGCACGACGGCGTGCTGTACGGCCGTGGCGCCTGTGACATGAAGGGCGGCATCGCGGCCTTCGTCGCCGCCGTCGCACAGCACCTGTCTTCCGGCACGCCGCGCGGATCGATCAGCCTGCTGATCACCGGCGACGAGGAGGCCGACGCCATCGACGGCACGGTGCGCGTGTTGGACTGGATGCAAGAGCACAAGCAGATCCCAGATTTCTGCATTGTCGGTGAACCAACCTGCCCCGTGCGCCTCGGCGACATGATCAAGATTGGCCGGCGCGGCAGCCTGAACGCGAAGATCACCGTGCGTGGCACCCAGGGCCACGTCGCCTATCCGCACCGCGCCGACAATCCGGTGCACCGGCTGATCCGCGCCGCCGCCGCACTGACCGCCGCGCCGCTGGATGCGGGCACCGAATGGTTCGAACCCTCCAGCCTGCAGCTTACCAGCCTGGATGTCGGCAACACCGCTACCAATGTCATTCCGGCTGCGGCACGCGCGGCCCTGAACATCCGCTTCAACGATCGCCACACTGGCGCGTCACTGTCGGCCTGGCTGCGCGCGGTGCTGGCGCAGCACACCGAGCATGCCGATCTGGATATCTCGATCAGCGGCGAATCCTTCATCACCCAACCGGGCGCCGACGTCGAGGCGCTGCGCCGCGCGGTGGCAGCGGCGAGCGGCGTCGAACCGCAGCTGGACACCGGCGGCGGCACCTCCGACGCGCGCTTCATTTCGCGCTACTGCCCGGTGGCTGAATTCGGCCTGGTCGGCAGCTCAATGCACCAGGCCGACGAGCGCGTGCCGGTGGCGGAACTGCGGCAGCTCTCCGAAATCTATCGCGCGGCACTCGCGGCCTTGATGTCATGAGCGGTGCCGCGCCTTCCCCCCGGCAATCGGCTGGGCCGCGGCGTAGCGTTGTCCGCGGTGTTGTACGCCTCGCCACCGGCCACTCCGACGGGCTCACGCAGTTCGGCGATACCCCGGATGCGTTCCTCGCCAGTCTCGCGCCGCTCGTCGCCTTCCCTCTGGTCGGCGCACTGCTGATGCTAATGGGGGGCGGCGGCTTGGCTGCCCTGACCGACTTTTTGGCGACGCTGTGCGCCTTGCTCGCCCCGCCCGTGCTGTCGCGCGAGGTGGCGCAGGTCTGGGGCTGTGCTGCGCGTTGGACGCGCTTCGCCGTTGCGTTCAATTGGTGTCAGTGGGCCATTCCACTGGTGGCTTCTCTGCTGGTGGTCCTCGCGGGGATCCTGCTGTCGCTGGGAGTGCCAAACGATGTCTGCCTGGCTGTGGTGGTGGCGGGTCTCGCCGCCTATGGCCTATGGCTGCACTGGTTTTTGGCGCACCACGGTCTGGGCCTGAGCCGGATCCGTGCGGCGGCGTTGGTGTTTGGGGTCAATTTTGTAACGGTTTGTCTGGTACTGGGGCCGCGGCTTCTGATCATGGCGCTGAGTGGCGGCGCCGCGGGGCTGTGATGGGCGGCGTGGGTACCCTGGTGCGTTCGGTGACCTCGGGCATGCATGCCGCGTTCCTGCTGGCGCGTGGCCGGTCGGAGGGGCTGCGCTATGCCGAAACCGACCTGGGCGGCGCGGCGCGCAGTTTCTGGGCGATTGTGGTGGCGCTGCCAGCCTTCATTTGTCTGCGGCTGCTCGGCAGTGCCGGCGCGCCGGAGCCGGCGCATGATTTCGCCCTGGACCTGCTAAGCTACATCATTGGCTGGATTGGCTTTGCGCTGCTGTCCCGCCCGGTGGTGGAGGCGATGGGGGCCGCACCCCGATGGTCGCGGTTCATCGTGCTGTGGAACTGGTGCAATGTCGTGCAGTACCTGCTGCTGGTGCTGGCGGCGGTGCCGGGCCTGATGGGGGCACCGGAGCTGGTACAGCAGGTGGTGTCACTGGTGGCGATCGGCTGGGCGCTGTGGCTGGAATGGTTTGCCATCAAACTGGCGCTGGAAGTGACCGCATTGCCGGCACTGGGGTTGGTGGCGCTGGACCTGGCGATCGGGCTGGCATTGAGCGCGTTCGGGCAGGCGTTGCTGGCGCGTTGACGCTTTAGCTCAAGCGAAACGTGACGGTGCCGCGCAGCGTTTCGCCGGGTGCCAGCACATGCATCGTGGCGTGATTGATCGCGTCATTCATGTGGCTGACCGGTTCGACACAGAAGAAGTCCTGGCCTGGCGGCGTGTAAACGACCAGATGGCGGAAGATCTCGCTGGCCTCGAGCGTGAGTGTCCGGTCAGGCCAGGCAAGGGTCGCGGTGCCGGTCCATCCCGCGAAGCAATTGTCGAGGGCAGCACTGCCGACGGCGCGTGGGCTGGCATGGTCCCAGTCGGGCGGGATCGCGATGCGCGCAGTTGGTATCATGTCCGGACCGTTCTGCCAGACCGCATCGGCACGGAACTGCAACGTGGCAGTGCCGCGCGGGAAGAAAGGATGCAGGCCGAGTCCGGCAGGCGCCGGCGCACCATGCAGGTTCGTGATCGCCAGCTCGATGCGCAACGCGGCTTGCATCAGATAGGCTTGCAGCTCCGCGGTGAACGCGAAGGGCCAGTTGACATCGGGCGCGTGGTCCAGTGACAGGGTGGTCGCGTCCGGCGCCACCTGTATGACCTGCCAGGCGCGTTGCCATCCCACCCCATGGATACTGTTCGGATGATCGCCGAAGTTCAGCGCCAGGTGATGCGATGTGCCGCCAAAGGTGAACTGCCCGCGCGCGATGCGGTTGGAGTAGGGCACCAGCGGGAAGCACGCCATCTCGCCCACGGTACCGGGCACCACGGCCTGCGGCGCGGCATGGCGCAGCAGGGGGATGCCGCCGCGTGTCCAGCCGAGGATGCCGGCGCCCTGTTCGGGCATCAGCGTCAGGGACATGTCATCGGCGCGCAGCGTCAGCATGGCGATGGACCTCCGTCTTGCCGAGCGTGACTTTCCGCCTCCAACGGCGCGGCGTAAACCGGGGGCGGCGTTCGAGGAGAGCGACGCGTGGAGACGGTGGATTGCGTGGTGGTGGGGGCTGGCGTGGTGGGGCTGGCGGTGGCGCGGGCCTTGGCGCTGGCCGGGCGCGAAGTCTTGATCCTGGATGCGGCCGAGGGGATTGGTACCGCAACGTCATCACGCAACTCCGAAGTGATCCACGCCGGGATCTACTATCCGGCGGGCAGCCTGATGGCACGTTTCTGTGTGGCGGGGCGGCGGATGCTGTATGCGCTGTGCGCCGAGAAGGGCGTGCCGCATCGCAATTGCGGTAAGCTGATCGTCGCGACCAACGCGCAGGAAAACGACATGCTGGCCGGCATCAAGCGCCGCGCCGAGGTCAACGGCGTCGAGGGCATGTGCGTGCTGACGGCGGTCGAGGCGGTGGCGCTGGAGCCGAACCTGAACTGCACCAGTGCGTTGTTGTCAGCGTCGACCGGGATTGTTGACAGCCATGCGTTCATGTTGGCGTTGCAGGGGGATGCCGAGAATGCCGGAGCGGTGCCGGTGTTCTTCAGCCCGGTCGAGCGCGGGCGGAAGGTGGATGGTGGGATCGAGATCGATGTCGGCGGCGCCGAACCGATGTCGTTACGGTGCCGGTTGCTGGTGAACTCGGCGGGGCTGCGCGCGCCAGAGCTGGCAGGCAACATTGTCGGGATGCCCGCCGAGCGCGTGCCGGCCAGCTACTATGCCAAGGGCAACTACTTCACGCTGCAGGGCCGGTCACCATTCACGCGGTTGATTTATCCGGTGCCGGTGCCCGGTGGGCTGGGCGTGCATCTGACAATCGATCTAGGGGGGCAGGCGCGATTCGGTCCTGATGTGGAATGGATTGACGCGATCGATTACACGGTGGACCCGCATCGGGCGGACAGTTTCTACGCCGCCGTGCGGAAATACTGGCCAGCGCTGAAGGATGGGGCGCTGCAGCCGGGATATGCGGGAATCCGCCCGAAGGTCGTGCCAAAGGGTGCGCCGGGCCAGGATTTCGTGGTGCAGGGACCGCAGACGCACGGTGTGTCGGGGTTGATCAATCTGTTCGGGATCGAATCACCCGGACTGACTGCGTCGATGGCGATTGCCGAGCACGTGCTGGAAGTGGCCGCAACGGGGTAACGCAGGAGACGCACAGACCCATCCCCGCGTCATGCCGGGCGGAGGCCCGTCATCCACGCCTTCTTACGTTGCATGAAGGCAACGTCGTCGATGCCGGCACGACATTGCGCCGACCGATTACCACCCCACCGCATAGGCCGTCCGCCGCGGGTCTGCCCCCGCCCACTTCACCCCCGTCTCTAGCTCCGACAGAATTGCGCACACCGATCCGGCCGTGTATTTTCGTTCCGGCCACCATTTGATCTTGTGCCCCAGCGCCGCCAGCGCATCGCCGGTCACATGGCCAATGTCTGCCTCCAGATTGAGCTGACCCGGCCGATACGCATGCGGCAACGTCGATTCAGGCCAGGAATAACTGGCGAAACGCGGCGCCTCCACCGCAGATTGCGGATCCATCTCGAACACCGCGATGTTCAGGAATGCCTGCAACATCGCCTGACCCAGTACCTCGCTGCCGGGCGATCCGAACGGCAGCGCGCACTGCCCCGGGTTGATCGCGATCGCCGGGTTGGCCGACATGCGCGGGCGCCGTCCGGGGCCGACTTTGCCTGGGTGATCCTCTGCAGTGTAGCCACGCGAGCCCCACATCGAGGCCATAATGCCGGTGCCGGGCACCACCGGGCCGCCGATCGTGCCATCACTCGGCGTGGCGGCGAAGATGTTGCCGACGGCATCTGCCACCGCGAGAAACGATGTCGCGGTCTCCACCACCTCGCCCACCTGTGCGGGCGCGGCGGAGGGATCGGGCTGCCAGGGCGGCGGCGGCGGATTGGCCGCGACGCCGTGGGGCGGCAAGCCCGGCCATGCTCGCGTCGGATCAAGCAGCGCGTGCCGCTCGGCCGCGTAGGATTTCGATAGCAATATATCCAACGGCACATCGACGAACGCAGGATCGCCGAAATACGCCTCGCGGTCGGCGGCGGCGAGCTTGAGCGCCTCGGTCACGGCATGGATATAGGCGGGCGTGTTATGCCCCAGTGCCTTGAGGTCGATGCGTTCCAGGATGTTCAGCGCTTCCAGTACCATCGGTCCCTGCGACCAGGCACCGCAGCCGTAGACGTCGAAATCGCCAAAACGCGTACGGCAGGGTGCTTCGATGCTGGCCGCGAACGAGGCCAGGTCATCTGCTGTCAGCAGACCGCCATTCTCACGCTGATGCCGCGCGATCGCGGTCGCGATGTCGCCGCGATAGAACCCATCATGCGCGGCGCGCAGCCCGGCGAGGCGTCCCCTGGCCGTGTGCGCGCGCTCCTGATCCACCATGTATTGCAAGCTGCGTCCGAGATCAGCCTGCACGAAATTGCTGCCGACGCGAGGCGGCTGCCCGCCCGGCAGGAAGATCGCCGCCGTGGTCGGCCAGGCGCGGATTTCGTCCTGCTTGGCGTCGATGATCTCGGTGAAGAACGGGTAGGTGGGAAAACCGTCACGCGCGAACCGGATGGCTGCGGCGGCGACATCGCCGAAGGGCATGGTACCGTAGCGCGCCAGCGCCTCGATCCAATTGGCGGGCGCGGCGGGCACGACGGTGTGCAGCAGTCCATCCGGGATGCGGCCATTGTAACGATCACGGAAGTAGGCGGCGCTGGCGGCGCGCGGCCAGGGGCCGACGCCGTTGATCACGACGACCTCATTCGTCGCGGCAAGATGGATCATAATCGGTGCGACACCACCGAAGCCAACGAACTGGCTCTCCAGCACATCGATGGCGAGTGCAGTGGCCACGCCGGCGTCGATGGCATTGCCACCGGCCTCCAGGATCTGGAACCCGGCCTGCGAGGCCCAGTAATGCCCCGACACCACCACGTGCTTGTGCGCCATGACGTTGGGGCGGCGCGGGCGGGCAGGGGTGAACAGTCGCGCGGTGTCCATCATGTTCCCTCTTACGGCAGTCGTGTCGCGTGACGCGGACGCCCCCAATCCGATGCAGCCTCGGTGCAGCGCGCGACGTCTTCTTCCAGCATCAGCCCCTGTTCCACCAGCGCCTTCGCGGCCGCTGTGATCGCCGCGGCATAGGCTTCCTTGTCGGGGTAGCGCTCCAGCACCGAGGGACGCGGGTCCCGCGTCTCGGCACGTTCCTGCGGCGTATCGGCGAAGGGAATATAGCTTCCTTCGAAACGATACTGCGCGCCGTGGCCGAAGTTGGCCGCGCGCGGATTCCAGCCGACATAGGTGCCCATCGGTGCCGCGACCATCGGCGCGCGCACGCCGGGAACGTCATTGCCATCGACATCCACCGCCGGCACACCGACGACGTAGCTCTTGCCCGCCACCAGATCGGGCGGTTCCTTATCCAAAATCCCCTGTTCAAACCTTGCCCCAAAATCCATCAACGGCAGCTCCGTCGGACCACGCGGCGTCATGTGGCCAGGGATCGTCGGGAACTGGCGCGCCCAAGTTGTGTAATCGACCAGCGTGCCATCGGCGCGCGTGGGAATGCGGCTGGCGGGCGGCGGTGTGCCGTCGGTCGCCCAGCGATCCATCGCGTCGATCATCGCGCGGAATAGCATCGAGGTGGACACGACGTTGGAGAAGTTCTGCTGGCATGCGCCGCGTGACGGCGGCTTGTGCTGCGGGTCGGCGAAGTGCTGCGAGCTGGACCAGCAATAGACCCGTACGGTGTCGGGCTGCTTCAGGTCGTTGCCCTGTGTGTTGGTGTGCACCAGCGAGCCGCGGCGTGCCCAGTATTCCGTGCAGGTCTGCGTGTGGATCACCAGCGGGTCGCTTTCCGGCCGTTTCAGGATCGCATCATGATGGCCGGTCAGATGATCGGTGGACCAGGCATAGGAGAACGGGAACGTGTCGGCCGGATTGAAGTGATCCTCGTAATACTGCCCGCCGGAAACGATCGGGCCGGCGAAGCGGTGGTTCAGCCATTTGCGTCCCGCGCCGGCGACATGCGGCAGCACGCCATCGAACACACGCCGGCCGGCGGCGTCAGCGTTGCAGCCCCGATAGACGAAATCGCGCAGACAGCGCCCGGTCTGCGATCGGCCCCAGGCATAGGCTTTTTCAATGCCTGGCCCCGGGTTGGGTTGGCCGGCGGCGTCTTCCACGCCGTATTTCAGGAAACTGACGAAATCGCGCACGGCGACATGCCCCAGACCGTGCACCAACGGATCTTTCGCGGTGTAGACAAGTTCGTAGATCCAGCCGGTTTCGAATCCGGTGGGGAGATGGATATGCGTGTCAGATGCGATCAGGGCGCGTTCGGCTTCGCCGGTTTCCCCGCCGCGGCTCCCTTCGCTGCGTGCGAAGCACCATGCGTCGGCCGGGATCGGCTCGCGCGGATCGTACGGATAACGCCGGCGCGTCAGGTTGGCCTGGCGGGTGTCGCGCGAGACAGTGGGATAGGAATGCGCCGCTGCCTTGCCGCTGAGCGGCACGGTGGTGATGCCGGGCTGGTCCATGATGTATTCGACGCGGACCTTGCCGGTGATCGGCGCACCGTTGTCGGTGGCGATCGGCAGATCCAGAATCGCGCGGCCGTCGCCAGGCAGCATGTCGCCTTCCCAGGCGCACCACGCCACGGTGTAGCCACGGCGCATCAGGAAACCATTGCCGGCGTGCGCCGGTGTGATCGGCTCGTTGCTGTGCACCGAATCATTGAAAAACTGTAACATCCGCTTATGGCCGCGGTTGCCATAGTCGTAGAACACGCGGTGGTTGCCGCGCGCGGGGTCCACTGGTTGCAGGATCATGATGTCGGCGGCGAAGTGCACGCGGCCATGTGTATCGCGCGGTGCCTTGTCGAGATCGACCACCCAGGCGTTGGCGTCGACCAATGGGTCCACTGCGAACAGCGCGCGTCCGGTCAAGCGTTCGTACGGCCCGGCATCGCCGAAGCTGATGCCGTCGGCGAAGGGGCGGCGATCGGTGATCTGGAGTGTGACGGCGTTGGTCATGGGGGCCTCGTGAGACAGGCAGGGAGTGTGCGGGCAGCGGGGCGTCGGCTCAAGTGCTGGTGCGACAGGGCTGGTGCGGCGGTAGCGGTCGGCGCATCGTCACGTCGGGCGTGTGGGGAGGGAATGGCCATGCCGCGGCATTTCGGGGTGTTGATCCCGTCGACCAACACGACGGTGGAGATCGAGTACAACCGGCTATTGCCGGGCGAATATCAGGCGCATGCGGGGCGGTTGAAGAGCCGTGGCGGCACACCGTTCGCGCCCAGTTTGGATGCGGATCTGGTGTATCAGTCGCAACTGCTGGGCACTGCGAAAGTGGAAGTGATCGCTTTGTCGCAGACCTCGGCGAGCCTGTTCGCCGAGGATTATGATACGATGGCAATCCAGCGGATGAGCGAGGCGGCTGGCGTGCCGGCGATTACGTCGGCACAGGCGGTGGGCCAGGCGGTGCAGGCGCTGGGTGCGCGGCGGATCGCGTTGGTCTCGCCGTACTCGCCTGCGGTGATCGAGCGGGCGAAACACTACTACGAAACGAAATTCGGCCTGCAGGTCGTGGCACTGCACAGCTTCGATGCTGCCGACGCGTATATGATCGGCAAGTTGGGGCCGGACACTGCGCGCGACGCGTTCCGGCAGATCGATCGGGCGGAGATCGAGGTGCTGGTGGTGCCGGGCGGCAATTTCCCGACGATGGTACATGTGCCCGCGTGGGAGAGCGAGTTCGGCAAGTCGGTGATCACCACCAACCAGGCCGCGCTGTGGGCGATGTTCCGGGTGATGGGTGTGACGCAGAAGCTGGCAGGGTTGGGACGACTGCTGGCCGAGATGCCGGCCGGCTGATCACACCGGCACGGTCAGCGCGTCGTATTCATACAGCCAATCATACCGTTCCCGGACCTTCTCTGGCGTCCATTCCCTGTCGATATAGGCTGCCGCGCCGGCGGCCTCGGCCAGCGCCGGGTTATGGAACCGTTTCGCGTTGTCGTTCGATCCGCGCACGATCGCCGCCGTCCGCGCCAGTCGAGCGGCGTCGTAGTGTTTCAGCGCGTTGGCGACATCGTTGTATGCGTCCAGGCAACGCGCCAGCACCATGGCATCTTCCAACGCCATGTTGGCACCTTGTGCCAGGAACGGCAGGGTCGGATGCGCGGCATCTCCCATCAACGTTGCGCGGCCGATGGAATAGTGCGGCAGCGGCTCGCGTCCTAGCAGCGCCCATTTGAATGGCGTGGCGATGGCGCGGACGATCGTCTGGATGTCATCGTGCCAGCCCGCGAAGTCACGCAAGCACTCCTCAATCGTGCCGGCTTCGGTCCAGGATTCAACCTGCCAATCATCGCGTTCCCGCGCGCCGACGAAGTTCAAGATCTCGCCGCGGCGCAACGGATAGGTCACGACGTGGCCACCGATCCCGTTCCAGTTGGCGCCAACCAGGCGTCGCAGATGACGCGGCAGGCGTTGCGTCGGGATCAGCCCGCGCCAGGCCATGATCCCGGTGAACTGTGCCCGGCTGGTGCCGAACATGCGCTGACGGATGGCGGAATGAACGCCGTCCGCGCCGATCAGCAGGTCGCCGCGCACATGGTCCCCCGAGGAAAGGTGCAGCGTGATCCCACCGTCGTCCTGATCGAAGCCCTCCGCGGCGACACCGACCCGCACCATGTCCAGGCCGGCCTGCTGGACCGCATCACGCAGTACGGCGTGAAAATCGCCGCGATGCACCATCCAGTAGGGTGCGCCGTACCGCGCCACCGACGTCTCGCCCAAGTCGAACAGTTTCCAGCTCTGACCCGTGCTCCACAGGCGGATTTCTTTGCCGGCCGGTTCGCAAATCACCTGCTCCATCCGTGCGCGCAATCCGAGATCGATCAACACGCGCGTGCCATTGGCTGAAAGCTGCACACCGGCGCCGACCTCGCGCAGCTCGCTGGCTTGTTCGAACAGATGCACCTCGTGGCCGCGGCGCAGCAGGGCCAGCGCGGCGGTCAGGCCGCCGATGCCGGCGCCGGCGATCAGGATGCGGGCCATGGACGTTCTCCGTTGAGCCATTCGGCTGCGCAGTGTCTGCGCGCGGCCACGCGTCTGGCAATGGTGGCGGCGCTCAGATCGTGTCGACCAGGCGATGCGCGGTGCGTTGATAGGCGGAGAGGATGGCATCGCGCGCGACATGCCGGCCGTCGCGCACCACGTGTCGGCCGCCGGCCACCACGTCGGTGATACACGGCGTCGCAGCGGCGAAGGTCACCGCATCCAGCAGCGTGTCTTCGTCACGACCGAGCAGCGCGGGATGCGCTGGATCGATGACAACGAAATCGGCCCGACGGCCCGGGGCGATCGCACCGACCGGACGATTCAGCGCCTGCGTACCACCGCCCACGGCTTGATCCCACAAATAGCGCCCAGAAGAAATGCCTGACGGTGCCAGCAAATTCCGTGTGCGATGCTGCAGCCGCTGGCTGTACTCCAGCAGCCGCAGCTCCTGCGTCGCGGATATGGCGGTGTTGGAATCCGTGCCAATCCCGAACCGCCCACTCGCCTCACGCCAGGCAATGGCGGGAAACACACCATCGCCCAGATCGGCCTCGGTGATCGGGCACAACCCGGCGACCGCGCCGGTGGCCGCCAGCGCAGTTGTTTCGGCTACGGTCATGTGCGTTGCGTGCACCAGGCACCACCGATGATCAACCGCGATGTTGGCGAGCAAGTGTTCGACCGGGCGTTGCCCGGTGGCGGCCAGGCAGTCGTCAACCTCCAGCGTCTGTTCGGCGATATGGATATGCAGTACCCGCCCGGCGGCGAGCTGCACTAACTGCCCAAGCTCCGGTATCGTCGCCGCACGCAAGGAATGTGGCGCAATGCCGAGCTGTGCGTCCGGGAGAGCGGCGATCGCCCGCGCCGTGCCATCCAGCAGGCGCGCATAGCTATCGATATCATTGACGAAGCGCCGTTGCCCCGGCGTGGGTGGCATCGCGTTGAAACTGCCATGCGCGTAGAACACCGGCAGCATCGTCAACCCAATGCCGCTCGTCTCCGCCGCCGCGGCGATGCGCGCGCTCAGCTCCGCCGGATTGGCATACGCCGTGCCATCCGGTGCATGATGCACGTAATGAAATTCCGCGACCGCGGTGAACCCTGCCTCCAGCATTTCCATGTAGGCGATCGCGGCGATCGCCTCGATATCGTCAGGTGCCAGCGCCGCCTGGAAGCGGTACATCACCTCTCGCCATGACCAGAAATCGCCACCGCGTTGCGCCAACCCGGCCATGCCGCGCTGAAACGCGTGGCTGTGCAGGTTCGGCATGCCAGGCAGGGCCACGCCCGACAGACGCACCGCGTTGCCCGCCGCCGCACCTGAGTGCAACGCGGTGACGGTTCCATCCGCAACGGTGAGCAGCACGTCGCGCGCCCAACCATCCGGCAGCAATGCGCGGGGCAGGAAATATCTCTCCATCTCCCCTGTTTGAAAGCCCGGCCGGTACTTTGCAAGCGGTGTGGCGTTGACGATGCGCACCGAACCCTTCCATCATCCGCAGGTCGAAATCCCCGGGAGCATCCAATGCCGATCGGCCGCACTGTCCTTCGCGCCCTGCTGTTGGCAGGCGCGGCAACCCTTCCGCTCGTCGCCCACGCGGCCGAGCCGTTCAAATGTGGCCGCGTCGGCGGTGACTTCACCTATGGGCTAGAGGCCAATGTCGCGGGCCTCGACATGATGGCCAACAGTGCGGTGTCCGTGCGCAACATCGCGATGAACACCTATGAAACGCTGGTCACGCGCGACGACAACATGAAGCCGTTGCTGCAGCTCGCGGCCTCGGTTGAGGCCAGCCCCGACAACAAGGTCTACACCTTCAAGCTGCGCCAGGGCGTGCACTTCCATAATGGCAAGCTGATGACCTCGGCCGATGTGCGGGCATCGTTCGAGCGCTATGCGAAGGTCGGTATCGATCGTTCGATCCTGGCGCCGGTAGACCACTACGACACCCCAGATCCGTCCACATTTGTCATCACGCTGAAGGACAGCCGGGCGACATTTGTCGAAAGCATGTCCTCGATCACCGTGCCGATCATCATCATTCCGGAGGAAAACAAGGATGCGCCGGCGCAGCAACTGCCATCGGTGGGCACCGGTCCTTATCAGATGGTTCAGTTCGTGCCGGACGGCTACGTGAAGCTGAAGCGGTTCGATGGCTACGCGCCGGACACGCGTTATACTGATCTGGATGGCTTTGGCGGATACAAGGTCGCCTGCCTCGATACCATCACGTTCCGCATGGTGCCGGAGGGCGGGGCACGCGTCGCCGGCTTGGAGACCGGCGAGCTGCAGGCGGTGGAGGATGTCCCGACCATCACGCAGAAGCGCCTGGCCGCCAACAAGGACATCAAGCTCGTCAAGCTGGACAACTTCTGGTTCAACGTCACTTTCCCGAACTGGTCCGCGCCACCGACCAACAATTTGAAGTTCCGTCAGGCGGTCGCGGCAGCGGTTAATTTCGATGAGATCATGGAGGCGGCGAGTGATGGGAACTATCACCCCAATCCATCGCTGCAATATGCGGGCAGCACGTACTACACCGAGGCGGGGAAGGAGCTGCTGGATCAGCACAATCCCGCGAAGGTGAAACAGCTGTTGCAGGAGGCTGGCTACAAGGGAGAAAAAGTCGTTCTGCTGACGAACAAGGATTATCCATCGTTGTACAATTCGGCCCTGGCGATGTCGCAGGAGCTGAAGGCGGTTGGCATCAACGTGGAGCTGCAGGTGCTGGATTGGCCGACCGCGCTGGCGAAGAGCATGAAAGGCACGCCGGACTGGAACTTCTTCTTCACGGGCTGGATCACCTATATCGCGCAAGGCGGCATGCAGACCCTGCGCCCGATGGCGGAGCCGAATCCGGTCTACACGCCGCCGGACAACAAGACCGATCCTGCTTTCATGGAGCAGTTCAATATTGTCTCGAACGGCCCGACGCTGGAAGCGCGGCAGGCGGCGTTTGCCAAGGCACAGGAGATCGCGTTGCGTGACGTGATGGTGATTCCGATGGGCGTGATGCCGAAAGTGCAAGGCGTGCGCAGCAATGTGCAGCACTACAAACCGTTCTACGATCCCCGGATGTATAATGTGTGGGTAGAGAAATGATGCTCAGTACACCTCTCTCACGAAGTGGGAGAGGTGTGCCTGTCGTTACGCCGTACGGCCGTAATACAACGTGACCGTGTGCGTCGCTTCAGCGAAGAACAGCCAGCGTTCTACCAGCAACCCAACCAGCGCGACCACTGCCGCCACCGGCGGAATAAATGGCAGCAGCACGATCGGCACGACGAACGCCAGCGCCACCGCGATCACCCTCAGCCGCGCTGCGTGCTTGCGGGCAATGCGATAGCCCATCTCCCGCATCAGGTAGTTGTCCTCGGTGTTCGGCGGGTCGAGCATGCGCACCGTGCCGAGCTCCGTCAGCCCGATTGCATCCCCAGGACCACGCACCGGGCCGCGGTCGATGCTGCGCCAATAGGCAAGTTTCGCCACCAGCGTGATCGCCGCCAACACCACGGTCGCATATGCCAGCATCGGCGAGGCGTGCCAGAACATCGCGACACCAGCCAGGCAGGCACCGCCCGAAAACACCGACGCCAGCAGATAGAACGGCATCACCAGCGGATGATACCACTGCCGGATTGGTTTCAATGAGGCATAGATCATGCCAGTGCAGATCACGGTGACCACGGCCATCGCCGCGGTCAGGAAGCCGAGCAGCTCTGCCACACCATCCGGTGCGCCATCCATCAGCCACAGCAGAGGAAACAGCACCGCGGGGATATAGGTGATCAGCGACGCCACCCCCTCACGCGACAGCCACGACGTGCGCCATTGCGTGATCGCACGCCAGGCACGCTCCGGATGACCCAGATGCGCCGTCGACGACAGCAACCCGAATGTGATCAGTGCCAGGCCCAGCACGGACGCGGTCAGGCCAAAGCTTGCCTCCATCGGCAGCAGCCCCAGCGGCGCCAATAGCCCGAGCCAGAACAGCATGCCATAGCCGGCGCCCGAGGCAGTGGTGAACAGAATGACAGAAAGCGCGGGATGCATCGGGGCCTCAGCGCGACAGGGCGCGGTCGATCCACCGCAGGAACGAATTGGTGATTGGCTCCGCCGGGGTTTCAACCGGCGTTGCATGATGGGCACGCGCACGCGGCGGCAGATATCTGTTCACCGGCTTGTAACCGAGCTCCGGCATCAGGCCATAACCGCCGCGCTCGGCCACCAGCCGCGACACCGCACTGTCAGGGTCGCCCAGATCGCCGAAATGCCGCGCCTGCGCCGGGCAGGTTGACACACAGGCCGGCACGCGATCCTGTTCCGGCAGGTTGGTGTTGTAGATGCGATCGATACACAGCGTGCATTTCTTCATTACCCCGGCATCTTCATCGAACTCACGTGCGCCATACGGGCAGGCCCAGGAACACAGCTTGCAGCCGATGCAAGTGTCGGCGTTCACCAGCACGATCCCGTCTTCCGCGCGTTTGTACGAGGCGCCCGTGGGGCAGACGGTGACGCACGCCGGCTCTTCGCAATGCAGACAGGACCGCGGGAAATACACCGTGCGGCTGTCGCGGCCTTCGCCCGCTTCGTAGCTATGCACGCGGTTGAACCACACGCCCTGCGGCTTCGCCTGATAGGCGTCGAAATCCGGCAGCGGCGCCGAATGCCCCGACGTATTCCATTCCTTGCAGTTCACCGCGCAGGCATGGCAGCCGACGCAGGTGTCCAGATCGATGACGAGGCCGAGCTTCTTCGCCCCCGGCGATGGGATCGCGGTCATCTACGCGTGCTCCCGCGCGTTGAAGCGCAGCAAGTCGGCCGGCGGCTTCATACCGGGCGGACGTTTCAAGGGGCTGAACTGCGGCTCCGTCGCACCCGCATCAGCCTTTTCGACCCGCACACGCAAATCGTACCACGCGGCCTGCCCGGTGATCGGGTCGCTGTTCGACCACTGCGCGCCATCATCGTCGGTGCGGAATTCCGAGATGACATGGTTCAGTAGGAAACCGTCACGCGACTCCGGCGCATCCGCGGACAGGTTCCATGCGCCCGATCGCTTGCCAATCGCATTCCAGGTCCAAACCGTATCCGGATTGACCCCTTCCATCAGCCGCAACTGGCATTTCACCCGGCCGGTGCGGCTGATTACCCACACCGTGTCGTCATCGGTCAGACCCATTGCGGCGGCGGTGCGGCGGTTCATGTAAAGATGGTTGCGGTCATAGATCTGCCGCAGCCACGCGTTCTGCGATCCCCAGGAGTGGTACATGATCGACGGCCGCTGCGTGACGGCATGCAGCGGCCAGGCCGCAAGTTCCGGCACGTCATCGGCGCTCGGCGGATACCAGAACGGAAGCGGATCAAAATACGTGCGGATGCGGCTGCGATGCGTCTCTGGCGGCTGCACCGCGCCATGCCCCTCAGCCGCCAGGCGAAAGCGCTGCAGCGGCTCGCAGTAGAGCTGCAGCACGATCTGGTTGGTGTTGGGCACCAGGCCCATGGCATGCGCATCGCGCAGATAGGCGGCGTTGGAATGCTTGAAATAGAGCTGCTCCGGCGGCAGATGATGTTGCCAGAAGCACTGGTTTTCCACATAGCGCGCGAGCTGATCCGGATTGGCCGGTCCTTTGCCCATGGCGGTGCCGTTGCCGCGCCATCCCCCAAGCGGGCCAATGCCGGGACTGCGCTCGTGATTGGCGATGTAGTCCGGATAGCTGTGATACAGCGCGCTGCCATCGTCCTTGACGAAGCCCGGTAGTTTCAGCCGCACGCCCAGGTCCAACAGTACGTCTTGGAATGGCCGCACATCGCGATCAGGTTTCAACACAGGTTGGCGGATCGCATCAGCGGGTCCGTGTGCGCCGCCGATCGGCCGGTCCAGCATCGAGATGCAGTCCCAGCGCTCGAGATAGGTGGTATCTGGCAGGATCAGGTCCGCGTAGGGAACGGTTTCCGAAAAGAACGCATCGGAATAGATCACATGCGGGATACGATATCCGCCGGACGCTGGATCTTTATCGGTGAGCATGCGCATGGAGTCGCCGGGATTCATCGACGAATTCCACGCCATGTTCGACATGTACATGAACAGCGTGTCGATCTTGTACGGATCACCGGCCCAGGCGTTGGCAATCACCATGTGCATCATACCGTGCACGGACATCGGCGCGTCCCAGGTGAAGGCCTTGTCGATGCGGATCGGCGTGCCGTCATCTTCCAGCAGCAGGTCCTGCGGCCCTTGCGGGAAGCCGAGTGCCATGCCCGGTAGTATGCTGTTCGGCTTGTAGCCTTTGCCAACCGGTGCCGCGGCCGGCGGGATCGGCTTCGGGTACGGCGACTTGTAGCGCCACGCGCCGGGGGTATCGACCGCGCCCAGCAGCATTTGCAGCAGGTGCAGCGCACGACAGGTCTGAAAGCCGTTGGAATGCGCCGAAATGCCGCGCATCGCATGCAGCGCGACCGGGCGGCCGATCATCTTCGCGTGGCTGCGGCCTGAGGTGTCGGTCCAGGGTTGGTCCAGTTCGATCGCCTGGTTGAATGCGACGTCAGCGATCTCCGCGGCGACGCGGCGAATCGTTGACGACGGAATGTCGCAACGTTCGGCCACCGCGTCGGGTGCGTACTTGCCGTCGAGATACCGTTCCGCTAGCAGGTGGAACACCGGGCGGGCCTTGCGCCCATCCCCCAGCGTGTACTCCCCCACGATGGCCGGCTGCATGCCGGGCGTCGTCGCATCCATCGGTGCGTTCGTGGCGCGATCCCACGCCAGCGGCTTGCCATCTGCATCGCGTGCGATCAGCGCATCATCCGCGCCACCGGGGTTGTTGATGACCAACGCAGTCGCGTTGGTGTAGCGCACCAGGAAATCCAGATCGATCTGATCGGTGCGCAGCAACTCATGCACTAGCGCCAGCACGAACAGCCCGTCGGTGCCCGGACGGATCGCCAGGAATTCGTCCGACAGCGCGGCGTACCCAGTCTGCACCGGATTGATGCTGACGGACTTCGCGCCTCGCGCCTTGATCTTTGCCAGCCCGGTCTTGATCGGGTTGGAATCGTGATCCTCGGCCACGCCGAACATCAGCAGGTATTTCGTGTTGTCCCAGTCCGGCTCGCCGAATTCCCAGAAACTGCCGCCGATCGAATACAGGCCCGCGGCCGCCATGTTGACCGAGCAGAACCCGCCATGCGCCGCGAAGTTGGGCGTGCCGAACTGCTTGGCCCACCAACCGGTGAAGCTTTGGCTCTGATCGCGGCCGGTGAAGAAGGCCAGTCGTTTCGGATCTGTGGCACGCACATTGCCAAGCCACTCGGTGGCCAGACCAAGCGCTTCCTCCCACTCGATCTCCTTGAATTCGCCCGCGCCACGTTCGCCCACGCGCAACAGTGGCTTTTGCAGCCGCGCGGGCGAATAGTGCTGCATGATGCCGGCCGAGCCCTTGCCGCACAGCACGCCCTTGTTCACCGGGTGATTGCGATTGCCCTCGATGTAGCGCAGCCGACCATCCTTCAGGTGCACCTTAATGCCGCAGCGACAGGCGCACATGTAGCAGGTGGTGTACTTCACCTCGTCGGCAACGGTGGGCGAGAGGTTGATCACCTCTTCGGTCATGCTGGGCCTCGGACAGGAGTGGGACAGGCGCGATTCGGGCGGCAGTCTGGGGATGCTACGACTGATCGGCAACCCCACCGGGCACAGGGCCTTGTTTATAGCGGGCTTGCGACGTTTCCTATTTTACAGAACCGCCGCCTTATGCCCGGAAATGCTCAGAACCAGACGGATTTGTCCACTGGGTTGCGGAGCGGCCTGCCGTCCGCGAAGGCCCGGCAGTTGTCGCGCACGATCTCATAGCGGCGTTGGTTCAGGTAGGGGCCATATCCCGCCGTGTGCGGGGTGATCAATACATTGGGTAGCGTCCACAGCTTGTGGCCGGCCGGCAGCGGTTCCTGTTCGAACACGTCGAGCGCTGCGCCGGCGATCTCGCCCGCCTCCAGCGCGGCGACCAGATCATCCAGCCGCGTTGTCATTCCGCGGCCGATATTGATGAAGAAGGCGGATCGCTTCATGCGCTGGAAGCGTGTACGATGGAAGAAGCCCTCGGTTGCCGGTGTGTGTGGCACGGTCAGCACCACGAAATCGGCGCGCGGCAGCAGATCGTCCAGTGCCTCGGGCTTGTGCATCTCGGTCACATGCGGCGGCGCGATCTCGCGCCGCGCGTCGGTGCCGATCACCGTGATGCCGAATGTCGCCGCCAGGCGCGCGGCCTCGGCACCAATACCGCCCAGGCCAACGATCAGCATGGTGGACTCTGGCAGATGCACCACGCCGGTATCTTCCCGCCGCGGCTGCCAGATGCCTTTGAGCTGCTGTGGGATGTAGTGGTGCAGGCCGCGCGCGAAGGCGAGCGCATAGGCCATGATATGCGCGCCGATATGGTCGTTGAAGATCTCGCGCATGTTGGTCACCACCAACGGGTGCTCGACCAGCTCCTTGTAGTAATAGCCGGCGGGTGGCGCGATCTGCGGCGATTGCAGCCAACGGATCTTGCGCGCGCGGGCCAGCAGTTGTGGATGCAGGCGGCCGAAGGCGGCCTCAGCATCAACGATCGCGGCGCTGGCCTGCGCCTCGTCCTCGGCGACCACCACATCCAGGTCGGGCTGCGCCGCGCGCAGGCGCTGCGCCCAGTCCCGGATGATATCGGTCTGTGGCGGCAGGAAAACAAAGCGAAACGACATCTGGCGGCCCTCCCGTGCGTTGCCCGCAGAGTTCCCGACTTGTGCCCGCACCGCAAGCGGGGGAAGGTCAGGCAGGAGGAACCGCCATGCGGGGCTTGAGCGGCCAACGCGTTCTGCTGACCGGCGGCGGCAGTGGCATCGGCCGGGCCACTGCGGTGCGGCTGGCGGAAGAAGGGTGCCAGGTGGGTATTGTGGATATTGATGAAGCCGGCGCCCATGACACGGCGTCCCGGTGCAATGGGCGGGCCTTGGTGCTGCGCACCGATATCACCGATCGGGTACAGGTCGCAGCGGCAGTGGCGCGCTTCGAGGCGGATGGGCCGATCGATCTGCTGGCCAACATTGCCGGCTGGGACGTGATGCGGAACTTCCTCGACACCGATCCCACACTGTGGGACCGCATCATCGCGATCAACCTGTACGGCCCGCTGCACATGCACCACGTGGTGCTGCCGCGTATGGTGGCGCGCGGATCCGGCCGCGTGGTGAACGTGTCGTCAGATGCCGGCCGTGTGGGCTCCTCGGGGGAGGCGGTGTACGCGGCGTGCAAAGGCGGCATCATCGCCTTCACTAAGACGATGGCGCGGGAGCTGGCGCGCAACGGGATCACGCTGAACGTGGTGTGCCCCGGCCCGACCGATACGCCGCTGTTCGATGCGGTGCGCGCGGCCTCGCCCGACGGTGCCAAGATTGGTGCGGCGATGGCGCGCGCGATCCCGTTGAAGCGCATCGGCGTACCCGATGATTATCCCGGAACGATCGCGTTTCTGCTGTCGGATGACGCGGCGTATATCACCGGCCAGGTGATCAGCGTCTCCGGCGGTCTGACGATGGTCTAGCCAGATGAAAGAAAGCGATTACGAAGTCCTCGGCCTTGGCCTGCATTTCGAAGACCTGCCGGTGGGGCGCAAGTTCCGCACTATCGGCCGCACGCTGACCGAGGCCGACCTGGTGGCCTTCATCGGTGTCACCGGCATGACCGAGGTGCTGTTCTCCAATGTCGAATTCCTGAAACAGGAAAGCGATATCACCCAACGCGTGGTCCCGGCGGCGATGGTGTATGCTTTCGCTGAAGGTCTGCTGGTGCATGCCACCATGCAGCACACCGGCTTCGCGTTTCTGCATATGGAGTTGAACGTGGTCAGCCCGACCTGTGCCGGTGACACGATCCACGTGCGGTGCGAGGTCATCGAAAGCCGCCGCAGTACCAGCAGGCCGAATCGTGGCCTGGTCCGGAGCAGGAATGAGGTGGTGCGGCAGGATGGGAAAGTAACGCTGACGTACACGCCGCTGCGGATGGTGAAGGCGCGCGGCACAGGATCGTAAGGCGGAGTGCACATCGCAGTCCGCCATCGCCACGGAGTGGCGGAACTGCGTAGTGCTGTTCCGCCTACAAGGGTGACTCTGGTGGGAACGCCGGTTTCCGCTTTTCCAGGTGCGCTGCCAGACCTTCCTTGATCTCCGGTCCGGTGAACCCCAAAAACTCCAACGCCAGCGAGGCGTCGAAGCTCGGCCCCATCGCGCGCAACCAGTTGTTCAATGCGTATTTCGTCCAGCGGATGGCGCTCTGGGCACCGTCCGCCAGCCGCCCGGCAATTTCAACCGCCTTCGCATCGAGTTCACCATCCTCGACCGCCAGCGAGATCAGCCCGATCCGCTCGGCCTCCGCCCCCAGCACCTGGTCGCACAGCAACAGGTAGTATTTCGCCTTCGCCAACCCGCATAGCAGCGGCCAGATGATGCAGGCGTGATCTCCCGCGGCCACACCCAGTCGCGTGTGGCCATCAATGATGCGGCAGTCCTTCGTGGCGATGGAGATATCCGCCAGGATGCCGCACACCAGACCCGCCCCCACGGCAACGCCGCGCATCGCGCTGACCACCGGTTTCGAGCAGTTGATCAGGTTGTAGACAATGTCGCGCGCCTCCTTCCACCGCCGCGCCCGGCCGTCGAAATCCGCAATGTCCTGCTGGATCATCGCGAAGTCGCCCCCGGCCGAGAACACCTTGCCGGCCCCGGTCAACACCACCGCATTGACCGACACGTCACGATCGATATCACGCCAGATATCCGCCAGCTCCGCATGCAGCGCGGCGTCGGCGGTGTTCATCTTGCCGTTGTCCAGCGTGACCCGCAGTACCTTCGGGTGCGGGCGGTCGAAGCGCAGGCGCGTGTAGCGCGTGTAGGGATCGGTCATGGGTGATTTCCTGGTACTGTTGTCATCGCGAGGTATAGCGCGACGAAGCAATCTGGTGCCTCCGAGGTACGAGATTGCTTCGTCGCTCCGCTCCTCGCAATGACGGTTACAGGCCGTCGAACAGCGCCGTGGTGATGTAACGTTCAGCAAACGATGGGATGATCGTCACGATCAGCTTGCCCGACATTTCCGGCCGCTTCGCCACCTTCAGCGTCGCCGCCAGCGCGGCACCGGACGAAATCCCGCCTGGAATCCCCTCCACCCGTGCCAGACGCCGCGCCTGCTCGAAGCTTTCCTCGTTGCCCACCTGGACGATCTCATCGATCAGCTTGGTGTCCAGCACCTCCGGCACGAAGCCGGCGCCGATGCCCTGGATGGGATGCGGGCCGGGTGCACCACCCGACAGCACCGGACTGGCAGTCGGCTCGATGGCGATCATCTTCAGGCTTGGCTTGCGCGGCTTCAGCGCCTGGGCGCAGCCGGTCAGCGTACCGCCGGTGCCGATGCCGGAGACGATTGCATCCACCTTGCCCTCGGTATCGTACCAAATCTCCTCGGCTGTGGTCTGCACATGGATCGCCGGATTGGCGGGATTGCCGAACTGATTCGGCATCACCGCGCCGGGTGTGGCGGCCAGTAGCTCGTTCGCCTTCGCCACCGCACCATTCATCCCCTTCTCGCGCGGCGTCAGCACTAGATCGGCTCCGAAATAAGTCAGCATCTTGCGCCGCTCGATCGACACGCTCTCCGGCATCGTCAGCACCAGCTTGTAGCCGCGCGCGGCGCACATGAACGCCAGACCGATGCCGGTGTTGCCCGAGGTCGGCTCGATCAGCGTGGCGCCTGGTGCCAGCTTGCCCGCCTCCTCCAGCGCCAGAACCATGCTGACGCCGATGCGATCCTTCACACTGGCGATTGGGTTGAAGAACTCCAGTTTCAGGCAGATGTCGGCGGTGATCCCCTCCTCGGCGGCGATCTTCGGAATGCGCACCAGGGGCGTGTTGCCGATCGTCTCGGCGATGCTGTCATAGATGCGCCCGCGCAGGGGGCGATCGAACTGCAGGGGCTTCGGTGCGGCCATGGGTGCGTCCCTCCGGGTCAGCGATTGGGCGCAGCATCACGACAAGCCGGGAGACGTCAACCGAGAGCAGGATTTGCCACGTCGCGGGCGTGAGAGGGAGGCGCCCGCTCCAACGGCGCGTGACGCAAGAACGGCGTGGGTGCGATGGCGCCGATGCCACGCGCACCACCGGCTGGGTCAGGTACGCCAGTTCGTGACGTGACCGCCACTCCGGCGCGACACAATTGATGATCAGCGACCGCCGCACGCCCCGGATCGGGCGTCGCGTGAAGCCGTGCCTGGTATCCGGCGCGGGCAGGAACATCAGCCCGGTGTTGAACGCGCTGGAGGCACGGCCGACCAGGTGCTGCGCGCTATCGTAAATGCCTGTGCCCCAGTGCACCGCATATGTGTGGTCCGACAGATAGATCAGCATGGTGAAGCGCTTGGCACCGTTATCGGTGTGCTCGCGAGCCGCGTGGTGATGGCGGTCATGCAGTCGGCGGGCAGGGCGGTAGGGTGGCCGCCACCCCAACGAATATGGCGGACCGGCAGGCGGCGGCCGATGGTGCCGGCCAACAGGCCGATCTCCCGCAGCAGAGTACGCGTGTATGTGATCAGAGGCTCCGTGCGATGCACCGTGGTGGTGTGGCGGCCGCAAAGCAAGCAGAGCTGCGCGCAGAATAGTACATGCAGATACAGCGATAGGGCCATGTCGGACGGCCGCGTTCGCAACCATTCCGCATACATGTCGGCGTCGACAGCGGTGGTGACGTGCGGCGCGCTGGGATCGCCGGTGTAGCGCGGCACAAGCTGGTCGTATGTCGCGATCAGGTCGGCGACGTTCATGGCACACAGGGTGCCTCAATCGTCCACCACCGCTTTGATCTGGGTCAAAGCCAATCCGCGCAAAGTTCGGACTACGACCGCCGCCGCGCGCAGGCCCGGCATGGCGAGTAAGGACCGGGGGCTGCTAGGCGGGCTCCGCTGCAGCCGCGATCGCGGCATTCAGCGCGCGCACGCCTGCACCGGGACCCTCGGGGTGGTTCCACACGCACCCGATCACCGCCAGAAAATCCGCGCCCGCCTGCACAAGCGGTGCGCAGTTCTCCGGCGTGATGCCGCCAATCGCGCAACACGGCAGCTCCATCAGCTCTGACCACCAGCGCAGGATTTCGGGATCGACCTGATTGGCCACCGCCTTGCTGGTCGACGGAAAGAACGCACCGAACGCCACGTAATCAGCGCCGTCCTCGCCGGCCTGCATTGCCAGGTCGCGGCTACCCTTGCAGGTCACGCCCATCGTCAGACCCGGGCCCATCAAGCGGCGCGCCTCGCGGGCCGGCATATCCTCCTGGCCGACATGCGCGCCGTCGCAACCGGTGGTTTTTGCCAGATCGGCCCGGTCATTCAGCAGAAACGCCACGCCGCGCGACTGGGTCATCGGGCGCAGCACATCGATCGCACGACGCCACACATCGTCGTCAACGTTCTTCAGGCGTAACTGCACCGCAGCCACATCGCCGCCATCCAGTGCCGCCGCCAGACGATCGGCGAATGGCACCGGATCCAGCGTCTCCGGCGTGATCAGGTAGACGCGGCAGCCCAATGGACCGCCGCCCGCCTGCCGCATCAGGCCTTGCCGAGATAGATGTCGATGATCTTGTTCAGCATCTCCAGCGCAGCTTCCTTCGGGCGCTGGAACGTGTTGCGACCGATGATCGACCCATTGGCGCCGCCATCGCGCAGGCCGCGCACTTCCTCATACACGCCGTCGAGGTCCTTCGCCTCGCCGCCTGAGAACACCACGACGCGCTTGCCGTTGAACGCGCACTGCATCACGTGCTCGACGCGCATGGCCATCGTGGACCCGTCGATGTTGGCGTAGCTCTTCTTCGCCGCCTCCAGGCTGATCACCGCGGTCGGCGGCTTCACCTTGATGATGTTGGCGCCCATCAGCGCCGCCATCTGCGCGGCATAGCCGCAGATATCCAGCGCGGTCTCGGCCGCCTTGTCGAGGTTTGGGCCGCGCGGATAGCTCCATACCACCACCGCGAGGCCGGAGGCCTTCGCCTCCTCCGTCAGCTCCCGCAGCTCCTCCATCTGGGCAAAAGCGTATTCGCTGCCCGGATAGATGGTGAAGCCGATCGCGGCGCAACCCAGACGCAGCGCATCCTTCACGCCGGCTGTGACCGCCTGGTCCTTGTTGGTGGCCAGGCTGTTGGAACTGTTCACCTTCAGGATCGTCGGGATCTGCCCGGCGAAGGTGTCGGCGCCCTGCGCGATCATGCCCAGCGGCGCGGCGTAGGCGTTTAGCCCGGCCTCGATGGCGAGCTGATAATGGTAATGTGGATCATAAGCCGGCGGGTTCGGCGCGAAGCTGCGGGCGGGGCCGTGCTCGAACCCTTGGTCGACCGGCAGGATCAGCACCTTGCCGGTGCCACCCAGTTTGCCGGTCGACAGGATGCGAGCCAGGTTGGCCTTCACGCCCGGCGGATCGCCTTCGTACCAGTCGAGGATTTTCTTGACCTTCTGGGTGACTCTCATGGGGGCGTCCTCTTCCAGTCTGTCCAGGATGATTTGCTGTCGTACTAGCGCAGCGGATCGTGTCTGTCATCGGGGCCGCCGCGCGCCTGCACCCAATCGTGAAGGCGGTGGTGGCTGGCGGGATCGGCCAGGTCCAATGCCTGGGGTCGTTCGGACAACAGAACGCCGCCGAGGCCGGCAACGATCACGGCCACGCGTTCGTGGCCCGGCGCGTCAGGATGCAGAACCAAATGCCGCAGACCGATGCGCAACGCCGCAACTGCTTGGCCGGACGCGCCGCCGCAATCCAGCAAATCGGCAATCAGCACCTGCGGAAATTCGGCGCGGATGATTCGCAGCAGCGCCTGCCACCAGCCACACCCGGCATACAGCGCCGCCCCTTCGCCCGACAGCAACGTGACCGGCCGGCCTGGCGCCAGCGCCCGCCGCGCATCAGCCAGGCTGTGGATCACCACTGCGGGAGGATCACGCCCGGTCACAGGTTCCCGATCACCGCTTGACGTTGCATCGAATGCCGGCTTTCAGTGCCTATCAGATTAGAGCATGGGAGACGGCCGACCATGGCGAGCGACAGCGAGGACCCGGACGGCGCCGCGACACGGCTGGAAGCCGCTCTGGAGCGAATCGCCGCGGCGGCGGCAAGATCACCGGCGCCGGTGATCTTGCCCGAGGTTGCCGCGCCCGCGCTGGTGACGATCCACCCCGAGGCCGTCGCGCGGCTCGACAGCCTGATCGACCGGCTGCGCGGTGCGTTGGCTGGCCGCGCGGGCTGAACCGGGCGAAGGAGCAGCGCATGCCCCAGGTTACGCTTCATATCAACGGCTTCTCCTACATGCTGGGCTGCAAGGACGGCGAGGAGGAGCATCTGCACGCGATGGCGGCCGAGGTCGACCGCCGGATCGATAGTGTCAAGAATTCGGCGGGTCCCAGCGGCGAGGCGCGCATGCTGGTGATCGCGGCGCTGCTGATGGCCGACGAGCTGCACGACCTGAAGAAGCACCCGGCATCGACGGCACCGGACGAGGCGGCGAAGCCGGACAGCAAGCTCGGCCGGCGGCTGGGCCGACTGGCCAAACGCGCGGAAGACATTGCGGCGGGGCTGGAGCATCCCTAAGTTGCATCGGCGGAGCTGCCGGGTGCGACAGGCAATACATCCCCTGGGCCAGTAAGCAACTCCCTCGGGAACTGGCTCTGTCGGGATCTTGGTCTCGGTATCTGGTGCCCACCTGCACAAGCAGGCTCTGGGAGGATGACACGCCACCGACCATGGCGGCTCCGCACAGTTTCCCTGATCTGACGGCGGCGAAGCGCGCGGCTCGCGAGGCGGCATTGGCTGCGCGTGCCGCGTGCGATCCTGCCTTGGGTGCGCTTGTCGCTGCGCATGTGCTGCGCGACTGCCCGCCACCGGCCGGCGCGGTGGTGTCCGGCGTCTGGCCGCTGCCGGGTGAGATCGATCTGCGGCCGCTGCTGGAGGAATTGCACGCGCGTGGGCACGCAGTGGTGCTGCCGGTGACGCCGCCGCGCGGCTATCCCCTGACGTTTCGCCGCTGGCAGCCGGGTGATGTCCTCATTCCGGAGCGATTTGGCACGATGGCTCCTACGGGCGAGGAAGCGAGTCCGGATTTTCTGCTGGCACCGCTGCTGGCGTTCGACCGGCATGGCCACCGGCTGGGCTATGGCGGCGGCTATTATGACCGTACCTTGGCGGCATTGCCCGGCCGGTTCGCGTTGGGGTTCGGCTTCGCGGCGCAGGAAATGGACGCGGTGCCGGTGGGCCCCACCGATATCCGGCTGGACGCGGTGGCCACCGAACGTGGCATCATCCGCTTCAAGGAGAGCTGAATGCGCATTCTGGTGCTGGGCGACGTTGTCGGACGTACCGGCCGCGACACTGTGGCAGCGTCCCTGCCCGGGCTGCGCGCGGCGTTACGCGTCGACCTGACGGTGGTGAACGCCGAGAACGCGTCGCACGGCTTCGGTCTGGGGCCGGACATGGCCGCGGCGTTGTTCGCCGCGGGCGCCGATGTGATCACGCTGGGCAACCATGCCTGGGACCGCAAGGAGATCATTCCGTATATCTCACAGACGCCGCGGCTGTTGCGGGCGGTGAATTTCCCGCCTGGTACGCCGGGGGCGGGCAGCGTGGTCGTGACGCTGTCGGATGGGCGCAAGGCGCTGGTGATGCAGGCGATGGGCCGCCTGTTCATGGATCCGCTGGACTGCCCGTTCCGCACCACGCAGGCGGAGCTGGCGCGGCATCGGTTGGGGGTGACGGTACAGGCGGTGGTGATCGATTTCCACGCCGAAGCGACCAGCGAGAAGATGGCCTTCGCGCATTCCTTCGATGGGGCCGCGTCGCTGATCGTGGGGACACACACACATTGCCCATCAGCGGATCACCAGGTGCTGTCCGGTGGCACGGCGTTTCAGTCCGACCTAGGAATGTGTGGCGACTATGACAGCGTGATCGGCATGGCGAAGGACGGTGCGGTGCTGCGCTTCTGGCAGAAGATGCCGGGTGAGCGGCTGGCGCCCGCCGAGGGAATCGCGACCGTGTGCGGGGTATTCGTCGAGACGGATGATGCCACCGGCCTGGCGCGGCGCATCGCGCCCGTGCGGCAGGGCGGGCGGCTGTCGCCGACCATGCCCGAGGGATAGGTGGTGCCTTGACTATATCGCTTCCAGCTGCGCCGCCGCACGCGGCCGCGGTATCGACGCCGCCATCCGCACGCGATCGCGCCCTTCGTCCTTCGCCTGATACAAGGCGGTGTCGACGCGCGACAGGATGCTGTCCACCGTATCCCCCGGTTGGAAATCCGCGACACCCACGCTGATTGTCACCCGTGTGCCATCATCCGGATCGAACAGCATCTGTGCCGCGATGCCGGCGCGCAACCGTTCGGCCTGTGTGCACGCCTCAGCCAACGGGCAATCGCGCATCAGCACGATCAACTCCTCGCCGCCCCAGCGGCATATTAGATCGGTCTTGCGCAGCAGTGCCCGCGTGGTGTTGGCCACTTTGCGGATCACGTCGTCACCACGCAGATGCCCATAGGTGTCGTTGATCCGCTTGAAATGATCGATGTCGAACAGCAGCACGGAGAACCGCCGCGTGCCCCGCCGCCGGCCACCGGTCAAATGCTCCAGCGCGGTATCGAACACCTGGCGGTTGGACAGCCCGGTGAGCTTGTCGGTGCTCGCCATCATATCCAGCTTGCGGTGGTAGATGGATATGGCCCACGCAACGATCGCCGCGGTCACAAAGATGATCAGCGAGCCAAGCCCGAGATTGGTCAGGAAGGAATGCCAGATGTCGCGCGTCGCTGCTGATTGGCGCTGCTCTACCACCACATACCAGCCAAGTTCCGGAATGAATCGGCTTTCCAGCAGGTAGGTCTCGTTATCGCGGCGGTATTCATACTGACCCTCAGGACCGCCAAGGATCTGCGTCGCGATGGTCTGCAGGCCGGCTAGATGGTGGATGTCACCGCCCTGCGCCGGCGCCCCGGCCGAGGCCACGGTGATCTCGCCGACCTTGTTGATGAAATAGACACTGCGCTGGAAGTTGTCGTGATACCGCTCGACGATGTGGCGCACCGCGTCGATGTTCAGGCCAACGCCGGTGGCACCCAGGAAATGCCCGTCGTCGTCCAGCACCCGGTAATTCACGAAGATGGTGACGGTCCGGTTGGAGGCTTCGTCGTGGTCGATGTTGATCTCGTACGGTGCCGTCATGGCCCGCACGCGGAAATACCAGACGTCGTCGGGATTGGTCTCGCTCACCACGCGCGGCGCGCCATTGAAATGGTAATACTGGTGGGTGCGCTCGGAGACCAGGAAACTGGTGAACACGCCGTAACGCTTGCGGATCGCCTCCAGATAGCGGGTGATCTGGTCGCGGTCCTGCTCCCCGTTCAGCAGCCAGTCCTTCAAGAACGTGTCGTTCGCCATCTGCGAGGAGATGAAGACCGGCCGCACCAGGTCGGCCTCGATCTCGGAATAGATGTTGCTGCCGGTCAGCGGCAGCTCGTGGTGCAGGATGGTGGATTTCAGCGCTGCCACGGCGTCGCGGTAGCTCAGGATGTTCGTCAGGGTGAAGCCCGCGACCAGAATGCAGACCACCAGGCCGATCAGTCGGAAACGCAGCCAGGCCGTCGCCGTCGGCATACCGACATCGTCCTTTCAAGTCCCAGGTCACGGCCGCGCACCGCCGTTTTTGGCCCCGTGTCCGGCCAAACATTTGGCGCGGTACGGTGTGCCGGATTAAACTCCGTCGATCAACCCAAGCCAACATATCAGGACCATGGCCGGACATTCTCAGTTCAAGAACATCATGCACCGCAAGGGCGCGCAGGACGCACGCCGTGGCCGGCTGTTCGCCCGGCTGATTCGTGAAATCACCGTGGCGGCCCGGCAGGGCCTGCCCGATCCAGCGTCCAACCCGAGGCTGCGGGCGGCCACGGCAGCGGCGCGGCAGGCCAACATGCCGCGCGACACGGTGGAGCGTGCGATCAAGAAGGCGGTCGGCGCCGGCGCTGGCGATGACTACGCCGAGGTGCGGTACGAGGGCTACGGCCCGGCCGGGGTCGCGGTGATTGTCGAGGCGCTGACCGACAACCGGAACCGAACGGCATCCGACGTGCGTTCCGCCTTCGGTAAGTATGGCGGAACGTTAGGAGAGACCAATTCGGTCAGCTTCCTGTTCAACCGGCTCGGCGTGGTGCGCTATCCGGCCTCGATGTCCTCGGCCGACGACATGCTGGAAGCGGCGATCGAGGCCGGGGCGGACAATGTCGAGAGCGACGCTGAGGCGCATGAGGTGACATCGGTGCCGGATGATTTCTTCGCCGTCCGCGATGCGCTGGAGGCACGGTTCGGCGCACCGGAAAGCGCCAAGCTGGAATGGCGGCCAATCACGACGGTGACGTTGGACGAAGATCGGGCGGCCAGCCTGCTGAAGCTGCTCGACGCGCTGGAGGAGAGCGACGACGTGCAGAACGTCTACGCGAACTTCGACATACCCGATGCGGTGATGCAACTTCTGTCAGCGTAATCGGCGGGCTATCGCCACCACAGCGCGGCCGCCAGCGCGAGCGCCAGCAGCGCCGAGACCCCCTGCCAGAACCGCAATGGCGCGCGCTCGTAGAGTGTCAGCGGCCGACGCGCCGGCGGCGGCGCATGCTCTGGCCCGGCCTCGAACTCGTGCGCCAGCCCCATCATGTCGGGGAAACGCTGCGCGGGATCCAGCGCGACGGCGCGGCCCAGCGCCGCCTGCAGCCAGGCCGGCAGATCGGGGCGCAGCGTCGCCATGTCGCGCGGTCGCGCTTGGCGCGGTGGGCTCGTCCCATCCGGATTGCCGTAGGGGAACAGTCCGGTGAAGGTGCGGAATAAAGTGACCCCTAGCGCGTAGACATCTGTCGCCACATTGCCGGCCTCGCCCTGGAACATTTCCGGCGCCATATAGGCCGTGGTGCCGGGGATGTTTGCCGGCGGGAAATCCTCCAGGCCCGGCAGGCGCACCACGCCAAGATCCAACAGCTTCAACGATCCGCCGCCCTCCAGCATCACGTTGTCCGGCTTGATGTCGCGGTGGATGATGCCGGCGCGATGCAAAGCCGCCGCGGCGTGCGCCAGCCGGATCGCGATGGATCGTCCCTGCTCCAGCCCCACCGCGGGCGCGCGCGCCAGCCGCGTTTCCAGCAGCTCCCCAGTGTAAAGCGGCATCACCGTGTACAGACAGGTCTGGCGTCCCGGCGGCAGCTCGATCACATGCGCCACCCAGGGGCTGGTGACCCGCGTACCCACCCAGGCCTCGCGCACGAAGGCGGCGTGGAACGTCTCATGGGCAGCCACTTGGGGCTTGGGGAACTTCAGCACCACGGTGCCGCCATCGACCTCGTCGATCGCGCCGAACAGCCGGCTGTAGCTGCCGTCCGACACCAGGACGTTCAGCACGAACCCGTCCACGGTGTCGCCCACCTGCGGCACCGGGATCAGCGGCAGACGACGGATCGCGCTGCCGACATCCTCGGACCGCGCGGTGGGCAGCGACACCACATCCATCACCAGCGCGGTGCAGTTATCGGTGCTGCCGGCTTCCAGCGCTGCCTCGACCAGGGTGCGGCTGGTCACCTCCGGGGCCGAACGCACCCGCAGGATGTCGGCGATCGTTTCGTCCACCAGCGAGCCGTGCACCCCGTCGCTGCACAGCACGAAGCGGTCGTGCAGCGCCACCGGGTGGCTGATGTAGTCCAGCCGCAGCTCTGCCTCGATGCCCAGCGCGCGGGTCAGCACGGGCGATGTGCCGCGGTCGTCGCGTATATGGTCGGTGGTCAGCCGCAGCACGCGGTCGCCGCTCAGCCGATAGGCGCGCGTATCTCCCACATGTAGCACATGCGCCAGTCGCCCGCGCAGCACCAACGCGGTGAACGTGCAGCCCATGCCCACCAGGTTTGCGTCCTGCCGCCCCTGCGCGTGGATCCAGGCATTCAGCGAATCGAGGATGCGGGCGCCGGCGCGACGCACCTCCATCGTTTCGGGTACATCCCAGAACCCGTCCAGGAAGCCGCGCACGGCAGTTTCCGCCGCGACGCGCCCCCCCTTGGCGCTGCCGATGCCATCGGCGATCGCGGCCGCCACATCGCGTCGTTCGGCGGCGATCTGTGCGCCCAGTACGGCGCCCACAAAATCCTCGTTACGCGGGCGCCGCCCGGCGGCCGTATGCGTGCCGATGCTGACCTGTGGGGTCGTGGGGTCGTCGGTCACGCCGCGCCCGCCCGGATCACGGCGGCAGCTTGCACGTGTCGTGCAGGAAGTAGCCGCCGGTGCTGGACGCGACGACGACGGTCAGCTTTCCCGTCTTCCGATCCATCGTGTAGTTCCACAGGTCCTTGGCATCGCGCCAGACGATTTCATCGTCGCTGATCTTGGCGGGATTGGTGTCCACCGTCGCGTGGTCGTAGTCGATGGAGATCTGCCACGTCATGCCGCTGGCCGGATTGGTGCAGAGGAGCACCGAGACACGCGGCGGTGATTGCGCAAGCGCGGACGGGACCAGGGCGGAGGTTGTCAGGGCGGCGATCATCGCCGCGACGTGCCGTGTCTGGAACATGATCCGATCTGCCTGCCGCCCGCCCCCATAATCGGATTCCTGGGCCTTGCAAAGCAACGCCATGGCGCGTGGTGGGTGGCCGTTGCCGCGTGCCATCACCCTGGTCGCCATACGGTCGGGATCGGCACCAGGCCGCCGCCGCAAGAAGCCCCCCACGCTGCGTTGTCCCACGGGACCCTGCATGCTCAATCGGTATGCAGTGCGCCGCTTTCGTAACCGCGAGAAAGAAGGACGGCCTGCTGCATCTGCGGGCAGTGCTGCCGCGGCCTGGCGAACGACCTATGTTGCCGTGGCAATCCAATCCGAGGGCCGGATCGTTGCTTGCCGCGCTGCTCCGGCGACCCAGGGACCAGGACCAGCACCTTAATAACGCCCTTATGCTGCCGGGCCGTGGCACGCATCTTGCTTTGATTTCGCCTGCCTTGGCGTCACGCGCTGTCGAATTGGCGTTGGCGAGTTGGGTGCCGCTGATCTCGAGGATGACGCCGCCGGACCATCGACAACAACGGAGGACCCTCCCTGTGCTTGTACCGTCACCAAAATGGCTCGATACAGGCGACAATGCCTGGCAGTTGGCCGCAGCGACATTCGTCGCGCTGCAGAGCATCCCCGGTCTCACGGTTCTCTACGGGGGCGTCGTCAAGAAGAAATGGGCGATCAATTCGGCATTCATGTCGATCTATGCGTTCGCCTCGGTCCTGGTCGTCTGGGTCCTGTTCGACTACAACATGGCGTTCGGACCACAATGGTTTCCATTCCTCGGGAAACCCGGGCCGGCGTTGGGCGCCGCATTCAGTATAGGACAGGCAACGATCCCGGCTGCCGCTTCGGGCATGCCGGACATGGCGTTCCCGATGGCAACGCTGGTTTACTTCCAGTTCGTCTTCGCAGCGATCACGGTGATCATCCTTGCCGGCTCGGTGCTCGGGCGCATGAGTTTCAAGGCCTGGGTGATCTTCTGCCCGGTGTGGATGACCCTGGTCTATACCGTCGGCGCATTCAGTCTATGGGGTGGCGGCTGGCTGGCGACCTTGGGCGTGGCCGATTTCTCCGGTGGCTATGTCATTCATCTCGCCGCCGCCAGTTCGGGCTTCGTTGCCGCGGCCATGGTCGGTCCGCGTCTGCAACAAGACCGTGAGCACTTCCCGCCCAACAGCCTGCTGATCACCCTGGTGGGTGGCGGCATCCTGTGGCTGGGGTGGAACGGCTTCAACGGCGGTGACCCGTATTTCGCCAACGCCGATGCCGGGCTCGCGGTGCTGAACACCAACACCGCCACCGCCTGCGCCGTGCTGGTCTGGACCCTGCTCGATAAGATGGCCTACGGCAAGCCGTCGGTCATCGGCGCCGTCAATGGCATGATCGCCGGACTCGTTGCGATCACGCCGGCGGCTGGTTACGTCAGCGGCTGGGGCGCTCTCATCATCGGTATCGTGGCCGGGATCATCCCCTGGATGAGCATGAACTGGCTCCAGAAGACCAAGCTGATGATGAAGGTGGACGATACACTGAGCGTGTTTTCCACCCACGGCGTGGCCGCGATCTGCGGTGGTCTGTTGACCGGTATCCTCGCCACCCCCGACGTGCTGGAATATATCGGCACCGACAAGGACGCACCGGGCGTCAGCGTCACCGGTCTGCTGTATGGCAATCCCGGCCAGCTGCTGCTGCAGGCCGAGGGCGCGGTGTTCATCATCGTCTTCAACGTGGTCATGACCTTCATCATCCTGAAGGTGATCTCCTGGATCACGCCGCTGCGGATGGATGATGCCACGCTGAAGATCGGTGACGATGCTGTGCACGGCGAGACCGCCTACGCGATCGGCGCTGAAGGCGAGTAACCGAGGCTGACGTGGCGAGGGCGGGGCGGGCAGGTTGCTCGCCCCGTTGCGCGTACGGGTTGACCCAGATCGCTTCTACGGCAGCGCGTCGAGGGTGTTGGCTGCGTGCGTGACCGCCGAGGACCAATCCCCCAGCGCGGATTGGCGAAACAGCCGCACTGTTGGATACCAGGGCGTGGCACCGCGCCCAAAGAGCCAACCCCAGTCTGGCGCGAAGGGCAGCAGCAACCAGACTGGCCGCCCCATCGCGCCGGCCAGATGCACCACACCTGTATCCACGCTGATCAGCAGGTCGAGTGCGTCCAGCACCGCCATCGTGTCGTCGAACCCGCGTCGCTCCGGTGCCAGATTGAACAACGGTGCGCGCCCGAAATACTGCCCGACCTGTGCCTGCGCAGGACCTTGCTGCAATGACAGCAGTGCCACACCAGGCTGCGCCGCGAGCGGGCTCAGTCTCGCCAGACTGGCACTGCGCTCTCGGTCGCCGGTGTGCGCGGTGTTGCCGGCCCCGATCAGGCCGACACGGCGATGATCGCGTGGCAGCAGGGCATCCAGTCGCGCGCGCCGGGTTCGCGCGCAGGTAAGGGACCGGTGCCGGAATGCAGTCCAGCCGCGTGCCGGCGAGCATCGGAAGGCTGCCGAGGGGCGCGAAGCAATCGCAGCGTGGCGCCTGATATCATTGTTGAACCAGGTGCGTGATGTCTGGGAACAGCCGGAGGATCGGCCACATCTCGCTGGGACAGCACAGCGCCAGCTCGGCACAGCGCGCGGGGGCCTAGGGGATGTAGCGCGCGAACTGGATGACGTCGCCGCGGCCCTGGTCGGCGAACAACAGCAGCCGTCCGTTTGGCAGCGGCGCGCCATCCCAGCGCGGCATATTGTCGGGCGGGATGCCGCCGGCGGTGCCCGGCAGGCGCGGGCGCCACTCCATTATTCGCGCCAGCCGCCATCGAAATCGCCCATGAGCAATAAGGCCGTCGCGCGGGCGAAGTGTGCCGTGGCCAGGTCGGGCGTCAACGCGATGCCTGCTCGGCGGCGGCGCGCATGGCCCCGATATCGCCCACGCAGCCATGCGCCGCGGAGAGCTCGCTGTGCGCGATGGCGCGGTGCGAGGTGCACCGCGCGTTGGGCCGCCGCCAGCGCCTCGTCGTAGCGCCCGAGCTGGCGATACAGGTCCCAGGCGCGGCGATAATGCGCGGCTGTGTTGGGGTCCTGCGCGATCGCCGCCTCGACATCGGTCAGGGTGGCTTCGAGGAGGCCGGCAGCACGGGCCGGATCGGATTGACGTGTCATCGCAATCGCCATGTGCCGTGCGGTCGCCCCGGCGTATACCAGCACAAGACAAGAACGGAGACCGAGTCGCATCATGGTCAGGTTGCTGGGGATCGATCCCGGGCTGCGCTTCACCGGTTGGGGGGTGATCGAGGCCGACGGCAATCGGCTGCGGCACATTGCTGACGGCGTGATCGCCACTGATGCCACCGCCCCGGTGCCGACGCGGCTGAAGTTATTGCACGACGCGCTGGCCACGCTGCTGGCGGAGCTGCGACCGGATGAGGCGGCGGTCGAGGAGACCTATGTCAACCGCAACGGCGCGGCGACGCTGAAGTTGGGGTACGCCCGTGGCGTTGCGTTGCTGGCACCGGCGCTGCTGGGCATTCCGGTCACCGAATATGGCGCGAAATCGGTGAAGTCCGCGGTGGTGGGCACAGGCGGGGCCGAGAAAGAACAGGTGCAGATGATGGTGCGCCGGCTGCTGCCGGGCGCGATAATCCGGCGCGCCGATGCCGCCGACGCGCTGGCCGTCGCGATCTGTCACGCCCACCACCGGGCGAGCCGGTTGGCCTGGGGGCGGCCGGCCGGGTACGCTGGTGCGGTGCGATGACAACCCCGGGGCAGCTTGTGCGGCGCACAATTCGCTAGCGTTATTGATTCAGATCAAGGCGCATTGATCGCGGCGGGTTGACCCGAGTAACCTAGCGCCTGACTTGAGACTACCGGGACCCGCGTGCCGACCGCCGTTGATTCCGAACGACACGATTAAACTCGGGCCAACGGCCGGGGCTGAACACGCCATCACGCTCCACACCCATCAGGGAAGCAGGGAGAGAAGATGTTCACGCAAATCGTCGATCCGGTAGGTAATCTCGGCCTGACCTGCCTGGTGGCTCTGATCCCCGTGGTGCTGTTGCTGCTGCTGCTCGCGGTGTTCCGTATGTCGGCGTGGCTGGCGGTGCTGATCGGGTCCATCGTCACCTTCGTATTGGCCGCCTGGGTCTGGCAGATGCCGCTCGACACCGGTGCACGCGCCTACGTCTACGGGTCGGCAACCGGCGTGTGGAACGTCGATTGGATCACCTTTTGGGGCCTGATCCTGTTCAATACCCTGAATATCAGCGGCGTGTTCGAGAGCTTCCGCCGCTGGCTGGTGTCACAGGGCACGCTCGACATTCGCGTGCAGACGATGCTGTTCGCCTGGGCTTTCGGTGCGCTGCTCGAAGGGCTGGTGGGCTTTGGCTATCCTTGGGCCGTGGTCGCGCCGATCCTGATCTCGCTCGGGTTGTCGGACCTGGACGCGATCCGCGTCGCCGCGATCGCCAACAACGCGCCGGTGTCCTATGGCGCGCTGGGTGCGCCGATCATCGCGCTGGCCGCGGTGACCGGCTATCCGCTGTTGGCCCTGTCTGGCTCAGTCGGAACGGTCGTCGCGGTGCTGGCGCTGTTGCCGCCCTGGGTGCTGATCTATCTTGTTGCGGGGAGGGAAGGGTTCCGCGACGGCTGGCCGCTGGCGATCGTGGGATCGTTGGGCTACGTGCTGGGACAGTGGCCGGTGGCCTTCTTCTTCGGCCCCTATCTGCCGGATATCACCGGGTCCATCGTTTGCTTCTGTGCGCTGCTGCTGCTGCTGAAGGTCTGGCGGCCGGCGCGTATCCTGGGCCATGGCGGCACGCCGGTGAGCGCGGCGCAGCTGGAAGCGGCCGAGACCAGTGACCATGGGCTGACCACCGGCGAGGTGGTGCTGTCCTGGATGCCGTTCGCGGTGCTGGTAGTGGTGGTCGCGGCCTGGACCGGGCCATGGTCCAACTTGCCGGCGGTTGGCTGGTTCTCGGCCCAGGTACAGGCGCTCGCGCCCGAAACGAAATCGACAATCACCGCGGCGTTCAAATTTGCTCCCTGGATCGGCGGCAGCGCCATCCTGGCGGCGTGGCTGATCGTCGCGGTGCTGCTTGGGCTGGCCGGGCGGCTGAAGCCGAGCGATGTCGGCGCTGTGTTCTGCAAGACCTTCCGCCAGATGTGGGGGGCATTGCTGGTCGGCGTGTTCATCTTCGGACTGGCCTACGTGTTCAACTACTCCGGCATGGCGTCCTCGCTGGCGAAGGGCTTCTCTTATCTTGGCACCTGGTTCATTGTCGTGGCACCGCTGCTCGGCTTCATCGGCGTGGCGCTATCGGGATCGAACACCTCGACCAACGCGATGTTCGGCAAGTTCCAGGCGCTGGTCGGGGTGCAGCTCGGTTTCCCGCCGCTGCTGTTGCCGACGCTGAACTCGGTCGGCTCGGAGATCGGCAAGCCGATTGCGCCGCAGACCGCGAGCGTGGGTGTGTCGACCAGCAAGTTCGTCCGCGCCGAGGGGGAGGTGATCCGCCACAACTTCGGCTGGACCCTGGTGCTGTTGGCCTACCTGATCGTGATCGGCGTCGCCTTCTACTTCGTCAATCCGGCCTTGCTGCGGATTGGCTAGGCCGATGCGCGCCGCGAGGTCACCGGGATGTCGGTGACCTCGCAGCGCGGGCGTCACGCCGTAACGGTTGGGTGAACCAACAGCGTGCGCACCTGATCGATCGCGACAGCCGCTGCGTCGCGCAATGCGTCGCCGCTCGCGCTGCTGATTGGATGCGGAATGATCGCGAACTTGTAGTCGGCGAAGCCCAATACGCGCGCCATCAGCTCTGCCGCACTGACAAAACGGGTCGTCATCACCGCCATCGCGGGGATGCCCAATCGTTCCGCTGTGATGCCGTCGTGCAGACTGCACGATGAGCAACTGCCTCAGTCTCCGATGCCGGTGACGACAGCCTGCCAACGGCGCAGCTCGTCGACGATGTGCGCGTCGGCTGGCGCGCTGTAATTGGACTTCGTACGGCGGATCACCTCGGCAACACCGAATTCTTCACGCAACATCCGATCGAGATGTGCGAAGAAGCCATGCGTGCCTTCCTTGCCGTTGGAGATAAACCCGACGGTCGCACCCGCGAGCGACGCCACGCGCGGTGCGAGTACACCGAGCGGCGGCGTTGTTTCGTTGCTCGGATCGAGGACTCGCAGGACCATGGCGTTAGCTCACTACGCGGGCGGACCGCAGTCAACGCAGGCGCCGATCGGCAACGTCACGGCGATACTCTTATTGCCGAGCCATGGCGGGATCACTGCGCCGAAGCCGCCGGCCGGACCACCCGCCGCGACGATCAGCAGCCGGTCGGGCGATTCCAGTGCGGCATACTCCGTGTCGGCCTGGTCGCGCACGACGGCGCGCTTGCCGACCTCGGCCCACTCACCACGGCGGACGCGGGCGCGCACATGGATGAACGTCGCGATATCAGTCTTGCTCCAGCCGGCGGCCTGCAGGTGCTCGCGCAACTGCTTGGGGATGATCAGCGCATAGTTGCCGGCCCAGATCGAATAATGCCGCATGTTGGCGCGCATCTCGGCGGCAAAGGTTTCCAGGATCTCCTCGGGGTCGGTGGTCCATTCGTTCATGATCTGGCGCGGCGCACCCGCGGCCAACACCGTGACGGCGGAGACCTCTGGCGGTAGCCCGCGCTGGACGTGCAGCGGATTCCAGGTGGTGTCTTCCTCGTCCTCGGCGATGCAGTAGCTGAATTTGCCGGGATGGCCGAGGGTGGAACGATCGATGCCGCCGGGCCGCACCTCCAGGATATTGATCAGCGCCAGACGGATGGCGCGGCCGATCACCGCGGTGGCGCGATCGGCGTTGCCTAGCGCGTTGAAGGTGCCGGCGGCGCCCAGCTCGCGACGGATCGGCCCGTTCAGCACGATCAGCACGGCGCAGCCGCCGGTCGACGACGTCGCACCGTGCAGCAGGAATTCCGGCTGCAGCATCGCGGTGACGGCGGTGACCACGACCGGGAAGTGCATCGGCAGGCAGCCGGCCATAACGGCATTGATCGCGAGCTTCTCCGCCGTGATCGGCACGGCACGAACGGGTTCGATGCCGAGCAACTGATCGGGCGGGGTCATCGCCCAGTTGAGGCAGGCGGCGACGGCGTGTTCCGTCGGCGGCACGATCGGCAGGCCGTCGGTCCAGCCATTGGCGTGGTACAGCTCCTGCGCCGCCGCGATGTCGGGAACGGGGTAGGTCTTGGCGGCAAGGGGCATGGGCGGGGTCCGGTGGCCTGAGCTCTGGGCTCGCTGCGGAGATCGCTAGGCGCTGGCGCCTGGCACGGTCAACCCCGGCTCGCACGCAATGGTATCACGCCCCTCAACCACCGCTTCGCACCTTGCCCCCCCTTGCGCTAGACCGGCCGGATGCTCGCCACTCCGCCCGCCGCCGGTGCGTCCCCCGTCATGGTGCAGTGGTTCGCCGCCAAGGCGGACCACCCAGACGCGTTGTTGTTTTTCCGCATGGGCGACTTCTACGAGCTATTCTTCGCCGACGCCGAAGCCGCCGCCGCCGCCCTCGATATCGCGCTCACGGCCCGCGGCGAACACGCCGGTGCCCCCATCCCGATGTGCGGGGTCCCGGTGCACACCGCCGACCTTTACCTCGCCCGCCTGATCCGCCGCGGCTTTCGCGTCGCCGTGGTCGAGCAGATGGAAAATCCCAAAACCCGGACCACCAAGGGTCCGATCCGCCGCGCCGTCGTCCGCCTGATCACGCCCGGCACGCTGACCGAGGACGCTCTGCTCGAGGCCGGCCGCCCAAATCTGCTGCTGGCATTGGCCCAGATGCGCGACGGGCTCGGGGCCGCCTGGCTCGATGTGTCCACCGGATTGTTCGAGACCGCCGCGCTGGCCGAGGCGGACCTCCTGGCCTTACTGGGCCGCCTGGACCCGGCCGAGATCCTTGCCCCCACCATCCTGCCACTGGGCGACTGGTCCAGCCACCGCGCGCCAGAAACGGTGCCTTCACCGCCGCTGGTGGCCCGTCGCCGCGTCGCCGAATCCTTTGGCGCCGCCAGCCTCGAGGCCTTCGGCAGCTTCACCGACGCCGAGGCGGTCGCGGCCGCCCTGGCGCTCGACTACGTCCGCGCCACCCAGGTCGGCGCCCTGCCGCGTCTTGCCCGCCCGGTGCCGCAGGGTGATGGCGGCACGCTGGCGATGGACGCTGCCACACGCGCCAGCCTGGAACTGCTGCGCGGCCGCGACGGCACCGAGCAGCACACGCTGTTCACCGCCATCCAGCGCACACTGACCGCGCCCGGTGCGCGGACATTGGCGCAATGGCTCGCCGCCCCACTCACTGATCCCGCCGCGATCGCCGCGCGGCAGGACGCTTGGTCCTGGCTGCTGGCCAATCCCGCCGCCACCACCGCGTTGCGCCCGGCGTTGCGCACCGCGCCCGACATCGCCCGTGCACTGGCCCGTCTGTCGCTGAACCGTGGCGGCCCGCGCGACCTGGCCGCGCTGCGCGCAGGCGTGCGCGCTGCCCACGAAGCTGCCATGACGCTGGATGGCCCGCTACCTGCCGCGCTCGCCCACGCCCGCGCCGCGCTGGCAATCGATCCTGATCTGCAACGCACGCTGACGGACGCCCTGGCCGATCCGGCCCCGCATCGACTGGAAGACGGCGGCGCCATCCAGCGAGGCTACGACGCCGAACTCGATGACGCGCTCGCCCTGCGCGACGGCAGCCGCCGTGTGCTGACCCAGCTCCAGCTCGACTACGCCCAGCGCTACGGCGTCACCGCGCTGAAAATCAAGCATCACGCCCAGCTCGGTTACGTTATTGAAGCCCCCGCTGCCGCCGTAGAACGGCTGCGCGATTTTCCTGAACTCACTCTGCGCCAGGGCATGGCCAATGGCGCGCGCTTCACCACGCCCGACCTGTCCGACCTCGATCGCCGCATCGCCGAAGCCGGCGAACGCGCCGCCGCGCGCGAGCGCGTGGTATTCGCCCATCTGGTGAAGGTCGCGTTGCTTCACGCTGAACCGCTTGCCGCCTGCGCCGACGCGCTTGCTGTGCTCGACGTGGTGCAATCCGCTGCGCGCCTCGCCGAGGGCGGTACCTGGTGCCGCGCGCTAGTCACCGATGATGAAAGCTTCGACATCCGCGCCGGTCGTCATCCCGTGGTGGAAGCCGCGCTCGCTGGCTCGGCTGCCTTCGTGCCCAACCAATGCGACCTCTCGCCCGACCGCCGCGTGCTGCTGCTCACCGGCCCCAACATGGCCGGGAAGTCAACGTTCCTGCGGCAGAACGCTCTGATCGTCGTGCTCGCCCAGGCTGGCCTGCCGGTGCCCGCGGAAACCGTTACCATCGGCGTGGTCGATCGGCTGTTCTCCCGCGTCGGTGCGTCCGACGATCTCGCGCGCGGCCGCTCCACCTTCATGGTCGAAATGACCGAGACCGCTGCCATCCTGCACCAGGCCGGACCGCGCTCACTGGTGGTGGTCGACGAAATCGGTCGCGGTACCGCCACGCTCGACGGCCTGGCGATCGCCTGGGCGGTTCTCGAAGCCCTGCACGGAGCGATCCGCTGCCGTACCATTTTTGCCACACATTTCCACGAACTTGCGGAGCTGGCCGACCGGCTGCCGCGCATGCGGCCGCATACGATGCGGGTGAAGGAATGGAAAGGATCGGTGGTGTTCCTGCACGAGGTGGCCGAAGGCGCCGCCGGGCGAAGCTGGGGCGTGCATGTGGCGGAACTCGCCGGTGTGCCCGCGCGGGTGGTGAAACGCGCGGCGACGCTGCTGACCTCGCTGGAAAAGCACGGCGGCCCGCTGGGTGCCGCCGGCGCACCACTCACCGCGCTACCGCTGTTCGCGAGCCCGCCACCGGCTGGGCTCTGCGAATCACCGCCCGATCCCGTCGCCGACGCCGTGGCGGCGTTGGACCCCGACCGCATGTCCCCGCGCGAAGCGTTGGAGGAACTCTACCGCCTGCGGGCGCTGCTGCGCGGCAACAGTGCATGAAATTGGCAGCCACCTGTCCCGCCCCGTGGGAGAGCCATGCCCTGACATCGCTTCCAGACAGCAAGAACAGGCCCTAGCATCGCAGCCATGCTGAGCCCTGCCACCCTGCCGAAGGCTGCCGACGTCGCGCCAAGCGCCATCATCGATGCGCTTGCCGCGCTGGGCGCGGCCGACCCGAGGGATGGAAAAGTGCCGCGGGATGCCGCCCTTGGCGTGTTTCGCCGCCATCTCGCGCGCATTCAGACCCATGTGCAGCATGCGTTTGAGCAAGAGCAGATCAACGGTTTGGCCGCATCGCGCATGCTCGGCAAGCTGGTCGACGGGTTGATCCGTGCGCTGCACGATTACGCCGTCGAACAGCTCGGCGAGCCGCAGGCGCTCTCGGTCGCGGCCACCGGCGGCTACGGCCGCGGTACGCTGGCGCCGTTCAGCGACATCGATCTGCTGTTCCTTACCCCCGACGCGCCCCGTGCGCACACGCTGCAGGTCGTCGAGTACATGCTCTACTTCCTGTGGGACCTTGGCCTGAAGGTCGGCCACGCCACGCGCTCGATCGACGAATGCCTGACCGAGGGCGCGAACGACACCACCATCCGCACCGCCCTGCTCGACAGCCGCCACATCGCCGGTGACGCGGAGCTGTTCGGCGCCTTCCACGCCAGCTTCCGCGCTGCCTGCAAGGAAGCCGGTGCGGCGGGCTATATCGCTGCCAAGCAGGCCGAACGCGAGGTGCGCCACCGCCGCTATGGCGACAGCCCTTACGTGGTCGAACCGAACGTCAAGGAGGGCCGTGGCGGCCTGCGCGATCTGCAAACGCTCTACTGGATCGCGCGCTACGTCTTCGGTACCGAAACGATGGGCCAGCTCGCCGAAGTTGGCGGCGTGTTGTCACCGTCCGAAGCCCGTCACGGCCGACGGTCGTGGGAATTCCTCTGGACCGTCCGCTTCCACCTGCACTATGTCGCCGGCCGCGCTGAGGAACGCCTGACCTTCGATCTGCAACCCGTCGTCGGCGCTCGCATGGGTTACACGCGCCACGGCAGGCAGGACGGTGTCGAGCGTTTCATGCGCCACTATTTCCTGACGGTTCGTGAGGTCGTCCGCCTGACCCGCGTGGTCGAGCCCGCCATCCTGCGTGCCGCGCTCGGCCCGCCCGCGGTGGCGGCGGAAACCGATCCCGCGCTGCGTGCCACCGGTTTCGTGCTCGCCGAAGGCAAACTGCTGGCTGCGCCGGGCCGTGAATTCGAACGCGAACCAATCCAGATGCTGCGCATTCTGCAGGTCGCGCGCGATCGCGGGCTGGAACTGCATCCGCTGGCGATCCATTCGCTCACCCGGAACGAACGCGGCGCCGTCAAGCTGCGCGGCGACAAGGAAGCTGCCACGCTGTTCATGGACCTGCTGTGTGGCCCCGACAGCGAACATACCCACGCTGATGGCGCCCGCTGGCTGTCGGTGTTGAACGAAGCCGGTTTCCTCGGCCATTACCTGCCAGATTGGGGCCGCATCGTTGGGCAGATGCAGTTCGACACCTACCACGTCTATACCGTCGATGAGCACACCATCGCCGCTGTTGCCGTGCTGAACCAATTGGAACGGGGCGAACTTGCGGAAATCGCACCCATCGCCAGCAATTTGATCGAGCAGGTGCAATCCCGCCGTGCGCTGTACGTCGCGATGATCATGCACGACATCGCCAAGGGCCGCGGCGGCGATCATTCCCAGATCGGTGCCGAACTGGCCCTCACGACCGGCCCGCTTCTCGGTTTGACCCCGGAAGAAACTGAAACAGTCTCCTGGCTGGTCCTGCACCACCTGCTGCTGACCGACATCGCCTTCAAGCGCGACATCGACGATCCCAAGATTATTCTGGACCTCGCCGACGTCATCCAATCGCCCGAACGCCTGCGCCTGCTGTTGGTGCTCACCGTCGCCGACATGCGCGCGGTGTCCGCCAAGGTGTGGAACGGCTGGAAAGCCACGCTGCTGCGCGAACTGTACCAACGCGTCTCTGAAGTGCTCGCCGGTGGTCTCGCCACCACCGAACGCGACGTACGCGTCACGCGGGCCAAGGAGGCTGCCGCAACTCTGCTCAGCGACTGGACGGCGGAAGAGATCCAGCACTTCACCGCGCTCGGCTACCCCGGTTACTGGCTTTCGTTCGACCCCGAAACCCACGCCCGACACGCCCGCCTGGTGCGCGACGCCGAGGCTCGCAAGGCCCCGCTCACCGTCGACACCCAGCCGCTACCCGCCCGCGCGGTGACGGAAGTCACCGTCTATTGCACCGACCACGCGGGCCTGTTCAGCAAGATCTCCGGCGCGCTGGCCGTCGCCGGTGCCTCGATCGTCGACGCGCGCATCCACACGCTCACCAGCGGCATGGCGCTCGACACGTTCTGGATTCAGGACGCTGCCGGGGGTGCGTTCGACGCCCCTCACCGCCTCGCCAAACTGTCCGTACTCATCGAGCAAGCCCTCTCCGGCCGCCTTCGCCTGCCCGCGGAAATCCTCAAAGTCTCGAAACTCCTTCTCGGCCGCCGCACCCGGGCCATCAACGTCCCGCCTCGCGTGGTCATCGATAACCACGCCTCCAACTCCTACACCGTGGTGGAAGTGAACGGCCGCGACCGCCCCGGCCTGCTGCACGACATGACCGCCGCGATCTCGGAGCAAGGTCTGCAAATCGCCTCGGCCCACGTCACCACTTACGGTGTCCGCGCTGTCGACGTCTTCTACGTCAAGGACATCTTTGGCCTGAAAGTCGAAAACGAGCGCAAACTGCAACAGTTGCGCGACGCTCTGCTCGCCGCGCTGGCCAATCCCGACGAAGCCGAAGCCCCCCCGATCACCCCCCGCAAGCGCCGTCGCGCCGCGTCGTAACCGCCGGCGCTGAAGGAAAGTCAGGGCTCCGCCCTGAAACGCGCCAGGGGATGCTGTCGCCTGGACCCCTGCCAAAGGCGGAATCTCTGGCCTGCGTCCGTTTTGGTCGTGTGGGGGCGGGCGCCCACCGTGCTGCTGAACCGCCCGTGCTGGCGCCACCCCCGCACGACCAACCGAAGGGTTCCAAGGGCTGTGCCCGTGGCGGGAGCCCAGAAGGCAGCGCCCTCTGGTGGGGTTCGGGGCAAGGCCCTGACCTTCGATCAGCGCAGGGCGGTGGTAAATTTGTGCAGGGCGCTGGCGTCGAGTTGGGAGATGCGTTCGATGCTGACGCCGAGCTGGGTGGTGAGCTGGTGCAGGGTATGGGCGTCGTTCGGAGGTGCGTCGTGGCGGGCCAGGAAGACGGTGTGTTCGCGCCGACCGGGGATTGTGGCCGCCAACGCGATCATCGCGTCGTCTGCGTGAGCGCGGGGTACGGGGCGGGTCCCACGGCCGTTCCGCCACAGGCTTTCGGCGACTTCGGCCTGTGACAGGCCGATGCGGGCCGCGATGCGGGCGACCAATTCCTGTTTGCTGGCGGGAACGGCATCGCGCAGGCAGCCGGCGCGGGCGTCGGCAAGCAGTTGGTCCGCGGTCGCGCCAGCGTCCGCCGAGCCGCATCCGTGGATGCGGGCGCACGGGGGCGGCCGGGGGACGCTGATCCAGCCGTGATTCCGGACGCGATGGCCGCCGGGCGTCGCCGCGGCACACCACACCGGGGCTGTCTGTCGCGCACCGAGCGGAGCTTTGCGTCACGCCGTTCTCCTAAGCGTGGCGAGGTGTCGACGCCTGCTCCCCTCTATGACATCTGTGCTGCCCCGACGGGTGTCGGTGGCAGACGCCCCTACCCAGACATCCGGGTGGCCTGGCTGGAGCTGGGCGGCTGGCGGTCGCGGTGCCGGTGGCCTGTGCTGGGCTGACCCCGCGTGGTGAGATCGCTACCTGCGCGTGAGAACATCGGCGTGGCGTGGTGGATGGGCCATATCATGGCAGTCCCGCCAGGATCACTTTCACCGGCCCGGCCCGCGATGTGCGCTTCTAACAGGCGGCGCTCGATGGTCAGCTCAATGAGGTTGCCCCAACCCCCAGTCTGGGGGACTGCCGGACCAGGGCGGCGAAGATGGGACGATGGGCAGCAGGGCAGTATCGTCGGCCCTGGCGGCGTGGTTTGGCACGCAAGGCCAAGTGATAGCCACGCGGGCGCCGACGGCGATCGAGACGATGCTCGGCGTGACCTGCGTGCTGTTCCTGGGACGGCAGGGCGGGAGGAGATGGGGTGCGCCATTCTGTGCCACGGCCCGATCGCGGCGGCTCTGCCTGCCGCATTCCCACGCGTCGATGTCGCGCTGCTTCTGGCACCCGCACAGCAGGGCGCCCTGGCGGTGGTGCTGGCGGCTGAGCAGCTGGTGTTGTGCGAGACGCGGCGCGATGACAGGGCCTCGCCGTGTTGGCGCGCCGGTGGCTCACGCAGGAACCCGTGCTGATCCGGTTCGATGGTGAGACGCCACGGATCACGCCATACGTTCCAGGGCCGCCCCCAGGCCTGGCGGACGCGCAGATGCAGTGGATCGCTACATCGAAACCTACGAGCACCTATGCGTGCGTGATGCCTATTGCGATGGAGAAACCGGCGCGCTGATCGTGGTGACGCAGGGGGCCGACGAAAAGCTCTGGCGCCACAGTGTCGATGAGGTTTTCCCGACTTGGTAAGCCCGCATTCGATCAGCGTGCGCCTTATCCAATGCTGGGGCAATTTCGAAAAGGACTTGCATTACAACGGCTTTGATTGCCTGGAAGTGGCCAAGTGGCGTGCGGCACAGGCTTGCAAGCGTCACGTTGTCGGTCGGAAGGGGCTGGCAGCGACTCCGCCAATAGGCAAGGGTCAGCACGATAACAGCCCGGTGCATGCGCGAGCGAGGTGGAGACTTGGCGCACGGCGCGAGTTGCGGCTGCCGGGGTGTCGCCGCCTGACCGGCCTGTGGACCCGCCCGAGCGGCTGGCCGGGGATGCCGCCGGTCGCAATCGCCGCGGCCCCGGCGGCTGTGCCTCTACGCGCCGGCGCGGTGCCGTTCGGTGATCTGGTCGATCGGCGGTTTCCCGGGGCAGCATATGACATCGATGAGGCCGCTCGGTGCCTCGTGCAGGGGCGCTCAACCGCCACCGTGTTCCATGCTATGCGCATCATCGTGCGGGGGCTGGACGCCTATGCCGCGTGGCGCGGCGAGCCCAATCCGCCGATGTGCTGTGGCGAGCAACGTTGGCGCACGTTGCCGCGCTGGATAGGTGACGATCAGGCGACGACCGAGCTGAGCGCGGCGCTGGATGCGGGGCGTGTGGCCTGGCGTGGGGCGTCATTGCAGGTGGGGTCGAAATATACCGAGGCGGAAGCGCAGCAGATTCCTGTCCAGATGGATCGTTTCACGCGATGTCTGGCCGCGTTGTGCGATGAGGACGGCGTACACCTGCCAGCGAGCTGGACGACGACGCGCGATAGGGTGCGTCAGCTCGCGTCGGACCGCACGTCGATTGTTGCCTGCCGTCGCAAGGTCTGTTGCAGCTGCCGCGAGGCCAGTTCTGCCCGCTCCTCGATGATCTGCTGGCGGAGCTGCTGCGGGTTTTCGGTGCCCATATTCTTCTGCTCACGGGTGCAGACCGACAGCACCATGATGCCATCGCCGGCAATCAGCGGTTGGCTGGCCTGACCGAGCGGCATGGTCGCCAGCATTTGCCGGAAGGCTGGCGGGTTGGCGTTTTCCAACCGGACCTCACCCGGATCGGCTGGGCGACCGGGCGATGGGTTGGCTTTCGCCACCGCATCCATCTGATCACAGGTATGCACGCTGGCACTGATGCCGCGCGCTTTTTCCAGTGCTTGCCGCTGCTGTTCGGTCGGTGCCTGTGGGTTCAGGGGTGTGGTGAATGGCAGGAAGATCTCGCGCAGCGTCAGTGCTGTGCCCATGTCATTGCCGATTTCGCGTTTGCCTTGCAGCGTCACGATGTCGAATCCACCCGGCACCTTAATTGGGTTGCTCACCGCGCCCGCGGGCATTTCGGCAATGATGCGCGCGACGGTGGGATCCATCTGATTAGCCTGCACCCACCCGCGCTCCCCCCCTTCCAGCGCGTTCTGGCTCTGACTGAACTGGGCGGCCATGATCGGGAAGGGCGTGCCTGCACGTAGCTGACCGATCACCGTTTCAGCGAAGCGTTGTGCGTCCGCCGTGTTGGCCGGATCCTCAACCGGGATAAATATTTCGGCCACGCGATATTCTGGTTTGCCGGTTTGATCCTTCAGCGCGCGCTGGCGGTCGGCGATGACGTTGGGCGAAACGTCGGCCTGGGTGCCAAGCTGGTCTCGCACCACCTGCAGCCAGGCCAGCTGCGTGCGGATCTGATCAATTAGGGTACGCAGGCTGATCCCGTCGGCGGCGAGCTTCTGGCGCAGCGTGCCGGCTGCCATGCCGTTGCGGCTTTCGATTGATTGGATCGCCGCGGCGATCTGCTTGTCCGGGATGATGACATGCCGGCGCTGCGCCTCCTGCAGGCGCAATTTCTCATCGATCAGTTGTCGTTCGATTTGCGGGCGCAGGCGCGCAAGCACGTCGGGCGTCAGCGGCTGGCCGGTGGACAGGGCGAACAGCTTGGCGCGGTCGTCGACATCAACGTTGCTGATGACATCGCCGTTGACCACCGCAACGATCCGCACGCTGCCAGCGGTTCCCGGCGTGCTCGCCGCCGGGCCCGTGACATGGCCGGCGCCTGCCCGCGCCACGGGCGCCGCCGGCGGAGCGGAGGCGGCCAGCAGCGCCGACGGCAGGACCAACGGCAGCGCCACGGCGGCGCACCGCAGCCACGCGCGCGCGGCAGGGCGGAACAGGTCAGGTCGCAAAACAGGCATGCAGGGAACTCTCGCTGTCACAAGGCGCGGAAGCCGAAGGTACCGACCGTCTTGAACGTCAACTGGATCAGCACGGACGATGATCCGCCATCACCATTGAAGGTCGTATAGCGCCGGGAGAGCCGTACATCCACTATGAAGCATTCGTCCTCGTAGATCGCGTCCGCCAGGATGCTGTCCATCTGGTTGGTTTGCAGGTTGCGGCGGGCCGACATGACAAACCGATAATCGCCCCAACGGGCCGTGGTCCCCAGGGTGACCTCGTTGCGCGGCGTAAAGAACGTCGTGGTGGTCGGCGGCGGCATCGGTTGATCGTACAGCTGGTAGGGATTGTCCACCGAGTAGAAATAGCCTGCGGTGACCTGGAACGACCGCGGGCCCACCGTGGCGAAGGTGTCGATCATACGTGCCGCCAACGTGTCCTTGTCGAGCCGGGTGCGATAGGTCAGGTCCAGCCATTGGGTCGGACTGAAATTGGCGCGTGCAACAACGTCAGAGACCTGGTCGTGCAGGCCAGTATCCTCCGCGAACAGATTGTCCTTGAAGGTTCGGTACGATTGCCCGACCAGAGTATCGAAGGCGGTGCCGTTCAGGTACCATGCGCTGTGCAGTCCAAGATTGACGCGATCGCCACCCTCCAGCCGGTCGACGCCGGGAAAGCGGTTGAATCCGAACAGGTTGACGTCGCTGAACTCCATATCGAGGCTATCTTCGTTCGGGTATTTGTTGTTCTGGCTGATCCCCGTGCGCGGCGCCACGATCAGTTCCGCCATGGGTTCGATCACCTGCGTGCCCCAGTCACCTGAATCGCGCATGAAAGGCCAACGTACATCAACCGCCGCCTGCGGCAGCGCGCGGGCGGTATTGATCGCGGATTCGGTGCCGAAGTTCGGCTGCTGGTTGAAGGCGTCGGCGTCATATCCAACTGCGACGTTATGCAGCGCCACCTTCCACACATCGCCGAGCGGCCCCACGAACGGGCGCTCCCAGTTCATTGTGAGGCTGGCACGGCGTGTGTCCGTGCCTTCCGAGCGGAACACGTTGAACATGTCCGCATCGACACTCAGCCGGCCGCCCCAGGAATCGGGTTGCCCAAAATAGCTGTATTGATAGTGCGGCAGCACGACCGGCAGCTTGGTGTTGGCAATCGCCGTATTGGTGCTTTGGTAGAAATCCGTATCGAGACGGCTATAGGCGCCAACACCGAAGCCCTCCAGGTAGATCGAACTTGCCAGCAGGTCCTGATTGCCGCCGATATCGGGCGACAACCGGAAGTCTCGGATGTAGTCGGCCGAGGATGCCCGGTTGATGGTAAAGCCCCATCGCCACGTATCGTCATAGGCGAACTGGCCAGTCACATAGGCTGTGGCCTGCGGAGAATTGAATTCATAACCGAGCGAAGCGTTGGCCAACAGGGTGCCGTCATTGAACCGGCGCCGATACTCGACATCCATCTGGGGGCCATGACGGCTGGTGATCATCGGCGTGAAGGTCGCGTCCGACTGGTCGTCGATCACCTGGTAATAGGGCTGCGCGAAAAATGCCCCGATGCCGGACGACACGCCGACTGACGGAACCAGCAGACCGGACGCCCGTTTCACCGACGGATCAACATGCCAAAAATACGGGAAATAGGCCACCGGCACGCCGTACATCTGTAGCACAGCGTCCTCGTACTCGATCTTCTTGTGCTCCAGGTCCTGCACGGCCTTGTTGGCGCGTAACTGCCATAGCGGTGGCTTGGTTGGATCGTCCTTGCACAGATTGCAGGTGGAGTACACCACGTGGGAGAACTCGTTGATCTCCCCGCCGGTGCGCCGCGCGCCATTCGCCGCCATCCTGCCGTTCTGTGCCAGGATGGCCTGCATGTCACGCAGAACACCATCCTTCATGCCCTGATCGAACTCGGCATAATCGGCGAACATCACCTCGCCATTGGGTTCCATCAGCACGACATGGCCGGTGGCAGCGACGACGCCCGTGTTGCGGTCGAAGGTTACTGTGTCGGCACGCAGCACGTGATCGTTCTGCCAGGCCTCGACGTGACCGCGGGCGATCACCAGCGCGCGCTCTCGGTCGTACTCGACTGTGTCGGCGGTGAAGGTGACAGGCTGGTTGTTATTCACCTGCCCATGGTCGGTGGTTGGACCGATCGCGCTGTACTGCGCCAGGGCCGGGCCGGCCAGGCCGAGCGCCAGCAAGGTTGCGGCGGCCAGGCGCCACAACGCGGTGATGTACCGCGATGGCATGCCTAGCCGTCTTCCATGTGCAGCAACAGCGCGACGGCTAGCAGCAGGCCCGCGGCGGTCGGTGCCCAGGCAGCCAACGCTGTCGGCAATGCGCCCGACTGGCCAAATTCCTCTGCCATCTTGGAGATGACAAACAGCGCGAACCCCGCGGCGACGCCGCCACCGATCATGCGGGCGACGCCGCCGCGGCGGGCCGGGCGCATCGAGAACCCGGCCGCGACCAGGCACATGGTGCCGGCCAACAGCGGCAACGCGAGCAGGGCCTGGAAATGCAGCCGGTGACGGATCGAGGAAAATCCGGAATGGTCCAGCAGCGCGATGAATCCCGGCAGCGCCCACACCGATAAGGTATCGGGTGAGGCAAAGCTTTCCTGCACCCGCGCCACCGTCAGGTCGGTCGGCAGCGTCAGCGTGGCCGGCGGCTCCGGCGCATGATCCGGCCGCATCAGCGTCGCATCAGTCAGGGTCCAGATATCGCGGCCCAGCGTCGCCTTGGTTGCTTCCACCCGCGCCAGCAGATGATCGCTGTCGTCGAGGTGGAACACGCTCACGTCGTGCGCCGTCAGCGTCTTGCCGTTCAACTGCACACCCAGGGCGTGGATGATCGCCACGCCCTTCGACGTGATGGTGCGATCCGCCTGGCGCAGCCAGAGCTGCCCGCCATTCAGCGCCAGCGGCCCGCCCCCCGTGCGCAGATAGGCGTCTTCCAGCGCCTCGGCGCGCGTCAGCATGACGGCCGACAGCGGACTGATCGCCGCGGTCGTGATCACGCCCATTAGCACCGCGCAAATGCAGGGCGCGGTGAGAAATTCCCAGGCCGAGACGCCGGCCGCGCGCGCCACGATCAGCTCGGACGAACGGGTCAGCCGCCAGAAGCACAGCATGCCCCCCAGCAGCACCGCAAACGGCAGGATCTGCATGCTGACGAAGGGCAGGCGCAGCCCGGCAATCTCGATCACCAGGCCGAATGTCGCATCCGGCTTGGTCGATGAGCGGCGCAGCAGCTCGATGAAGTCGAACAGCGAGATCACGCCCGACAGCGCAGCCAGCATCGCCAGCGCCATGGCGCTGAACTGTCGGGCGATATAGAGCGAGAGGGTGATCGCGGCGGTCACGAGGTCTTGTCGCCAGGTCGCATGGGCCGCACGGTCTCCTTCGGGGCCGGTACTCTAGTGCGGTGGCGGCGGCATCGGAAGGCCGCTTGGGTAACAGGCGAGTAATCGTGTGCTTACGGCAAGACCTTGCCCGGGTTCATGATTCCAAGGGGATCGAGCGCATGCTTGATTCGCCGCATCACCGCCAGTTCCACCCCGCCCCGCCAGTCAGGCATCATGTAAGGCTTCAACCGGCCCACCCCGTGCTCGGCCGAGAAACTGCCGTCGAATTCCCGTACCACCGCGTTCACCGTGTCCATGATCGCGTGGTCATGCGCCAGGAACCAGGCGGGGTCGCTGCCCGTGGGCTGCGCCAGGTTGAAGTGGATGTTTCCGTCGCCCATGTGACCGAATGGCACCACGCGGATGCCCGGCATCAGCGCTTCGCAGGCCGTGGTGGCCTGGCGGATGAAGTCCGGCACTTTCGAGACCGGCACCGAGACGTCGTTCTTCACGCTGGCCCCCTCGCGCTTCTGCGCCTCCGAATGCTCCTCCCGCAGCCGCCACAACGCGCCGCGCTGGGCGTCGCTGGCGGCAATGGCGGCATCTAGCACGATCCCGTCCGCCAGCGCCTGTTCCAGCACCTGCTCCAGTGCCTCCCGGAGCCCGGCATTGGGCCGCGGCGTGGCGAGTTCCACCAACACGTAGAACGCGCCATGCCGGGTGAGCGGCAGGGTGGTGCCTGGGATGTTCGCCAGCACGAACCCCATTCCAACCGCCGACATCAGCTCGAACGCTTGCACTGCGCCGGGATCATGCATCTGGAAGCGCGTGAACAACGCGAGCGCGGCCTCGGGCGAGGGGACCGCGCACAGCGCCACGGCGGTGTCGCGCGGGCGGGGTGCCAGCTTGAGCACTGCGGCGGTGATCACGCCCAGTGTGCCTTCCGAGCCGACGAAGAGCTGACGCAGGCAGTAGCCCGTGTTGTCCTTGCGCAACCGGCGTAGCCCGTTCCAGATCGTGCCGTCGGGCAGCACCACCTCCAGCCCCAGCACCAGGTCGCGCGCATTGCCGTAGCGCACGGTGTTGTTGCCGCCAGCGTTGGTGGCCAGCACGCCGCCGATCTGCGCGCTGCCTTCGGATGAGATCGACAGCGGCAGCAGGCAATCAGCGTCCGCCGCGGCGATCTGCGCAGCCTTCAGTGTGACGCCGGCTTCCACCGTCATGGTCATGTCGAGGGGATCGATCGCCCTCACCGCGTTCAGCCGCGCCAGGGTGAGCACGAGCTGGCTGCCATCGGCATCTGGCGTCGCGCCGCCGACCATCGAGGTGTTGCCACCCTGTGGCACCAACGGCGCCCGCGCGGCCGCGCAAAGCCGCACCACTTCGGCGAGTTCCAGCGTGCTGGCGGGACGCACCACCGCGGGCGTGCGGCCCTGATAAAGCCGCCGCCAGTCCTCGGTATAGGCCGCGGTATCCGCCGGATCGGTCAGCAGCCCACGCGGGCCGACGACGGCGCGGATCGCTTCAAGCAGTTCGGTCGCAGCCATTCACCTGTCCTTCCCGCGCCCAACCTATCGCCGCGCCGCACAATGGCAACACGGGCTGGGGTGGTGAGGGGGGACTGGTCAACCCAAGCGGTGAGGACACTGAGACAAACTGACCGCAGAGGCACAGCGGGCGCCAAGGCGGCGAGATCGGAGAGGGCGAAGCGGCGAAGCCCCTGTTTGAGCAGGATGGTTTTGAAATTCGGCAGCAGCGCCAGAGGCAGGCGCGTCAGCTTCAAACCCGTCGTAACCGGCGCGTCGCGGATCGGCAGCAGCTTGTCCACCGCTTCAAGCTCGAGGATGAGTTGATCGGCAATCATGAAATCCAGGCGATAGCCAACGTCCAACCGATGCCCGCGGTACTCCGGCGGCAAACGTACCTGCCGCGCATACCTAATTCCGATCCATTCCGGCTCGAACCCGGACCTTCCGCGTAAGCCGATTCAAGCCGCTCGGGTCGCAGGTGTCGATGCACAGCAATTGCTGCGCCGATCACCAACCCAGTCAATCTCGACACCTCGCCATCTTTGCGCCTTTGCGGTGAATTTTCCTGCGCCACAGCAGAACAATCCACCCAGGCGGTTAAGATCTGATTGAGGTGCCGACCGCGTCACCCAACATTGCTGTGTGATCGGTTCTCTGCTTACGTCACCGGCACGAGGGTTGCCGTGGATGGCGGCCTCGCAGTGCATAATTGGATCCCGGCAGCCTCATAAGCCGGGCGGGGGACAGGTCCATGGCTGACTACTTCACCATGTGCGCCACGATCTTTTCGGCGCGAGGCGGGTTGGATTCCGACGGCTTCCGCGGTTACCTGCAACGCCAGATCGACGCGCGGCTGGGCGTTTATCTCGGCAGCGGCGGCAATGGCGAGACGCACGCCATGACGCCGGACGAGCTGTCGCACATGTATCGGCTTGGCGTGGAGACCTGCAAAGGCACGGTGCCGGTACACGCCAACCTGCCGGAAGAAACCACCGCCGAAGCAACGATCGCGCAGGCAAGAATCGCGGTCGAGGCCGGCGTCGCCGCGCTGCACATGTACACAGTCGAGGGCCGCCATGGCTACAAGCCGACCGATCGTGAGCTGATCGGCTATTTCGATGATGTGCTCTCGGTCATCACCCATCCGGTGATCATCGCGGTGAACCCCACGATGGGTTACATCCCCAAGCCCAGCGTGATCGCGACGATCATCAACCAGCACAAGCAGATCGTCGGCGCGCGGCTCAGCGGCCAGCCGCAGATCTATCTGCTCGACCTGCAGGCCATGGTGGATCGCGCGATCGCGTATCACTGGCAGCTCGGCTCCGGCGCCTTCGATCCGCTGGCGATGGGCGCCACGCTGTTCGCGGCCGAGGCCAATATCATTCCGCAAACCTTCCGCACGATGATCGATCATTACGAGGCAGGACGGATAGACGCGGCCGGCAAGGCGCTCGGCGACATTCGCCGCTTCAACCGGCTGATCATGCAATGGGGCCCCTGCGCGCGGTGGATCAAGGCGTGCATGCAGATTCTGCAGCTGCCGGGCTGGCAGGGTGGATTGCGCAAGCCGTACCTGATGCCGCCGGAGGATGAACTGCGCGCATTCGCCGATGCGCTGTTGCGTCTGCGTGTGCCGGAGATCGACGCGATGGCCCGCGCGGCCGGCCTCGCTGTCGCCGCCTGACGCGTCTTTTCACTCGATCCACACGTGGCGGATGCCCTGATGCCGAAGCGAAGCATCGTCGCGCTGTTTCTGTTTTCGCTCACCGCGATCAACTATGTCGACCGGCTGGCGCTATCCATGGCGGCGCGGCCAATTGCGCACGAGTTCGGCCTATCACCCGTCGCGATGGGCTATCTGTTCGCATCCTACCTGTGGGCTTACGTGCTGATCAGCATTCCGATGGGGCTGCTGGTCGATCGTTTCGGGGCGAAACGCACCGCCGCGGTGGGCATCGCCGTGTGGTCGGTGGCGACCGCCGTCACCGGCATGGGTATCAACTACATCATGCTGATGACCTCGCGTTTCGTCATGGGCGGTGGCGAGGCCGTCACCAACCCGTGTGGCGCCCGCATCATCCGCGAATGGTTCCCCGCATCCGAGCGCGGCACGGTCAACGCGGTATTCAATGCCGGCGCCTTCGCCGGCCCCGCGCTGTCCGCGCTGATCGTCGGCTACCTGGTTCAGGCGGCCGGCTGGCGGATCGCGTTCCTTGCCGCGGGTGCCATCGGCGTTCTTTGGCTGCTGGCGTGGCAGCGCTGGTACGGTGCCCCGGAGCAGGTCACCTGGCTGTCCGCCGCGGAGCGCAGCCTCATCACCAGTTCGCGCGGCATGCAAAGCGCGACGCTCGCCGATCGTGCCGGCGTCTCTGGCTTGAGGGACCTGCTGCGTACCCGCACGATGTGGGGTCTGGCGCTGATCGGCGGATCGGACGCCTATTGCTCGTATCTGTTTCTGTCCTGGCTGCCGAGCTATCTGCAGACCGCGCGGCACCTTAGTCTCAGCACCACCAGCGTCTACACCGCGGTGCCCTATGTGACGGCCTTCGTCATCTCGATCAGCGTCGCGCAGGTCAGCGATCGCTTCATGAGCCGCGGCAACGTTGTCAGCGGGCGCCGACGGTTCTTCATTGCGGGATCGTCGCTGACCGCCGCGGTGTTGATCGCCACCGTGCCGTTCGTCGACAGCGTGCCGGTGCTGCTCGGGATGATCGCGGTATCGATCGGTTGCATCGCCACCAACACCTCGCAGGTGTTCGCGCTCACCTCCGACCTGCTGCCCAATCCGAAGGACATCGGCAAGGCGATGGGCGTCGAGGTCGCGGTTGCCAATGTGATCGGCTTCATGTCGCCGATTGTCACGGGCCACGTGATTGGCCTGACGGGCAGCTTCAACGCGGCCTTCGTCATCGCCGGCGCGATGATGCTGGTTGGCATGAGTTCGGCACTGTTCATCGCCAACCGGCCGATTGTTGTGCCAGCGTGACGCAGATCACACACAAGGGAGGTGCGGCGCGATAGACAAGGTGATCCTGCGAGGAAGGGGAGGACGCGATGCCGACGACGCTGTTTGATGCAACCACCACCCGACACGAAGCCACCGAGGCACGCGCGCGCCGCCTGCTGCCTTATCTGCGCTTTGCCTTCATCGCCACGTGGCGGCGCCGCGAGGCGCGCCGCCGCATGCTGCACGCGGTGCGGGAGCTCGATCATTCTGGCGTGCTCGCCGACGTGCAGGTCGCTTGCGGTCCGTTTCAGCGATGACGGATTAGGCGCCGAACCCCTGATCCCACGGCTCCGGCACCATCGCGTAGCTGTCGCCGTTGCGGACCACATGCGCGAAACCGGGGAAATGCACGTGCATCCCGGCGATCAGTTGCCGGTCCGTCGTCACCATGTCGAACACGCGTTTGCGCGTCGCCGCCGCTGCATGGGTGTCGCTGTCATGATCGATGGTGACATCCGGCCGCGGCACCTGGATCTCCGGCACGTGGATGATGTCGCCCCAGATCAGGAGTGAATCCTTCCCCGACGCGATCATGTAACCGCAATGCCCCGGCGTGTGCCCATGCAGCGGGATCGACGTGACGCCGGGAAACACCTCCACGCTGCCGCTGTAGGTGTGCATCACATTGTGGTAGGGCGCCATCTGCTCGCGCGCGCAGGCGAAATACAGCCGCTTCGCCCGTTCCGGCGCACGCGTCATCGCCGCATCATCATTCCAGTGGTTCGGCTCGTTCTCGTGCACCACCAGCTCGGCATTGGGGAAATTCTTCGTCCCTGTCTTCGGATCCGTCAGCCCGGCTGAATGATCGGGGTGCATATGCGTCAGGATCACCTTCTCGATGTCCTTCGGATCGACGCCTGCGGCCTTCAGATTGGCCAGCATCTTGCCCGCGGTCGGCTGCAGATAATCGCCCGACCCGGTCTCGATCAGTGCCACCCGCCCCGCCGAGCGAAGCAGGTAGCAGTTCACCGACGTCCGCCGCCGCGTCCAGAACGCATCATTCAGCATCTGCATCGACTGCGCCGGTGTGATGTTGTGCAGCACGTCGACGGTGCCATCCAGATAGCCGTCCGAAATCGCCGTCACCACAATGTCACCGATGCGTCGATGGTACACGCCGGAAATCTGCTGCGTCAGAACCTCAACCATGTCTCACCCCTCAATTCACCTGTCATCGCGAGGCACGCACTGACGCAGCGATCTCGACCCGTCGTGGCACCACTGTCGATGCCTCAAGTCATCGAGATTGCAGCGTCGGTGCGCTCCTCGCACGGGCAATAGTACGCGGTACCCTACTGCGCGATGTATCCACCGTCGATCGTCAGCTCGGCGCCGGTGACGAAGGATGCCTCATCAGACGCAAGGTACAGCACGCCATAGGCGACATCGATCGCCTCGCCAAGCCGGCGCAGCGGCGTCGCCGCGATCTTCGCCTGCCGCGTACCTGCGTTGGTCGCGTTCAACATCGGCGGCAGATAGCCGGGATGCACCGAGTTCACCCGCACGCCCATCGGTCCGTACCGACACGCCGCCGCCTTGGTGTAGTTGCGTACCGCGGCCTTCGACGCGTGATACGCGGGATGCCCCTCTGGCCCGCCGACAATCCCCATGATCGAGGAGATGTTGACGATCGCGCCGCCGCCGCTCTTCGCCATCGCCGCTGCGGCCAGCTTGGTGCCCAGGAACGCCGAGGTCGCATTCACGGCAATCACCCGGTTCCACCCTTCCAGCCCATCATGATCGCCCACCGACGACCCACTGATCCCGGCGTTGTTCACCAGGATGTCGAGCTGCCCGAACACCGTCAGCGTCGCATCGATCAGCCGCACCCAATCGCTTTCCGACGTGACGTCGGTGCGCACGAAGCGTGCCTGCGCCTGGCCTGCCGCGATATCCGCGGCGACGGCGTCCCCTTCCTGTTGCAGCACGTCGGCGATGACGACTTTGGCGCCTTCCTGGGCGAACAGCCGTGCTTCGCACGCGCCCATGCCGTGCGCGCCGCCGGTGATGATCGCCACCTTGTCCTTGAGACGCATGATTTCCTCCCGTTGCTTGGTGTCAGCCGCGTGGCGCGGCGGCGCGTAGCAGTCGGTCGTTGATGGCCAAGCCCAACCCTTCGTCGGGCACCGACATGACCGCGATGCCGCGCAGACCCCGCCGCGCGCCCTCGGCGTCCAGCCAACGCAGTCCGTCGAACAGACGTGCCGCCGCTTCGGTCAGATCGCGCCGGTCGCTCAGGTTGTAGCTCACGGCCGCGCCGGTCAGTACGGCTCCGAACGCCAGCAACGCCTCCGTCGGTGCCACGTCCGCTGCGCGCAGCCGCACCGGCAACACGGGCGCGTAGTGCGAGACCATCAATCCTGGCGACCGCAATGTGCGCGCTGCTTCCGCCACGGCGTGCGGGATGCCGCGACCAACCGGGCCAACCAGGGCCTCGATCGCTTCCACCGTTACGCCGCCGGGTCGCAGTAGGAAGGGCCTTACCCCACGCAGGTCCAAAACGGTGGATTCAACACCAACCGGGCAGGGGCCGCTGTCCAGTACCGCTGCGATGCGACCCATCAGCCCGTCGAGCACATGCTGTGCCGTGGTTGGACTGACCTGACCAGAACGATTGGCGGACGGCGCGGCAACCGGACGGCCCACGGCGCGCAGCAACGCCAATGTCGATACAGGTGAGGGCACACGTACTGCCAAGGTTTCCAGTCCGGCGCCGGCCAGCAACGCCACGGGACAGTCCTCGCGTCGCGGCAGCACCAGGCTGAGCGGCCCCGGCCAGAAGGCCGTCGCTAGACGTTGCGCGATCGCATTCGCCTGCACCTGTGCGAAGGCAGCATCCGCATCGGGATAGTGGCAGATCAATGGATTGAAATGCGGGCGGCCCTTGGCGTCGAATATCTCTGCCACCGCCTGTGCATTGGTCGCATCAGCACCCAGTCCGTAGACCGTTTCGGAGCCGAACGCCACCAGCGCGCCCGCCCGCAGCAGCGTGGCAGCGCGGGCAATGCCGGCGGGATCGGCGCTCAGGACTTCAGTCATCGCGATGTGATAGCGCCATGAATGGGCATGGCAAAGCCATGACGGGCATGGCAAAGCCATGACGCGCTGCTACAGTCATGTAAGCCAGTCACCAAACAGGGGGTTTTAAGCCATGGTCGATATCGCCTTCGCCCGGCCTGCATTGCCGAAATCCGGGGCACTTGTGGTCCTGGTGAGCGAGGGTGAGATGCCATCAGGACTGTGGAAGCAGGCCGATGACGCGACCGGTGGTGCGATTGCCCGGGCGCTCGCCGTCGCCGAATTCAAGGGAACCAAGGGCAAGACTTGTACCGTTCTGGCGCCGGGAGCGGGCCTGTCGCGCGTCATCCTGATCGGTCTCGGCAAGCCGAAGGATTTTTGCGAGCTGGCGTTCCAGGAGGCTGGCGGCACGGCGGCGACGCTGCTGGCGCGCGAGACCGCCGCGGCGATCGGCGCGCATGATTTCACCCCCGGACAGGCGGCGCAGGCCGCGTTCGGTGCGACACTGCGCGCGTATCGGTTCGATCGCTATCGCACCAAGGAAAAGCCCGAGGACAAGCCGAAGCTCGCCAAGCTGGCGATGCTGGTCTCTGATCCGGCACGCGCCAAGGCGGCGTGGGAGCCACTGGCCGGCGTGGCGAATGGCGTGTTCGTGACGCGGGACCTCGTCAGTGAGCCGCCGAATGTTTTGAACCCGGCCGAAATGGCCAACCGCTGCAAGAAGCTGACCACACTCGGGCTGAAGGTCGAGGTGCTGGGCCCGCGCGAGATGGAAAAGCTGGGCTTCGGCGCGCTGCTGGGCGTTTCGCAGGGCAGCGTGAATGAACCACGGATGGTGGTGATGCACTGGAACGGTGCGTCCGGCCGCGCGCGTAGGAAGGACAAGCCGCTGGCCTTCATCGGCAAGGGCGTGACCTTCGATACCGGCGGCATTTCGATCAAGCCTGCCGGCGGCATGGAGGACATGAAGTGGGACATGGCCGGCGCGGGCACGGTGATCGGGCTGATGGCCGCACTCGCCGGGCGCAAGGCGAAGGTTGACGCCGTGGGTCTGGTAGGTCTGGTGGAAAACATGCCGTCCGGCAGCGCGCAGCGGCCGGGCGACGTGGTGAAGAGCTACTCCGGCCAAACCATCGAGATCATCAATACGGATGCGGAAGGGCGTCTGGTGTTGGCCGATGTGATTTGGTACTGCCAGCAGAAATACGACCCGAAATTCATGATTGACTTGGCGACGCTGACCGGCGCGATCATCATCTCGCTGGGCCACGAACATGCCGGCCTGTTCAGCAACAATGACGAATTGGCGGAGAAGCTGGGTGCGATCGGCCGCGCGACGGGTGAGAAGGTCTGGCGCATGCCGCTGGGCGACGAATACGATAAGCAAATCAAGTCCGACATCGCCGACATGAAGAATGTCGGTGGCCGCCCCGGCGGCTCCATTACGGCTGCCCAGTTCATCCAGCGCTTCGTCAACGGCAAGCCCTGGGTGCATCTGGACATCGCGGGCATGGCGTGGAGCACGAAGGACGCCCCGTGCACGCCAAAGGGCGCGACGGCCTTTGGCGTGCACCTGCTGGATCGGCTGGTGGCGCAATACTACGAGACGGCGGGCGGCGCCGACTGACGTGTGAGTGATATCGGCTTCTACCACCTGACGCGCAGCACGTTAGAGCAGGCCTTGCCACAACTGCTTGGCCGCACACTCGCGGCCGGGGAGCGTGCCGTCGTCGTGTGTGGTGGCCCCGAGCGCGTGGCTGCGTTGGATGCCGCGCTGTGGGCCTGTGCGGAACCGAACTGGTTGCCGCATGGCACGCCGGCGGATGGCGATGCCGATCTGCAACCGATCTGGTTAGACATCGATGACGCGGCGCCGAATAAGGCGCGGTTCCTGTTCCTGGTGGACGGCGCCAGCAGCGCGCGGCTGGAGGCGTTCGCTCGCGTGTTCGACCTGTTTGACGGCAATGATGAGGCTGCCGTGCAAGCCGCCCGCGCGCGCTGGATCGCCGCCAAGGCCGCCGGGCATGCGCTGTCCTACTGGCAGCAGGGACCGAAAGGGTGGGCCAAGCAGGCGTGAGCCGTACGCCTCTCTTGCTGTGCGGGGGAGGCCGGCGCGCAGGGCCGGGTGAAGGTTCCGTGCCGCTTCACCCTCACCCGCGTCGCGACGGTCCGCGACTTCTCCCCAGGTGGGAGAGGTGCGATCTTATTTACGCCATAGGCGACGGTCCCGGTCTTGATCCATCAGTGAAGCGACTGAACCGGAACTCGCCGGGATCCACCACCGGCGTATCCCCTGTCACCAGGTCCGCCATCAATCGGCCCGCTCCCGGACCAATCCCGAACCCATGCCCAGAGAACCCGGTGGCGATAAAGAATCCCTCCATCGCATCTACCCCGGAGATCACCGGCACGATATCCGGCGTCACGTCGATCATCCCACCCCAACGCTCGGCAACCCGCACATCCTTGAGCGCCGGGAACGCGCCGCCGATCGCCTGTTTCGCGCCATCCAGGATCGGCTGATACGGCTCGGGATCCAGCGTGCGCACCCGCTCGAACGGCGAGGTCTCGTCCAGCGACCAACGCCGGGGGATCTGCCAATCCTCGATGAACCCGCGACCGATGCGCAGGCGCACATTGTCGTGCTGCGTCCGGATCGTCGGCATGAAGTCCGACAGGAATTTGAACGTGTCCCAGGTCAGATCGAACACATTGGCCGACCAGCCGCCGATATTGTATCCGCCGTCCAGTCGCTTGCGGAATCCGAAGTCGCCACCGCTGGCCGAGGTTTCCGGGCCGCCCGGTAGCGGTTCGGTCCGCATCACCGACGACAACACCTTTAACTGCGGCAGCCGGATCCCGCTATTGCCACAGAACAAACTCGACCACGCGCCGCCTGCCAGCACCACGGCGTCGCAGGCGATACGGCCCTTCTCGGTCACCACGCCACTGACCTTGCCGCCCTTGGTCTCGATTCCGCGCACCGCGCACTGCGTCACGATCCCCGCGCCCAGCCGCCGCGCCGCCTCGGCGATCGCCGGCGCCGCCATCTGTGGCTCACCGCGTCCATCACTTTCCGTATACAGCGCGCCGGCCCAGGCGCCCGCCAGCCCCGGCAGCTTCTCTTTCGCCTCGGCCCCGGTGATCAGCCGCGTATCGAGCTGATAGGGCTGCGCGGCTTCCAGCCAGGCGGTTTTCTTCGCCAGGTCCTCTGGTGTCTTGCATAGGTAGATGATGCCGCAGCGGCGGTACCCGGTCTCAGCCCCCACCGCCTCATTCATCTCGCCCCACAGGCGCAGCGCCTCGATCGCCAGCGGGATCTCACGCGGGTCGCGCCCCATCTTGCGGCACCAGCCCCAGTTGCGGCTGGACTGCTCGCCGGCGATGTGGCCCTTCTCGCAGACCACCACCGGCACGCCCTTTTTTGCCAGATAGAACGCGGTGCAGGTGCCGATGATGCCGCCACCGATCACCACGACACCGGTGCGGGCAGGCAACGTTTCGTCGGAGGTAACGGGATCGACGCGCGGGGCCATCGATCGCGCCCCTACCGCTGCCGCCAGGGCAGGCCGCGGGCTTTCCACCCACTGGTGGTACCACGATGCCCGGCGCCATCGGCCGGTCCTTCGAACCCCTCGGCGATGTTGTACGCGTTCGGAAATCCCGCCTCCTGCGCTGCCGCGGCCGCCGCCGCGCTGCGCTGCCCACTGCGGCACAAGAAGTAGATGTGATGCTCCGGGGTGAATCCGGCTGCCTGCAACTGCGCGGCGAAATCCGGGTTCACCTGCATGGTCGGATAGGTCTGCCACTGGATCAGCAGCGCCTGCTTGCCGGCCGCCGCCAGGTCAGGCAGCCCGACGAAATTCCACTCGGCGTCGGTCCGCACATCCACCAACTGCGCCTTCGGCTCGGCCTGCAGGGCTTCCCAGACCTTGGGCGGTGGCACATGCTCGACCATATCGGCTTCTCCGGAGGCTTGGGGGGACACGATGACGGAACTGTATCACGGCACAGGCTGGCAGGATGACCTGGCGGCGTCCATCGGCCACACGCCGCTGATCCGCCTGAAGCGCGTGTCGGAGGCCACCGGCTGCACCATCCTGGGCAAGGCCGAGTTCATGAACCCCGGCGGGTCGGTGAAGGACCGCGCGGGCCTGTATATCATCACCGACGCGGAACGGCGTGGCGCGCTGAAGCCCGGCGGCACGGTGGTCGAGGGCACCGCCGGCAACACTGGCATCGGCATCACCCTGGTGGGCAACGCCCGCGGCTATCGCAGCGTGATTGTGATGCCGGAGACGCAAAGCCAGGAGAAGATCGACTTCCTGCGCATGATCGGCGCCGACCTGCGCCTGGTGCCGGCGAAACCGTATCGCGATCAGGGCAACTACGTGCACGTCTCCCGCCGCATGGCCGAGGAGATGGGCGCGGTGTGGGCCAATCAGTTCGACAACCTCGCCAATCGCGAGGGTCACCGCCTCAGCACTGGACCGGAGATCTGGGACCAGACCGAGGGCAAGGTCGACGCCTTCACTTGTGCCTGCGGCAGTGGCGGCACGCTGGCCGGTGTGGCGCTGGCGCTGAAGGAACGCAACCCCAAGGTGCGCATCGTGCTGGCCGACCCTGAGGGCAGCGGGTTGTACGGCTGGGTCAAGAGCAACGACCTGACGGTGACCGGCAGCTCCATCACCGAGGGCATCGGCCAGTCCCGCGTGCCCGGCAATCTGGAAGGCGCACTGATCGACGATGCCGAGAAGATCCCGGACGCTGAGGCGCTGGAGCACATCTACGACCTGCTGATCCACGAGGGGCTGTCGGTTGGGACGTCGTCGGGCATCAACATCGCCGCCGCGGTGCGGGTGGCGAGGGGGATGGGGCCGGGGCACGTGGTGGCGACGATCCTGGCCGATGGGGGCAGCCGGTATCAGTCGAAGCTGTTCAATCCCGAATTCCTGCGCGGCAAGAATCTGCCGGTGCCGAGTTGGATGGCCTGACCGACGCGGCCGCGCGCGGCAGGGAAGGCGGCGACGCGCGTTCCAACAGGTGCATAGGGTTCTGCCGCTCCGGTACCATACGCCGCAGGCCCCACCCTCGTCATGGCCGGGCGGTGACCCGGTTATCCGCCCAGATGGCGTTAGATAGCAACGCTTACGCCCCCCACCCCCCGATGCCCTCTTTCATGCAACGGTCACGAGACAGACACCGCCTCGTCCGGCCACGGTCGCCGGATGGACACACAGCTCGCCGCTCCGCCTGCCTCGGCCACGTATCGTGACGCCCCGGTCCTGCCAGCCCTGCGCGCCGCCCTGCGCGCCCGCCTGCCGGGCCTGGGCCTGCCCGCCGACCTGGCGCTGGCGCCGATCGACCATCTGCTCGATCACGCCGGCTCCGACCTGCGCTTCCTGCCCACGCCGGCGTGCTACTACGCCAACCACCAGACCAGCTACGAAAGCTTCCTGATCGCCTTCCTGCACCTGGCGATCACCGGCGTGCCCCTGCTCGCCGTCACCCATCCCGGCCTGTTCGACAACGACTACGGCGAGCACTGCATGCTGCTGGCCGAGCAGCTCCGCCGTCTGAACCACCCGGCCGCTGATGCCATCCAGGTCGTCGCCGTGCCGCACGAGCTGAAGCCCGCTCGCGACTTCCTGCTGAGCCTGCCTGAGCACCTGCAGGGGCGCTCGCTGCTGGTGCATATCGGCGCGTGGCGGGAGCTGTATGAGGGCCAGCCGGTGAACACGATGGCGAAGGACCTGATGGAGGTCACGCTGCGCCTGGCCCGGCCCATCGTACCGGTGCGGATCAGCGGCGGGCTACCGGCGCGGTCGCTGGGCTACAAGTTCCATCTGCCGTATCGCATGGCTCGGCTGGCGATCCGCATGGCACCGCCGATCACGCCCGAGGCGCTGGCGGGGCTGGACCCGCTGGGCCAGCGGCGCCGCGTGCTGGCCGCGATCAACGACATGGCGCCACCGGCCGGCACCTATGTTGGGCGGCCGAACCAGGGGCTGTTGAAACGTTGCCTGCGCCGGCATGTGCAGACCGGGTCCTCGGCGTTGAAATGCTTTCTGATGGAGGCGGTGGAGACGATGGCGGACCCGTCGCCGGAGACCGAGCTGCTGCGCGAGTTCATCCGCTACGGTGTGCTGCCGAGTGAGGGCGTGGCGGACCCGGAATGGTTCGCAAGGCAGGCGATGTGGGTCAGTGACGGGAGGGGGTTGAAGACGGTCTGACCTTCGCGCCCACCGTTATGGCTCGCGAAGGCGGGCTGTCCACGACTTGCCTTCGTGAAGCGGGCCAACCATGGGCCAGATTCGTCAGCATCGGCGAGCCTACAGGCGGCCCGCGTGTTTGACATATTGGAATCTCTTGTATCGTTCGTGTTTAGGAATAGATATACGAAGGGTGATAGGCCTACGGCAATTAACTCACCATTCCGTGCTGCGATGACCGTGATTGGGAGGCGGCCGGCGATTGCACCCTCCGACCGACGCATGCGTGCAGATGTGAATCGCCACGTTGATCTTTCTACTTGCAATTTGAATGGCAGCATCTTGAATGGAGCAAATTTGAGCGGAGCCGACCCGAATAATACTAATCGTAATTGCACCGATATGATTGGCGTAGATCTGTCAGATGCGAAAATGAAAGATCCGGTATGACACAAGCCAACCTGGAAGGGACTACGATCAGCCAAGATCAATTG
>DATHNE010000212.1:0-11423 GCA_035486355.1 Acetobacteraceae bacterium
ACGTCGCCCAACTGGCCAGGCTCGGCTTCCGCGTCGAACTACAGCCCGTGGCGCAGGCAGCTTGAACGTTCTCTCAAAGTGCCGGTCCGCGAAGCAGTCCAAAGCGACCAACCAACCGCTTCAGTGTGCGCCAACAGCAGATCAGCCATCGAAAGCCCGTGAGTTTCTTCCTAGCAATGTGTCTATTGCTCTGGCGATTCGCGCGCTGGCCAACGAACGGCGCCTGCAGATCCTGCAATGGCTGAAAGACCCACGCGCGCATTTCCCACCGCAGGTCGATGGCGACCTGGTGAAGGACGGCGTGTGTGGCGTGCTGATTGCCGCGAAGCTGGGCGCCAGTCAGCCGACAGTGAGCGAGCACCTCAAGATACTGTCAACGGCGGGCCTGTTGCGATCCCGGCGCATCAAGCAATGGACCTTCTACAAGCGCGACGAAGTCCGCATCCGCCAGATCAAACAGGCGATCCGCCAGACCATCTGACGGCGGTTTCCTCGTTCCGACGCCGCGTGCATAGTGCGCGTTGCAACCATCACGCCGAAGGTGCCTCCGGTGAAATTCTCCATCGCCGTCAACATGGAGCGCTACGACACCAGCCACGACATGCGCGACGTGATGCGCGCGGCGCTCGAGCTGGTGAAGCTGGCCGAAGAGGGTGGGTTCGAGATTGCCTGGGCCGCCGAGCACCATACGATCGAGCTGACCGTCGGCCCCAATCCGCTGACCTTGCTGATGCACTGGGCGGCGCACACGTCACGCATTCGGCTGGGCACCGCGGTCGTGGTCGCGCCCTATTGGCATCCGATCAAGCTGGCCGGCGAGGCGGCGCTGGTCGATATCCTGACCGAGGGGCGGCTGGAACTCGGCATTGCGCGCGGGGCATTCCAGTACGAGTTCGATCGCATGGCGGGCGGCATCCAGCAGCGCCAGGGCGCCGAGTACCTGAAGGAGTTGGTGCCGGTGGTACTGGACCTGTGGCAGGGCGACACCGAGCATCACGGCAAGTTCTGGGACTTTCCCCGCGCGACGTCCGTGCCGAAGCCGCTGCAGCAGCCGCACCCGCCGCTGTGGGTCGCGGCGCGCGATCCCGACACCTACGACTGGGCGATCGGCGGTGGCCTGCCGATCAACATCATGGCCACGCCACTCTCGCGCCCGCACGCTGAGGTGGGAATCCTCGGCCGCCGCTTCTCCGATGCGATAGCGAAACACCCGACACGCAAGCGCCCGCGCTTCCTGATGCTGCGCCGCGTCTGCGTCTACGATGGCCCCGACGACGCGCACATCCCGGTGGATGTCTCGGTCGGCCACAACCTGCGCTTCGACAATCTGTTCGCCAATGTCGGTGGCGTCACCAACGGCTTCGCCGAGCCGGCCGAGCTGGCGAAGCTGCCTAACCAGCAGGACTACCGAGCGGAGGTGATCCGCGACAGCATGGTGTTCGGTACGCCCGATGAGGTCGTAACGAAGCTGCGTGACTACGAAGCCGTGGGTGTCGATCAGTTCTGCTACGGCGCGTCGTTCGGTCTACCGCACGAGGTGGCGATGCGATCGCTGGAGCTGTTCATTACGGACGTGATACCGAAATTCGCAACTGCGCCGACCGCGGCGATGGCCGCGAACGACTGAGCCTCGCTTGTGTCAGACCTCGATTGTCGACGCATTGTGGCGCATGACGCGCGCGTCATGCGTTACGAGACGCAAAGATTTGGTCGGTACCTGCGCCAGCAGCAGGCGGTCGAACGGATCAGCATGCGGTAACGGCAACGTTTCGACAGCGGCCGCATCCGCCGCGGAGATGTCCACCAGTTCGTACCCAGACTCCTGGAAGTACTGCAGCGCTTCCGCGCCTGACACCGGCATATCGTCCGGCCCCCCACGGGCCAGGGCATGCTTGATCGCGATCTCCCAGACACTCGCGGCGCTGACGAAGATCTCATTCTCGGTGTCGGTGATCAGCGCGCGCGCCCGCGCCGGCAACCGCGGGTCCTCAACCACGGCCCACAGGGCAATATGGGTATCGAGCAGCAGCCTCATGGGTCGGTGCGGGTGAACAGCGCGGCGATCGCCGCCTCTTCGGCATCGATGCTGTCCGGGACAACAAACCGGCCCTTCGCCACGCCGATCCGGCGCGCCGCCGGTCGCGCAGCGACGGCAACCACACGTGCCGCGGGGCGTCCGTTGCGGGCGATGATGATCTCGGTCTCCTGGCCACACTCAACCGCCTCGACCAGGCGGGAGAGGTTGGACTTTGCTTGCAGCATGCTTCCAGCATGTTGACGATGGGCATCGGGTGACCTTAGCTAAATCAGACCAAGCGAAGTCTCCGCGCGCCAGATTTCAAGGCGAAATCTAGTCCAACGCCCCGCCCGCCGCCTTCCACGCACCGATGCCGCCGTGGATGTGGCATGCGCTGGCGATCCCCGCGTCCTGCGCTGCCTGCACCGCCATCGCCGAGCGCTCGCCGAACGCGCAATAGAACACCATCCGCCTGCCGGTCGCCGCCGCCAGCTCGAACAACATCCCGCCCGGGCTGATATTTTCCTGCAGATCCGGATACGGCGCGTGTAACGCCCCCGGAATGCTGCCGTGCTTCGCCCGTTCGCTGCGCTCGCGCAGGTCGATCAGCGCCACATCCGGCTGCCCCAGCAGCGTCAGCGCATCCGTCGCCGTCACCGCCCAGCCGCGCGCCGCGATCGCATCCTGCGCTAGCCCCTGGCGCATGTTCGCCGGCACCGCGACATCCATCATCTTCGGATTGGACAGGTTCAGGCTGCCCATCAACGCGGCATACTCCTCGGCCGAGCGCACCTGCAGCCGGGGATTGCTGGCCCGCTCCTCGCCGATCGTACTGACCGTATCGCCTTTGTAATCATGCGCCGGGAACACCAGCGTTTCCTCCGGCAGCTTCAGCAACCGCCCGAAGATCGATTCGTACTGCATCCGCGCATCGCCATTCTGGAAATCCGTCCGCCCGGTGCCGCGGATCAGCAGCGTGTCGCCGGTCAGCACGCGATCGCCCAGGTGGAAGCAATACGAATCATCCGTATGCCCCGGCGTATACAGCACATCGAGGCTGATCCCCTCGATCGTCAGCTTGTCGCCATCGGCCACGCGCATCGACACCACATCGACCGCGCTCTGCTCCCCCATCACGGTCACGCAATGGGTCCGGTCGCGCAGCGCGCCCAGCCCGGTGATGTGATCGGCATGCAGATGCGTATCCACCGCCTTCACCAGCCGCAGATCGAGCTCCCGCATCAGTTGCAGATAGCGATCGACCTTCTCCAGCACCGGATCGACGATCAGCGCTTCGCCGCCGCGCCGGCTGGCAATCAGGTAGGTGTAGGTGCCCGAGGCCTGGTCGAAGAGCTGACGGAAGATCATCGGGGTCTCCTGTCGTGACGGTCCCCTCCCGCACCGGGAGGGGCACCATCCTAGCCTACCGCGGCAGCGCCGGCTGCTTCACCACACGCAGATACGGCTTCAGCGTCTTCCACCCATCTGGGAACCGCGTCTTCGCGTCCGCGTCCGACAGGCTCGGCACGATGATCACATCGTCCCCATCCTTCCAGTTCACCGGCGTCGCTACCTTGTGCGCGTCGGTGAGCTGCAGGCTGTCGATCACCCGCAGAATCTCGGCGAAGTTGCGCCCCGTGCTGGGCGGATAGGTCAGGATCAGCCGCACCTTCTTGTTCGGGTCGATGATGAACACGCTGCGCACTGTGATCGAGGGATCCGCCTCGGGGTGCACCATGTCGTACAGGCTCGACACCTTGCGGTCCGGGTCGGCGAGCACCGGGAAGTTCAGCGCCTGACCCTGGGTTTCCTCGATGTCCTTTTCCCAGCCCTTGTGGCTGTCGGCGGGGTCGACCGACAGGCCGATCGGCTTCACGTGCCGCTTGTCCCACTCGCCCTTCAGCCGCGCGACCTCAGCGAGTTCCGTGGTGCACACCGGGGTGTAGTCCTTCGGGTGGCTGAACAGCACGCCCCAGGAGCCGCCGAGCCAATCGTGGAACTTGAGGCGGCCGGCGGTGCTGTCCTGTTCGAAATCGGGTGCGATCTGGCCAAGCTGAATTGCCATTTTGGTCTCCTGTGCCGTGGTCGGGGGCGTCTGGAGCGGGCCCCTCGATGACGCGGATCTTAGCCCAGGCGCGGTCTGGGTGTCGCTACGGCCTTGGTGAATTCTTCCTAACCGGGGCCAATTTATTGCTAATTGGGAAGCGTTGAGGTGGCGGAGCGAAGCGAAAGGGGACCGCAAAGAACGCGACAGCCTCGAAGAGCGTGAATGTCGCGTGCTGGCGCTGGCCGTCTGCCCCATTGGCAACAAGCGCATGGGGTCTTGCCTCGTCCCGACCACGCATACGCCCCATCCCGTCACCCAAGCGAAAGCTTGGGCCCTGGGGAGCGCCGCCGCGGCCACTGTTCTCACGGTACATGGGGTTTTGTCGTGCGCTGCGGGGCTGCGCGTCTGGCTGATAGGTGCATGAGGTCTTGCCACTCTGCACGGACTGGCGACTGTGCCGATCGCTGCAGCCGCCTGTGTCCAGAGTACATAGTGCCCACGGTACATGGGGTTTTGTTGCGTGCCGCGGGCTGCGCGCATGCTTGACGGGTGCACGGGGTCTTGCCCCGCCACTGTGCAGACCGGCAGCCAAACTGACCACCACGCCCACCGTCTCCACGGTGCATAGGGTTTCGTCGCGCGCCGAGCCGCTGGGCTTCCGCTCAACAGGTGCAAGGGGTTCTCCCATGCCATCCACGCACTCGCGGCCCGCCACCGTCGTCAGGGGCGCAGGGTCTCATCCATGGCACCCGCGCCACCGCCGTCCGCGCCGACGGGCGCGATGGCAACACCGTCGGGAGCGGGAAGCGGGGTCGGGTCGGGAACCTGCTGCATGGCGTTCCTGTTAGCTCAAATACTGTTAGGCCATCGTACATCCTATGCGCCACAGAGGCGAGGTAAACCGCCAATGCCGTGCCTCAGCACGCCACGTCCCGGGAGCGGGTCAACTCATTTCGGTCGGAGCGCCCGCCGGATCTCCTCGCCCATCAGCGCGTAGGCGGCGCCATGAGCGGTCTGCGACGCCGCGCGCCACCGCGCCGGGTCGATCGCGCCAAAGTCGATCAGATGCCCCGCCTGCGCGGCCAACTGCTCCAGCTAATGCGGCCAACTGCTCCAGCTAATAGAGCTGGGTGCGGCCGTTGCCCTCGCGGAAGGGGCGGACGTAGTCCACATCGCCCACGATCTCGCCCGCCGCCACGGCGCATGCGTCTGGATCCAGTCCCCGGAGGAAGTTCTGCGCCACCAGCCGCCGGTGCACGTCCGCCATGCCGGTCTCGATATACCGCCGGAACTGGAACTGATGACCGCCCTTGGCGATCTCCACGGTGCGGACCTCGCCGGCCCAGTCATACAAGTCCTGGAACAGATGCCGGTGGATTGCGCGCAGATGGGCAGGGCCGAAGCGCCCGCGGGGAATGCCCTCGGTGGCACGTTGGACTACCAGCCTCCGCTCGACGGCCTCAAGCCAAGCCGCCTGGATGATCCCGAGCTTGTTACGGAGCACCGAGAAGCCGGGATAGGTATACCCGTCGTCTTCGGTCACTCGGCCGCTCGAGCCCGGACCTGGGCGAGGATGTGGGCTCGCCGCCGCTCATGCGGCCAACCCTCGCGCTCGAACATCTCAAACATCGCGACATCAACTGCGTCGAGCGGATTGCCCTCGATCTCCTGCAGGCGCATGGCCGCGCGGAGCTGCTGGCGGACGTTCGCGGCGGCCGGGGGCGTGCGTGCTAGGCGTTGCCTCGTCCATGGCGCAAGCCTACCAAAAACGGGCCGACGGCGTCGCGGCATCCACCTGCGCGCTGCGCAGGTATCCCAATGAAGACCAGACATGGGCGGACCCGCGCCGACGCGAAGATCGACGCGCAGACCCACGCCGACGCGCGCGCCGATCCTGATGCCCGGCCCCCGACGCCGGGGCACCGGACCCGCATGCGACAGACGCCGCGGCTGAAGATCATCCGCCGCGCGCTGGGATTGACGCAGGAGGAATTCGCCAGGCGTTTTCAGATCGCGCTCGGCACAATGCGGGACTGGGAGCAGCGGGGCCCAGCCGGATCAGACGGCGCGGCCACCCTGCGCGCCATCGCTGGCGATGCGGCGGCGGGGCGGTGCAGATCATAGCCCTCCATGGATAGACGAGGGATATCGTCCAGTCCGGCATCATCCGGCCCGCCCGCACTCCTCACTCACGTACAACTGCTTGTCGAAAACGCCCCGGGGTGCCTGGCGTTTGCACTTGTTGCGGATATGTCACCGGAATAATCTGTCAAGATACTGTAGGCAGACAGCCGCGATAACCGACACGATACCTTTTCTGGTAGCGGATAACGCGAAAGGCGCCTTTGGTAGTGGACCGGTCATTCCGGTGAATGTATCAGTCGAAAGGCTGAAGGCTAACCTTGCTGATGTAGTTGGAAAACTGCGTGCTGCCACCTTGGATATTGCGGCGAAAACAGATGGCCTAACTTTAAAGGAACTGGAAATCGGTCGTGAATAACGCGAAGAACACGAATGACCGCGACCAAAACGAAATTCGATGATCTCTCCAGCCGCATCATCGGCTGCGCCCTGACCGTCGCCGGCACCCTCGGCTCAGGCTTCGCCGAGAAGGTCTACGAGAATGCGCTCGCCCCGGAACTCCGCAACGCGGGCCTCGTCGTCGCCCAGCAGCACGGCGTGCAAGTCACCTATCAAGGCGTCACCGTTGGCCAATACACTACCGACCTGCTGGTGGAAAACACCATCCTCATCGAACTGAAAGCCGTCAAAGCCCTGGACCCAATCCACCACGCCCAATGCCTGAACCACCTGAAAGCCACCAACATCCAAATCTGCCTATTGCTGAACCTCGGCAAACCCCGCCTGGAGATCAAACGCATCGTCCTGACCCACTAACCCCTTCGCCTTATTCGCGGCTAAAAACCTTACGTAACCGCACTCACCCGTTGCATCACCGCCAATGCCTCCGCCGCCGCGCCGCTATCAATCACTGACGCCGCCACCGCCACGCCATCCCGCAGCGCGTCCACCTTCCCCGCCACCACCAGCGCCGCCGCCGCATTCAGCAGCACAGTCTCCCGATACGCCCCTGCCGCGCCCTCCAGCACCCCGCGCAACGCCGCCGCGTTCACCGTCGCATCGCCGCCCTTGATCGCCTCGATCGGCGCCCGCGCCAGCCCCACCTCCTCCGGCGTCAGGGTAAAGCTCCGGACCGAGCCCCCCTCCAGCGCCACCACCTGGTTCTCGCCCGCCACCGTCAGCTCATCCAGCCCCTGGCCGTGCACGATCCACGCCGCCTCGCTGCCGAGCCGCCCCAGCGTCTCCGCCATCGGCCGCGCCCACGCCGGATCGAACACCCCGGTCAACTGCCGCGTCACCCGCCCCGGGTTCGACAGCGGCCCCAGCAGATTGAAAATCGTCCGCGTCCCCAGTTCCACCCGAGGCCCCGCCGCATGCCGCATCGACGGATGATGCCGCGGCGCGAACAGGAACACCGCCCCAGCCTCCCGCAGGATCTCCGGCAGCCGTTCCATAGGCGCATCGACATTCACACCCAGCGCCGTCAGCACATCCGCCCCACCCGTCCGGGACGACAGCGCGCGGTTGCCATGCTTCGCCACGGGCACGCCCGCACCCGCCATCACGAACGTCACCGCGGTAGAAACATTTACCGTCCCCGCGCCATCCCCGCCCGTGCCGCACACATCGATCGCCCCCGAAGGCGCTTCGATCGCCGTCATCCGAGCCCGCATCGCCCGCACCGCGCCGGTTAGCTCCGCCACCGTCTCGCCGCGCACGCGCATCGCCATCAGCAGCCCGCCGATCTGCGCCGGCGTCGCCTCGCCTGACATGATGATGTCGAACGCCGCCTCCGCCTCGGCCTCGGTCAGCGCTGCACCACCTGCCAGTCGCGCCAGCAGCGGCTTCAGATTGTTGGACATGGCGCCGCGGTGTGGTCCTACGCCGCCCGCGCCGGCGCGTTGGACCCGCGCGCGATCGACAGGAAATTGTCCAGCAGCTTATGGCCGTGTTCGGTGACGATGCTCTCCGGGTGGAACTGGACGCCGAACACGGGCAGGGCGCGGTGGCGCATGCCCATGATCAGCCCGTCGTCGGTCCACGCGGTGGGCATCAGAACGTCGGGCAGGCTGTCCCGCTCGACCACCAGGCTGTGATACCGTGTCGCCAGAAAGCCTGACGGCAGCCCTTCAAAGATATCCGTCCCGGTGTGCGAGATCGCGCTCTGCTTACCGTGCATCGGCATCGGGCCGCGGATCACCTTGCCGCCGTACACCTGGCCGATCGCCTGGTGTCCCAGGCACACGCCCAGGATCGGGATCTTCCCCGCCGCGGCAGCAACGAGGTCCATGCAAATCCCCGCCTCGTTCGGCGTGCACGGCCCCGGCGACAGCACGATCGCCTCCGGCTGCTTCGCCATCGCCTGATCGACCGCGATCTTGTCGTTGCGCCAGACCTCGCAGCGCGCGCCAAGATCGCCCAGGAAGTGCACCAGGTTGAAGGTGAAACTGTCGTAGTTGTCGATCAGCAGGATCATGGCGGCGTCCTCGAACCGGGCGCATCCTTGCGCGGCGGACCCGGCCGGGTCAACGCATCGAGCAGTTGTCCCACCCGTCGCACCAGCACGTAGAACACCGGCGTGAACAGCAGCCCGAACAGGGTCACGCCCAGCATGCCCGCAAACACCGCGGTACCGAGCGATTGCCGCATTTCCGCGCCCGCGCCGACCGCGACCGCCAGCGGAACCACCCCCAGGATGAATGCCATCGAGGTCATCAGGATCGGCCGCAACCGCGTGCGCGCCGCCTCGACCGCCGCCTCGAACCGGGACTTCCCCTGACCCTCGGCCTGCCTGGCGAACTCCACGATCAGGATCGCGTTCTTGGCCGCCAGCCCGACCAGCACCACCAGCCCGACCTCCACCAGGATGTTGCGGTCCAGCCCTCGCGCGTTCACCCCCAGCATCGCCGCCAGGATGCACATCGGCACGATCAGCACCACCGCCAGCGGCAGCAGCCAGCTCTCGTACAGCGCGGCCAGCAACAGGAACACGAACGCCACCGCCAGGCCGAACGCCACCATCGCGGTGTTGCCCGCCAGCTTCTCCTGCAGCGCGATCTCGGTCCATTCGAACCCGAACCCGGGCGGCAGCCGCTGCGCCGCGATGCGTTCGATCGTCGCGATCGCCTGGCCCGAGGAGAAACCGCGCGCCAGCCCCAACTGCACCTCGGCCGCTGGGTACAGATTGTAGCGCGGCACCCGGAACGGTCCGGTTGTGTTATGGAATGTCGCCACCGCGCCGATCGGCACCATGTCGCCATTGTTGTTGCGCGTCTTCAGGTTCTCCACATCGCGCTGGCTGAGCCGATACGGATTGTCCGCCTGGGCCATCACCTGATAGGTGCGCCCAGCCAGGTTGAAATCGTTGATGTAGAACGATCCCATATACACCGACAGCGCCTCGAACACCCGCCCGATCGGCACCTGCAGCAGCTCCGACTTGGTGCGGTCGATGTCGGCGTAGATCTGCGGCGTATGCGTGTTGAACAGCGTGAACGCCTGGGTGAACCCAGGCGTCGCCCCCGCCGATCCGGCAATGATCCAGGCCGCCTGCTCCAGCGCCGGCAGGCCGACGCCCGCGCGATCCTGCACATACAGCTTCAATCCGCCCCCGGTCCCGATGCCGGGCACCGAGGGGGGTTCCAGTACAAAAGCGAAGGCGTCGTCGATCACCGCGAGGTGCTGGCGCACGTCGGCCAGGATGCGCGCCGAGCTCAGGCCAAGCGGCACCCGCTGCTCGAACGGCTTCAGGGCCACGAAGATCACCCCAGCGTTCGGTGCGTTGGTGAAAGTCGCGCCGTCGAACCCGGTGAAGGCCACCGAATGCATCACCCCCGGCCGCTGCAGGATGATTTCGGAAGCACGCCGGATCACCGCGTCGGTGCGCGCCAGCGACGCGCCGGGCGGCAACTGGAAGGCGGCGATCAGATAGCCGCGATCGAGCTGCGGGATCAGCCCGGTCGGCGTGGCCGCCAGCCGGTCATACGCCGCGTAGATCAGCCCGGCATAGGCCACCAGCACCAGCACACCGACCCGCACCAGGCGCCCGGCCAGCCATCCGTAGCCCATGGACATGCGGTCGAACGCCCAGTTGAAACCGCGGAAGAACTCACGCAGCGGCGCCGACAGGCGATGGATCAGGCCGTGCGCCGGCACCGCGTCGTGCGGCTTCAGCAGCAGCGCGGCAAGCGCCGGTGACAGTGTCAGCGACACCAGTGCCGAGATCACCGTCGCCGCGGCGATGGTGATGGCGAACTGCCGGTAGAACGAGCCTTGCAGCCCGCTGATGAAGGCGGTGGGGATGAACACCGCGCACAGCACCAGCGCGATGGCGATCAGCGCGGTGCCGACCTCGTCCATCGTTTCGTGCGCGGCGTCGCGCGGCGTCATGCCGTCGCGCAGGAAGCGTTCGACGTTCTCCACCACGACGATCGCATCATCCACCACGATGCCGATCGCCAGAACCAGCCCGAACAGTGACAGCGTGTTGAAACTGATACCGACCGCGCCCATCACCAAAAAGCAACCGATCAGCGACACCGGGATCGCCACGACTGGAATGATCGCCGCGCGCCAGGTCTGCAGAAACAAGATCACCACGCAGACCACCAGCCCGATCGCGATGTACAGTGTGCGTACCACCTCATCGACCGATTGCTGAATGAAGTCGGTCGGATTGTAGACGACGGTATAGTCGATCCCCGGTGGGAAGTTCCGTTTCGCCTCCTGCATCGTCTGCTTCACCGCCGCCGCGGTGGCCAGCGCGTTGGACCCCGGGCGCTGGTAGATCACGATTGCCGTCGCCACGTCCTTGTCCAGATATGCATTGACCGTGTAGTCCAGCGCACCCAGCTCCACCCGCGCGATGTCACGAATGCGCACGAAACCGGTGCCCGGATCGGCACGCACCACGATGTCGCCGAACTGCTCGACATCGCGCAGCCGGCCCAGCGTCTGAACCGAGATCTGGAATGCCCCGGGTGACTTCGCGGGTGGCTGGTTGATCGCCCCCGCCGCCACCTGCAAATTCGCCGCCTGCAGTGCGGCCACCACGTCGCCCGCCGTCAGTCCGCGCGCCGCCACCTTGGCCGGATCGAGCCAGACGCGCATCGAATAGTCACGCGCGCCGAACACGTTCACATCACCGACGCCATCCACCCGCGCCAGCGCGTCCTTGATGTAGAGCGTCGCGTAGTTGGAGATGTATTGCTGATCGCGCGATCCATCGGGCGAGATCATGTGCACGACCATCATCAGGTCGGGCGAGGCCTTGCGCAC
>DATHNE010000213.1:0-45304 GCA_035486355.1 Acetobacteraceae bacterium
CTCACGTCATCAAACGATGGCGCCGGTCCCGCTCGACCAATTCCGGCCTCAAGGACGGCGCCAGCCAACCAACGCGTCCACAAGTCAGGTCGTCGCCGTTAAACAAAAGCCAACGACCCGGCGTGTGAGATATGCGGGCTAGAAGAGCCCACGGCCTGGTGCTATTCAACGCGGTGACGCACTCTCTTGCGGGCCGCGTGATGGACAATCCGAACTCAACGTCGACCTTGCATCGCGTCATCGACGGCGTATGCGAGACGATTCACTCGTCTCCAGCCCCGCCAACTAGGCGGGGTTTTTCTTATCCACCAACATCAATCGAGATCAGGGGCGAACGACGACCACCGGGCGTTCAACGACCATGGGTGCCGGCTGCTCAACGTATCGCGGTCCGTGATCAGGCCCGGCGACCACACATCCTGTGAGGCCCAAAATGACTATCGGTAGCATTATGAGATAACGCATGAGGCAATTCCTTCGAGTGACGGAGTGCACGTCTATGTTGTGCGCATCTGCGCGCGCGAACAGCCTCGGGAACTACTCAGGACCTGGTACAATCGGGGAATGATCTTCCAGCTCACAGAGCTGGCACCGCCTCGCGCCATAGCGGGCTTTTCGTTTTCCAGCACGGAGGGGCAGGCGTTCGATAACGACGGCAGACGAAAGGACATGTCGATGACGACAGACCGCCGGGTGCAGAAAATGATGACGGGTGCGTCGCAGGACGGACAGCACCTCTCAGTGCAGTTGCTCTTTCGGGACGGTTCCGAGGAACGCCTATTGTTCCCTACCATCGACATGCCGCGGGTCATTGAGCAGCTTGAGCAGATAGCGGGGAAGGCAGGCGCCGTCCTGCAACAGCATGCGGCAGCGAAGGGGAGGCCGATGCCCACGCCCAAGCCGGCCCGCACCGCCACCGGGTATCAGGCTTCATTTGCCCAGGACGGCGCGCCTGTCCTGACTATCCGGTTCGCCTCCGGCTTGCAGTTGAGCATGGAGGTTACCGAGGATTCCATCGAACAGCTCGCGCGAACCCTGCAAATGCTCCAGGGGAAGCAGCCCAACGAACCCTCGCATTGATGTTACAATTGATGGGTGACTTGGCCCACACATTGGTCCGATAGCAGCAGCAAATGTAACGCGAAGCGCGCGACCTACAACGGCCACACCTACTGGATAAAATCTGATTGCGACAGTCGAAGTCCTGAAGACGGGGAAGGTGATATGGCCTGAAACTTTTCGCAGCGATCCAGAGGGTTCGACCCGCTCCCGGTAAAGGCGCAGCCCGCCAGCCGGAAGCGAGGCTTGCGGCGGCGACGCTGCTCTTGAAGCGTAGACAGCGGATGCTGAAGCCCTGTGTTAGCCTCGATATTATCTTCCGCTGAGGCCTTCGGTGTTTAGATGCCGGGGGCGGCGTCGGCAGGACCACCAAAGGCGAGGTGCTGCCGGCTCGGCCGGGGTCGTGGAGCAGGGCAAAGGCATAGGCATAGGATGGATCGCCAGGGAACCTGTGATCCCCCGCACGCGTCCATGAGCGTAGCACGCCGGAATGGGTATGCCGGCTGCCCCAACGACCCTAGCCTGCTGAGCGATCTCCACGCTCAACAGGAGCGCTTCGGCGAGCACGAACTTTGGAGGCGCGCATGGGCCCCGGTACGCATTCCGTTGATTATGATCAGCCAATCCGGCTGATTGTGATCACCGAGTCCGGTGATCGTGATCATGGTGTTCACCGTGGTTGAGGCGGACCCGGCGAACGACATGACATGGCGTTGAGAGGCTGCCACTGACGGTTGAGTCTGTCTCACTTCTCCTTGGCGGTCTCCGACAACCCATCGGCCGTGGCGGCGTCCAGCCCCGCCGCCGCTCGATCCAGGTCGGTCCGAATCGTCGAGCGCGCGAGCTTCGCCCCTGCCGATATCGCGCTCAGATTCGGCCCTAACTCCGCACGCAATCGTAACACTTCCCTGATCCGTCGCATCTCCACATTCGCTCTCGGCACTACGTCACCCGTCAAAAAGGCCGGACTGTAGTCGCGATTACTGCGATGTCAGCGGCGGCACCCTCCGCCACGAGATCGGCGAATTCACCGGCCTCAGGTGGCGAATTCACCGGCCTCAGGTGGCAGGCGAATTCAACCGGCCTCACGTGGCGCTTTCAATCGGCCTCGAGTGGCGATTTCCTCCGGCCCGTGCACGTTTGAGTCCGAATTGGGATTCCCGCGACCTCGCTGGAGTGCGCATCTGCGGGATGCGTACGGGCATCAAAGTTGAAGTGAGTGCCACGGATCGTATCGGCCTCGAGGCGATCGTGGCGGACCGAAACGTTCCACAGAAGCACGTCTGGCGAGCCCAGATCGTATTGTTGACGGCAGACGGCTGCGGCACGGCCGAAATCATGCGCGATGCCAGTGTCAGCAAGACGGCTGTCTGGCACTGGCGGGAACGCTTCACAACCGATGGTGTCGCAGGCTTGCTGCGCGACAAGACACGTCCGTCGCCCGTCCCGCCGCTCGAAGCCGAAATTATGGCGCGCGTCGTCTCCTGAACCCAGGCTGATCCGCCTGGCGAGACGACGCACTGGACCGCAGCCACCATGGCGAAGGTCCAGGGCATCAGGCCAGGTGACCACTTGCACGAAGGATCGTCACTCGGAGGGCCGGGACGTCCCATTTTTCTTCAATGGGTGGCTCGGGAAGCCGAAGGCGCGTAGAGCCTGGCCCGAAGGGTGCGCCCCCGATCTTGTAATTCTCCGGATCGGCATCAAAAGCACCACTTCTTAGTAGAAATCTACATTACATCAAGGTACTGGACTACAAACGATGATCGGCGCCAAGATCGGCAATTCTCTCGCTAGAAATGATATTTTAGTATATTATAGCAGCGACTGTACCGAATCAGAGATCGGCATGCTCGAGATACATGACGCCCCGACCCGCATTGAGCCGTGCCTCCTGGACGAGACGGGCGCTGAGATCATCGATCTCGTCGCATCGCTGTCTGGTACTGCCCACACCCTCGGCTCCCGGCTGCACCCAAGTTCCGCCGCCGGCCTCGCCGGCCTCGTGCGGGTGATGAACTGCTACTACTCGAACCTGATCGAAGGCCACAACACGGCGCTGCGCGATATCGAGCGCGCACTTGCCAACCAATTCGACACCGTCGAAGAGCGGCGCAATCTGCAACTCGAAGCGCGCGCCCATATCTGAGTGCAGCGCGAGGTCGATCATCAGTACGCCGCCGGGACCTTGCCGGAGCCCGCGTCCGCAACCTTCATCCGCTGGCTCCATCGGTCATTTTACGAAGACGCGCCAGACGCGCTACTGCTGATCAAGGGAAACGGCCGTGATGTGCGGATGGTGCCAGGCGAATTTCGCTCGGAAACCGACCATGAAGTCGCGGTCGGGCGCCACCTGCCGCCGGCAGCCGGACAGGTCGAAGCCTTCATAGCGCATTTCGAGCGGCGCTACAGTTTCGAGCAGCTCGGCGCCGGCAGCGGCATCCTGGCGATGGCCGCAGCACATCACCGCCTCAACTACATCCACCCATTCCTTGATGGGAATGGGCGCGTCAGCCGCCTAATGAGCCATGCGATGGCATTCAAGGCCGGGATCGGTGCGCACGGACTTTGGTCAGTATCACGCGGCCTCGAAAGCCGCGGCGACTACAAGCGGATGATGGACCATGCCGACATGCCTCGGCCGGGCGATCTTGACGGCCGCGGCAATCTCTCACGCCCCGCCTTGGCGGAGTTCACGGCCTGGTTCCTGCGCGTGTGTCTCGATCAGGTCACCTTCATGGGAGGGCTGTTCGCACTCGACACGCTGATCGATCGCCTGAAAATCTATGTCGCCCGGCGCGAACTGCGACCCGAAGCGCTTGCCATCCTCGAACAAACCCTCCAGCGCGGCGAGCTCCCACGCGGTGACGCCACGCGTGTCACCGGCCTCAGGGAGCGCAGTGCCCGCGATTTGCTCGGCACCCTGGTCGCCTATGGCATTCTGGGTTCCGACACCCCCGAAAGGTCCAGTCTCGTTGCGCTTCTCACTTGACGCCGCAGAGATCCTGTTCCCGGAGACGTAGTGCACCAATAAGGGAAAACGTATTGGCGATTTCATTGGTGCCGACGCTCGGACTTGAACCGAGGGCCTGCTGATTACAGAATCAGTCGGGTGATCGGCGATCGATACGGAGGCGAATGGCCGCGGGAAAGATTCCGTGCGCATGGCATCGCGTGCGAACTATCTGATCGGCCAAAGGGAGAAATCTACCGGGATACACTGCTACTGCTGAACAGCGGCAAGGTCGAGCTGCTCGACATCCAGCGCCTTGCATCACAGTTCTGCGGCCTTGAACGGCGCACAGCGCGCGGCGGCCGAGATAGTATCGACCACGGACCGGGTGCGCATGACGACGTGGCGAATGCGGTTGCTGGCGCATTGCTCGCAGTTGGGTCCAGGCGCCAGCCATTGGTTATCGCGCAGGCCCTGATCGACCGCATGGCGGTTGGCGAGCGATATTAGGCGAAGTGAGCGCGTGGTCTACGCGCAGCACCTCGCACCGCGGCTGCCACCTACCGTTTTGGTCATACGGCGACGCAGCATTCGGCGACGGCAGCACAGGCGCTTACGAACCCGGCTGCACTATTGACGCAGTGTAGCCCAGGCGCACCCGACCGGCAGTTATCCGCGGGCAGTCCGCTGCGACGATCCCAGAAGCCCCAGCGTTGGCGATCAGTTCCGTCACCGATGTTCAGCACTCACGGATTGCCCCATTTTCCTTTGCGAATCGATCATATCGTCTTATATGGAGTTTTGGACCGCTTATGCGTAAGGTGCGCCTCATATGGCTTGCTTCGCTATCTGCTTTCAGTTGAAGAACGGCAGTGAAGTTGCCAGGCGCCGATTTTGTGACGAGGTTGAGCGGCTAGGGGGAATAGAAGCCGTCGACAGGTTCTATCTCATAGAGCTGGATGGTGACGCCGCTGAGGTCCATGACTACCTTCGGAAGCTTTTGACCGAGAGAGATCTATTAGTCGTCCTTGAGTTCGAAAAGCCTCCCGGGGCTACCGTCGCCTCTGCCGGGTCGCAGTCCTGGATTGGAGAGCGCTTTCCGATGCCGTAGGACTAACTCGCGTCAGATCGAGAGGGCGATCGAGGGTGCGCGCCGACGCAAATTGAGGCCGCGGCATCGGCATCCTTGCCATCAGCAAAGCGATACACACCTTGCAATGATATGGGTCCGACATTAATGTGACCGGAGACCCATTATCATAAAGGATAAGAACATTGGCCAGAAAGCCCAGCCTAAGCAAATATCTTCGCGATGCTCGCATACGGCGCGACATGAGTGTGGCCGAGGTTGCCGACAAGGTCGGCGTGACTGCCCCCTGCGTTTATTTCTGGGAGACAGGCAAGACACGGCCACGTGCGGAAAATCTGACTGCGCTGTGTAAAGTCTTGAAGTTGCCTATGCGGCCGACGAAGGAAATTGCGGCGGCGTAGCTGGATCGACGCTACAGAGATCCGCATCCGCGCAGAGCGTCGGGTCGGGAAGCTGATGCAGGCCCAGCGGACTTTCGGCTTCGGACGCGCATTTGCGCCGCTCTACAACGCGCGTGACGAGTACGCTGAAGACCGTGGAAAGGACACCACGAATGCACCGGCTTTTGCTCAAAATGCTACTCGGTGCGTGTCTTACCGTGGCCGGCCTTGGGACAGCTCAAGCTGCGAGTTTTGACTGCAGCAAGGCGGGGACACCTGTTGAGAAGATGATCTGTCACAGTGACGTGCTGAGTAGCGTTGGATGACCAGATGGCCCAACGCTACCAATTGAGACTTGCCAGCAGCGACAACCCTTCCGCGTTGATAGCCGGTCAGACGTATTGGCGACGCAACGAGCGGGACATATGTGTCGATGACGCCAGTTTGATCGCTGCTTACAATGACCGGATTCGAGTGCTTGGAGGTCACCTCCGGATTGAGGCCCCCCCGCCACCCAAGTGCCGCTCGCGCCGAGTGTCGCCACGATAGACGCGCCGCCGTCACCAAATTTCCAGCAAGGACAGGCAGACCGCCAGAGTTGAGAGGCTTGGTTCAACAGCCAGACGGGCGACTATCATGCCGGTGCCGCCTATTGGGCGTCCCATCGCAGTCTGCCAAATCCCGCATCGTGCAGCGCTCGCCCTCCCTCAAGTGGCGCTGTCTGGACTGCGAGATGCTATGCTGCGCAACAGAGACTTGCGGCAGCGGATGTACGACGGAAGACGGAGCCGGAGTATGGCCTCGGCTGGAACAACCTGCCTTCGGTTCCATCCACGCCAGTGCCTGCAAATGTGGGAGAGATTGCTGCGGCACCAACACCGGCGGCTCCCAGCGGGGCGCCAGCCGATACTCAGGCCACGTTGAACAAGCTCCGGCAACAGATTGGCAATGCGTTAAGGGACCCAGAAAAAGTCATTATGCATAGATCTCGACGGATCGACGAAATGACCGGCGGGGTAAGGGATATGTGGTAAATATATGATGGTGGACCTGCCGTCAGGGCCGCCAGCGCATTTCCTTGCGTACGATGATCATCGGTAATTGGGAGGCGATCTATAGCGTGAGCGAGTCGCAGAGTAGGCAGGTTTTGACCGACCGCATTGTATCCACAGACCAACCCGCTTTGAGCAGTGCGGTCGGAAGGGGCTCGTTGCGCCTACGGGCGATCGGCCTTGCAGTGATTTGCATGATCCTCGGCGCCACTGGCTTAGTGATCTGGCAATTGCGGCAGTGGGCGATCGCGACGATTGCACTCAGCATGACGGCGGGTTTCGTGCTGCTGTTTGCCGTGATCGTCCGCCAATTCGAGCATCAGGAAGACCAGAATGCCGCGCTGACTGACGCCACTGGCTCTCTACGCAAGAGCGAAGCCCGCCTGCGCGACTTCGCCGAAATGGCGTCGGACTGGTTCTGGGAACAGGATGCCGAGTTGCGGTTCACCTGGGGCTCTGGAACCGATGCTATGCACGAGATTACGGAGGTGAGTTGGATGGGACAGACCCGCCGGCAATACGCCGGCGGACAACAGGATGACGCCGAGTGGTCAGCACATGAGGCGGACCTAGCCGCCCGGCGGCCGTTTCGCAACTTCCACTACCGCCACGTCGATACAAATGGTCGTATCCGGCATCTCAGTGCGAGCGGAAAACCCGTTTATGGAGCTACCGGCGCCTTTATCGGCTATCGCGGGACGGGATCTGACGTCACCGCGCAGGTTGAGGCCGACGCCGACCTGCGCCGCGCAAGAGACCTCGCCGAAGCGGGAAGCCGGGCCAAGTCGGAATTCCTGGCTACGATGAGCCACGAACTGCGAACCCCACTTAACGCCATCATCGGCTTCTCCGGCTTGTTTCGCGATCAGACCCTCGGCGCGCTCGATCCACGCTACATCGAGTGCGCCTCGGATATCCACACAAGCGGGGTCCACCTTCTCGATCTGATCAGTGGACTGCTGGACCTCTCGCGCCTAGAGGCCGGTCGGTATGAGCTGCACGAGCAATGCGTCGAATTGGAGCTCGTCACGCGCGAATGCGCACGGATGCTGGCGCTTGCAGCCAAACAAGCGGGAGTGCGCGTCGAGTGCTTGGCGAGTCTGCGGGGCGTCTTACTCAGCGGAGATCCTGGCGCGGTCAGGCAGATCATGCTCAATCTCATCGGGAACGGACTCAAGTTCACAAAGGTGGGCGGAAGTGTGTCAATTGGCGCCCAGCGGAGCGAGTTCGGCGGCGTAAGTGTGGATGTCACTGACACCGGCATCGGTATTGAGGCTCTCGCATTGGAGCGAATCTTTGAGCCGTTCTTCCAGGCCGATACTTCCGCCAGCCGACTTTATGGCGGGGTGGGTCTCGGCCTCACCATTTGTCGCAAGCTGATGCTCTTACATGGCGGCTCGATCGAGATTGACAGCAAACCTGATTGTGGGACCACGGCTCGCGTGATTTTTCCGAAGGAGCGGGTGGTCGGATGAACCTGCGAACTCCCGGAAGCTCATCTGCAGAGAGCGTCGTCGTTGACGCTGAGAGGTTGCTCGCCGCCCGTATAAAGAATCCTTATGGAGGCTAGGCCCGAACTGGATCAACCAGGCCTTGCGGCTTGCGATCACGTTGATTCGCCGTCCGTAATAGTGCGGTGAGCTAACGCGGCGACACTCCGCGGCGAGGCCATGCCTATTTGGATACTCATCGCTGCCGCAGTGCTGGTGGTACTAGCTGCCGCCACGCTGATTATTTCGGGGTTCATTTAGGGCGATGCCCGCGCAGCAGGCCGCCAAGGCGCATTCGTGGCGGCGCTCCGTGCGGATCTAAGATAGCCCGGACATTTTCCGATCATGTGCGCGAACACGTAACGTTCCTCATCTGTGAGCCTGCCCAAACACTTCGCAATTTGCCAGTGGGCCACCCTTCGGGAAGCGTGACTTGGGTTGGTTGTTAATTTGAGTCGGTCACCCCGAGCTACCGCCTCCTATTCCTCCCTCGATCACATCAACGAAGCGACGAAGCCGCGCCGCCACCTCCTCCAGAGTGTCGGCCATGACAGTCCCTTCCTGTTGCGTGTCGCATCGATGTCGCACGGACTGGCCGTGGCTGTCCGGGACTCGTTGGAATTGCCTGGATATTGTTCTCATATTGTTCTCGCGATAGCCTCGGAGGATGCCAGACCTCTCCCCCGACGCTCCGCTGTCCGACCTGACGGACTCGTGGCTTCAATGCCGGTGCGACTGTGGCCGGTCAGTCACCATTCCCTGCCGCATGATCCGGGACCGCGTCGGGCCACACAGGACACTGTACCACGCGGTGCCACGGCTCCGGTGTGAGGTGTGCGGCAGTGGGTTCGCCCACATCGTGGCGGGCCAGTGGGGCGCCTGGGCGTGGGGACGTGCCGGATGAGCCCCGGATAGTGCTGGCGGGTGAGGTAGGATGATGGAGCGAAAAGGCAGGCCGCGCCGTGCCATCTGACATGACGTCCCGCCGGGGGGCGCCGCTTCAAGTTGCGGACACAGCGCGGATATAAACGGTGGGCGTTATCGACTAATTCGGGATCAAATCTATAACGTATATATTTCAGTATGTTATGGTGCCGACGCTCGGACTTGAACCGAGGGCCTGCTGATTACGAATCAGCTGCTCTACCGCTGAGCTACGTCGGCAACTGGGGGGCGGCAAGTCGCGGCCATATACGCCGGGGTAGCCGGCGTCGCAACCGGGGGCCGCGGGCCGGGTCGGGTCCAGGGGATGCCAACCGCGGCCCGCGTCATGCCGCCGGGGACGTCAGCTCCAGCCGCGCCGGCGGCAGGCGGATCGCCCCGATCAACGCCCGCACCTCGGCCCGCGCCGCGATATGGCTCATCGACAGGTGGATCCCGAGCCCGGCCTCACGCACATCCATCAGTGTCAGCCCTTGCAAGTACAGCTCGCGGAAGATTACCCGCTCGCCGAACCCCTTTACCGTCCGGAACCCGATCCGCTGAGCCAGTGCCTCCAGCGTGGTCCCGACATCGCGCTTGTTACGCGCCTCGGCCGCCCCCAGCCGATTGCGCATCACGATCCAGTCAATCCGCCCGCGATCGCGCGAGAAGCGGCGCTTGCGTGCCTCCCACACCATCTCGCTGTAGATCGACGGGTGCACCACCTCGTGGTTGTCCGGGTCCACCTTCGCCAGCATGGCAAAATCGACGAAACTGTCGTTGATCGGCGTTACCAACGTGTCGGCCCGCGCATGGCCGAGCCGGCTGAGGAACGTGTCGGCGCCGGGACAGTCGATCACTACGATGTCGCAGTCGCCCAACGCGCCCATTGCCGTGGTGAAGCGTTCGGTCTCCTCGGCCTCGGCCGCCGCGCGGCTGTCCAGCGTGCTGCGCTCCACCGGCGCGAAGCGTGGCACCGGCACGTCGCCGCTATGCGCCTGCGCGAACGCGGCACGCGCCGTCAGGTATTGCGTTAGCGTCGCCTGGCGCGCGTCCAGGTCCAGAGCGCCGACGCGATACCCGTCCCGCAGCAGCCCGACGATCAGGTGCATCGCGGCGGTGGATTTGCCGGATCCGCCCTTCTCATTACCCAGCACAATGACATGCGTGCGACGCTCGATCGTCACGGTCGACACGGAGGCCTCACGAACTGTGGATGCGCGATCATGCCAACCGCCCGTCGGTGCGTCCATTGTTGTTCTCCTAGCGCCGCTGGCCGGCCGCGCGCCGCAGCCGCGGCTTCGGCTGCGGCGCGGTGGTATCCAGGATCGCGTGCAGCGTGGCCACCGTCTCCGGCGGCAGGCGATGGATCGCTTGCGCCAGTCGGTTGGCCAGCGCGGTCTGCTCCGGGGTGAGGCCGGCGGTGTTCACCATGACACGCGGATGCGACAGCCGCGCGAGTCGTGCCAACTCCTCCGCGTCGTCCCAGATCAGCCCGAACACCTCATTCACCTGATGCACCAGGCCCGGGCTGGGGGCGCCGCGCTTGCCGTGCTCCAGCGCCGATAGATAGGCTGCCGAAACTTGCAGCTCCGCCGCGAGCTGTTTGAGCGTGAGGCCACGCTGCGCGCGCAAGGCGCGGACGCGGGCGCCGAACGGTGTCATCGCGCGCGCCGCAGCAGCAGCCGCACCGCGCCTGGATTGGCCGCACGCGGATAGGTTGCCGCCAATACCAACGGCCGTAGCGCTGGTTGGTTCAGCCACAACGGGAACTCGCGCCGTATCACCCCGGTCCCGTCCCCACTGCCGCGCCCCGTCACGACCTCGACACACCGCATCCGCTCGGCGTGTGACGCGCGCAGGAACGCGGCCAGCGCGTGGAAGGCGCGTTGCGCCGTCATGCCGTGCAGGTCAAGCTTGCGCGTGGCTGCCAGCTTGCCGGTGCGGAATCGCTGCCAGGTCGCACTGTCGAGCCCGGCCGGTGCGTCCCCGATCGCCAGCATCACCTCTCCCGCGTGCGGGAGAGGTCGGCGAACAGGGCGAGACGGGTGAGGGTGTGTGCCGCTACGACCCTCACCCGTGTCGCTCCGCGCCGTGACCTCTCCCACTTCGTGGGTGAGGTGTACGTCGGGAAGCGCGACACCCAGCAGCGGCCGGGTCGAATGTGCGAATTTCGCCCAGGCGGCGCGGTCGGCCTCGCTCAACCGCGCCCGCCGCGCCATCACACAGCCCGTGCCGGCAGGCACAGCGCACCCGCCCCAATCATCGCCAGCACCCCCAACGCAGCATAGGCATCCCCGTACCCATGCACCACCGTCACCGCCAGCCCAAATGCCGACGGAATCACCGTCACCCCAAAGAACATCACAGCCGTTCCCAAGCCTGTCGCTTCGGTCCGCCGCACCCCGCCAATCCGTGCGTACTCGGCATAGGCAATCCCGGTGTACCCGCTGGCGGTCGCCCCCGCGATCGTGGCGACCGCCAACACCAACCACACCGGCCAATGCGGCCCGAACTGCCCGGCCGCGACCGCTGACCCAGCCATCACAACCCCTTGCAACACCAGGGTTTGCATGGGCGTTATATATCGGTCAGCGATCCATCCCCAGATCGGCCGGCTCACCGCGCCCGCCACCTGGTACGTTGCCAACGCCTCCCCGGCACCCACCAGGTCAAACCCGGCCATCGTGGTTAGATGCACCGTCATGAACGCCATGAAACAGAGCTGCACACCGGAAAACAGGAAACTCGCGACCGACAGTCCCCCCAGCCGCCGATCCTCCCGCAACAGCCGGAACGGCAACCACAACCCCCGCACCCCTGGCAAGGCATGGCGCGGATTGCGCAGCGCATCCCATCGTTCCCGCGGCCCCTGCAACGCCAGACACAGCAGTAACACCGGCACCACCTCGGCCAGCAACGCCACCCGCCACCCCATCGCCACAGTGATCGGCGGCACCAGCAACGACCCCAACACCCCCCCCAACGGCACCCCAATCTGCCGCAGCGACATCACCATGTTGAACACACGCGGCGGCGTCTGCGGCGCCAACAAATGCGTCGCCGCCGGCGCGTTCGCCCCATAACTCAACCCCAATAGCACTGCCCCCACCGCCAGCCCGATCACCGTGCCACTGGCGGAGGCCACCAGCATCGCCACCACTGACAACATGACCACCTGGCTCACCCGCACCGCGCCGTGCCGGTGAATGAACCCCGGCGAACCCAACGCCGAGACAATCCCCACCGTGTACACCAGCGACACAAACGTCCCGATCAACGTTCCCGGCACACCCAAATCACGTGCCACCTCGGGCGCCGCCGCCGGCACCGACAACATCGCCATCGTCGCCAACGTCTGCACCGCCAATGTCGCCGCCAACGGCCATATCGGCATTGCCCGCAACCCCGGCTCGACCTCTCCCATTCCGGCCCATCCCCCGCAGTCCCCGCCAGTTCCTCGCTACCGCCTGGCCCGTGGGAAGGCCAGGGGCCCCGCCTCTCGTGGGGTCCGCGGCGAAGCCCGAGCCTGCCGCGGGGCAGCCGGGAACGATGGACAGGGCAAGGTCGCGGCGCGATGATGTGGGGATGCGGTGGATGGCAGTGATGCTGGTGCTGGGGTTGGTCGGGTGTGGCGTGACGCCGCAGCAATTGGGCATCACCGGGCCTGGCGGCCATAAGTCCTTGCCACCGGAGGCACCGGACGATGCCACGTTGCAGGCGCCGGGGGTGCCGACGACGGGCAGTGGCACCAACGGGCAACGATATTTCGGTTACAACTGAGCCTCGCGTGGATGCGGACGCTGTGGCGCGGCAAGTGCGTCTGGTGCGGGCCGCGCAGGCCAGTGCCGCGGGCCAGCCAGCCGCGGCGGAGGCGATTTATCGTGAGCTGATTGCAGCGGATCCGCGGGATGGCGCGGCGCTGCATTTGTTGGGCTTGTTGCTGCTGGGCACCCAGCGTCCCGAGGAGGCGGCGGCGCGGTTGGCCGAGGCGGCGGGGTGGGCGCCGGAGAATCCGGCGATCGCGGCGCAGTTGGGATTGGCGCTCACCATGCTGGGCCGCTGCGGCGAGGCGCTGGTGCAGCTTGATCGTGCGACGGCGTTGGATCCCACTGTGGCCGAAACGCATGACACGCGTGGTACCACACTGCTGGCCGAGGATCGGTTGGAGGAGGCGGTGGCGGCGTATGATCGGGCGCTGGAGTTGCGGCCTGATTTCGCGCTGGCGCTGGCCAATCGCGGCAGTGCGTTGATGCGTCTGGGGCGGGCCGAGGCGGCGTTGGCCGCCATCACGCAGGCGCTGGCGTTGGTGCCGACGCTGGTGGATGCACAGTTGAACCAGGGCCTTGCGTTGAACCAGCTTGGCCGGCCGGCTGAGGCGTTGGCGAGCTTCGATCGCACCTTGGCGTTGCTGCCTGGTCACGCCGATGCGTCCAATATGCGGGGCGCGGCGCTGATGTCGCTGCGGCGATTGCCGGAGGCGATGACCAGCTTTGCACGCGCCGTGGCGTTGCGGCCCGATTTCGTCGATGCGTTGTACAACCAGGGAACGGTGTTGGGCGCGTTGGGTCATCATGCGAATGCCGTGGCGAGTTTCGATCGCACCCTGGCGCTGCGTCCCGACCATGCGGATGCGCTGTTGAACCGCGGCAATGCGCTGCTGGCGCTGGAGCGGTGTGAGGAGGCGTTGGCCAGCTATCGCGCCGCCCGGGCCCTGATGCCGGATCATAGCGAACTCGAGATCAATATGGGCACCTCCTTGCAACATTTGAGGCGTCATGAGGAGGCGTTGGTTCATTTCGATGCCGCGGTGGCGCGGGCGCCAGAGCTGGCGGGCACACATAACAGCCGCGGCAACGCGTTGATTGCGCTGGAGCGGCCGCTTGAGGCGTTGGCGGCCTATGACCGCGCGCTGGCGCTCGATCCCGCGCATGCCGAGGCGCAGTACAACCGGGCGAATGCGTTGTTGTCGCTGGACCGCCTCGACGAGGCCGTGGTGGCGTATGATCGCGCCCTGGCGCTGCGCGACGACTTCCCCGACGCTTGGTCCAATCGCGGTGTCTGCCTGATCCGTTTGCGGCGCCCCGCGGCGGCGCTGGCCGATTTCGCGCGCGCGCTGGCGCTGCAGCCGAATCATGCGGAGGCGAACTGGGCCGAGAGCCTGGCGCGTTTGACGCTGGGCGATTACGCGGCGGGTTGGCGCAAATTCGAGTGGCGCTGGTCGATGCCGGACATGGAGACGAAGCGATGGCAGGTCGACGCGCCATTGTGGCTGGGTGAGGCCGCGTTGGAGGGACGCACGCTGCTGGTCTATGCCGAGCAAGGGTTCGGCGACACGCTGCAGTTCTGTCGCTATCTGGCGTTGCTTCCCGCGGAAGCACGGATCCTGGTTGCGGTGCAGGAGCCCTTGATTCGACTGATGCGGACCCTGCCGCGAGCGGTGACGCTGCTGCGTCAGGGCGATGTGCTGCCGGCATTCGACCTGCATTGTCCGTTGATGAGCCTGCCGCTCGCCGTTGGCACCACACTGGGTACCATTCCGAGGACGGTGCCATATCTGTCGGTCGAGCCTGGCGCGGTGGAGGCGTGGCGCTGTCGTCTGGTGGATCTGCCGGGTTGGCGCGTGGGCCTGTGCTGGGCGGGCGACCCGCGTCCGCTCCAGCCGGGCGCGCATGCGGTGGACCGGCGCCGGTCGCTGTCACTTGCAGCCTTCGCGCCATTGGCGTCAGTGTCGGATGTTGCGTTCGTGTCGTTACAGAAAGGACCGCCAGCAGCGCAGGCTGCATCGCCCCCGCCAGGACTGGTGTTGCATGACTGGACCGGGGAGCTGGATGACTTCGCCGACACGGCGGCGTTGGTAGCGGCGCTGGATCTGGTGATCACCGCGGATACGTCGGTCGCGCATCTTGCCGGTGCGCTCGGCAAGCCGGTATGGATTCTCAACCGCTTTGACGCTTGCTGGCGGTGGCTGATGGATCGGACCGATACGCCGTGGTACCCGACTGCGCGGCTGTTCGGCCAACCGGTGCCGGGTGATTGGCAGACGGTGCTGACCCAGGTCGCCGCCGCCTTGCGCGGCCTTGTCGCCTGCCAATTTGCCGCCTGATTGTCCCTTCACCTCGGAACCAAGTTCCGCCATCTAACGCCCATGCCGGCCTTCCCTCAATTGCCGCTGCCGTTCCTGCGCGCCCCGCGCCGTCCCACGGGCGATTTCCTGCGCGCGCCGTCGAACGAGGCGGCGCAAATATGGCTCGCACGCACCCAAGACTGGCCGCAGGGCCGCCTGGCGCTGTGGGGGGAGCCTGGCTGCGGCAAGACGCATCTGCTGACCGACTGGGCCGCCACCACCGGCGCCCACCTGCTGTACGGCCCCGACCTACCGGAGCTTGGCGATCTGCCGGACCTGCCCCGCGCCAGCGGCCTTGCCATCGATGACGCCGACGCGCTGACCCGGGAGCCAACGCTCCTGCATCTGCTGAACGCAGCGGCGGAAGCACGCCAGCCGGTGCTGCTGGCCGCGCGTACCCCACCGGCGCGCTGGCCCGTCCGCCTGCCTGATCTCGCCTCGCGCCTGCGCGCCATCACGGCGGTGGAGATTGACCCGCCCGAGGACGCGCTGCTGCGCGCCCTGCTCGCGCGCCTGCTCGCCGATCGTGGCCAGCGCGTGCCGCTGCCGTTGCAGGACTGGCTGCTTGCCCATCTGCCACGCACCCCCGCCACCCTGCGTGAGGCGGTGGACCGGCTGGACCGCGCCGCACTGGCGCGGCCTGGCGGGATCACTCAGCCCTTCGCCCGCGCGGTGCTGAAGGACTTGCTGCATCCATCCACGACGGACCCGGACTCCAGCTCTGCTGCGGATTTGGATGAAGATTCAATGTCATCGGCCCCCGGCTCGCCGTAGCCAGGGTGGTTGCTGTAGGATCGGGCCATGGACACCGCGACTCTGCCACAGCCTGACAGCGCCGCTGCGCCGCCACTGGAAAGCGCCGCCGCATCCACAATCACGGCGGATAGCCCGGCGCGCTTCATCAACCGGGAACTGTCCTGGCTCGATTTCAACCATCGGGTGGTGGAGGAGGCGGAGAACGCCCGTCAACCGCTGCTGGAGCGGGTGCGCTTTGTCTCGATCAGCGCGTCCAACCTCGATGAGTTCTATTCGGTGCGCGTTGCCGGGCTGATCGGCCAGGCGAAGGCGGGGGTCACCAGCCCATCGCCGGACGGCCGCACGCCGGCCGAACAGCTGGCGGAAATCCGCGTGCGCGCCCTGTCACTGCTCCGGGAGCAGCAGCATGCCTGGCGGGAGCTGCGCACGGCCTTGCGCGACGCCAGTCTGGAAGTTTGCGAGCCGGATCAACTCTCCCCCGACGACCTCGCCTGGCTTGATGCCTGGTTCATGGAGCGGGTATTCCCGGTGCTGACGCCACTGGCGATCGACCCGGCGCATCCATTCCCGTTCATTCCGAACATGGGCCTGGTGCTGGCGCTGCTGCTGATCGGGCGCGAGAACGGCCACGTGATGCGGGCGCTGATCCCGTTGCCCGCCCAGGTGGAGCGCTTCATCCGGCTGCCCGCCGGCCCACGCGGGCAGCCGATCCGCTTCGTGATGCTGGAAGCGGTGGTCGGCCTGTTCCTGGATCGGCTGTTCCCCGGCTTTCACATCACCGGCCACGGCCTGTTCCGCCTGATCCGCGACACCGACGTGGAGTTCGAGGAAGAGGCCGAAGACCTGGTCCGTTCGTATGAGACCGCGCTGAAGCGCCGCCGCCGTGGTGTGGTGATCCATCTGGAGATGGAAGCCGCGATGCCTGAGGAGTTGCGCACGCTGGTGGCCGACGAGTTGGACGCCAACAGCGATGAGATCCATCTGGAGCCGGGCCTGCTGGGGCTGACGGACCTGAAGCAGTTGATTGTCGATGATCGTCCCGACCTGCTGTTCACGCCCTACACGCCGCGCTTCCCGGAGCGTATTCGTGACTTCGGCGGGGACTGCTTCGCGGCCATCCGCGCCAAGGACCTGATTGTCCATCACCCGTTCGAAAGCTTCGACGTCGTGGTGCAGTTCCTGCGTCAGGCGGCGCGCGATCCCAGCGTGATCGCGGTGAAGCAGACATTGTATCGCACCAGCCGCGATAGTCCGATCGTGAAGGCGCTGATCGAGGCGGCCGAGGCCGGCAAGTCCGTCACCGCGATGGTGGAGCTGCGTGCACGGTTTGATGAGGAAGCGAATATCCGGCTCGCCCGCGAAATGGAAGCCGCCGGCGTACAGGTGGTGTTCGGGTTCGCGCAGTTGAAGACGCACGCCAAGCTGTCGCTCGTGGTGCGGCGCGAGGCGGGGGCGGTGCGCTCCTACGCACATTTCGGCACCGGCAACTATCATCCGATCACCGCGCGCATCTACACCGACCTGTCCTTCTTCACCTGCGATCCCGACCTGACGCGCGACGTGGCGCGGCTGTTCAACTACATGACCGGCTATGCCGAGCCCGAGCTGATGGACGCGGTGGCGTTCAGCCCGCTGACCGCGCGCAAGGTGCTGCTGGAGCTGATCGAGGGAGAGATTGGTTTCGCTAATGCCGGCAAGCCGGCGACGATCTGGCTCAAACTGAATTCGCTGGTGGACGAAACGCTAATCGATGCGCTGTACCGTGCGTCCTGCGCCGGCGTGAAGGTGATGGCAGTGGTGCGTGGCATCTGCTGTCTGCGCCCGGGTGTGCCGGGTCTGTCGGAGAACATCCGCGTCAAGTCGATCGTCGGCCGCTTTCTGGAACACGGCCGGATCTGCGTGTTCGGCAACGGCTACGCGCTGCCGTCGCGTCATGCACGGGTGTACATTTCCTCGGCCGACTGGATGGCGCGCAACATGGATTGGCGTGTCGAGACCCTGGTGCCCATCTACAACGAGACCGTACACGCGCAAGTGCTGGACCAGATCATGGTGGTAAACCTGAAGGACTCGTTGCAATCCTGGGAGCTGAGCGCTGAGGGCCAGTGGACGCGCGTGGCAACCGGTCGCAAACCTGTTTCCGCGCATGATTACTTCATGACCAACCCTTCGCTGTCCGGACGCGGGTCGGCGCTGCACGGCCCCGGCATCGGCGCCGCCGCCCCGGCCCGCCGCCAGGATCGCGTGGCACAGGACTGACACCATGCCCTATCGCCCGCCCGCCGATGCCCCTCGTTGCGCGGTGGTGGATCTTGGATCGAATTCCGTGCGACTGGTGGTCTACGAGGGATACAGCCGCAATCCGTTGTCTATCTTCAATGAAAAGGCCGTGCTGCGGCTGGGGCGTGGTCTGTCCGCCACCGGCCGGCTGAACGAAGAGGGCATGGCGCAAGCCTTCACCGTGCTGCACCGCTATCACGCGGTGGCGCGCGCGATGGGCGCCGAGCCGTTTGAGGTGCTGGCGACCGCCGCGGTGCGCGATGCCGCCAATGGCCGCAGCTTTGTCGATGCCTTGCAGCAGCGCATGCCAGGCGTGCCGATCCAGATCCTGTCCGGTACCGAGGAAGCGGCTTATTCGGCGATGGGGGTACTGTGCGGCATTCCCAGCGCTGATGGGGTGCTGGCCGATATCGGCGGTGGGTCGCTCGAGCTGGTGCGGCTGAACAACGGGGAACGTGGCGCTTCGCATACCACCGCGCTTGGGGTCATCCGTCTTGCGGAACGGTCCGGCCAGGATCCGACCCGGGCGCGCGCGATCGCCGATGCCGATCTCAGCGACATTCCGTGGCTGTCGGAAGGTTTGAACCGCGATCTGTATCTGGTGGGCGGTGCCTGGCGCGCGCTGGCGCGCATCCACATGGCGCAGATTGGCTATCCGCTGCACATGGTGCACCACTATGCGATCGGCCGCGAGGAAGCGCGCGATCTGGCCGGTGTGATCGGCAGCGCGGGGCGTCGCGCGCTGGAACGCCTACCGGCAATCCCGCGCCGTCGTATCGACGACCTACCTTATGCCGCCATCGCGTTGCGCCGCGTGTTGCGTGCGACCGGCGCACGCCGCGTGGTGTTCAGCGCTTCGGGTCTGCGCGAAGGCTGGTTCATGCGCCGCATGCCGGAAGCCGTGCGTGTCCAGGACCCGCTGATCGCCGCGGGACGTGAACTGGCCGGCCGGCTGGGCCGTGACCCGACCTTGCCGCCGTCGTTGGTGAGATGGACGGATCCTCTGTTCGGTAACGAAACACCCGATGCGCGCCGGCTGCGTGAGGCGGCGTGCTGGATGTCTGACATCGGCAGCCATGACCATCCAGAGTTCCGTCCCGAGCAGGCCTTCTTGCGCGTGTTGCGCCAGCCAGGGATCGGGCTCGATCATCACGCGCGTGCGTTCCTCGCGCTGGCGATTGCCATGCGCTACGAGGCCAGCGAGGACGCGGAATACCTGCGGCCCGCGCGGCTGTTGCTGGATGTCGCCAGCGCGCATCGCGCCGAGGTGCTTGGCGTGGCTTTGCGCCTGGCCTACACGCTGTCGGCCGGCACACCCGACCTGCTGGCCGGCACCGGCCTGGCGATCACGGGTGGACGCCTGGTGCTGCGGCTGGCGGAGAACACCGGTGTGTTCGCTGGTGAGAGTGTGATGCGGCGACTGGATCGCCTGGCGCAGACCGTTGGTTTGGAAGCTGGCACGGAAGCCGCCCGACAGGACGCGGCGTAGCTCATACTGCGAACGCATCGCTGGACCACACCACTGTCATCGCCAGGAGCGCAGCGACGACGCAATCTCGTTCCTATGACGCGCGAGATTGCGTCGTCGCTGCGCTCCTCGCAATGCCGACTATCACGCACGCTACGTCAACGTCGCGGTCACCTGCATCGCGATCGTGCCTTCCGGGGTCATCGCCCACAGATCCGCCATCTGCCCGCCCCGCCGGCCTACCAGCGTGAATGGCGCGACATCGAACAGCGGTGCGCGCGCCCGCATGGTGCAATCCGCAATCGCCTCCGCGCCCACGTGATCGCGCAGCAAATCCAACAGGCATTGTTGCGAGAACGGTCCGTGCACGACCAGGCCGGGATACCCCTCGACCCCCATCGCATACGGCCTGTCATAATGAATGCGATGGGGATTGAACGTCAGTGCGGAGTAGCGGAACAGGCTGACCGGATCGGGCGTGATCATCCGTCGCCATGGCAAGTCGGACGGTGGCGCCTCGCGCTTTGGCACGCCGCTCTTCGCACCCGGCGGCACCGCCTCGCGGAATATGGTGTGCTGCTCGTCCGTCAGCGCCAGCCCACGCGGCGTGTAGAACCGCCGCGTCTGCGTCGCCAGGATCAACGTGCCAGTGCTGCCCTCACGCAACTGCACATCAGAGAACTCGGTCTCCCGCATCAGCCGATCGCCCACCAGGATCGGCGCATGGAACGTCAGCTTCGCCCCGGCATACATCCGCCGTGGCAGCGGCATCGCTGGCAGCATGCCGCGCGCCAGCGGCAATCCATCCTCGCCCAGCTCGGACAATCGTGACGGTTCCGGAAAATAGGCCAAGTGCCAGCCATGCGCAATCGGCTGTCCCTCCTCCGGCGGCGTCTCATCCCGATCGAATGTCACCACCATCCCGCGCAACGGCGCCGCCGTCGCCAGGTCGTGCTCGACCAGCTTCTGGCCGAGCTTCGCGCGCACCGCACTGAGATCGATCGTCATACCGCCCAGCCCTGCAACACCGCGGCTTCCTCGCGGCAGCGCTCCGGGCCGCCCAGCATCTGTCGGTTGAACGCGATGCGCTTGAACCAGTAGTGCAGCCCTAGCAGATCGGTGAATCCCATGCCGCCATGCACTTCGGTGGCCATCCGCGACACATCGCGGCCAACATCGCCGAGCTGCGCCTTCACGTGGCACGCGGTCAGCCGCGCCTCCTGGGGCAGCGTGTCCTGCGCATGTGCTGCGTACCATACCAGCGCGTGACATGGTTCCAGTACCGTCACCATATCCGCGAGCATGTATTTCACCCCTTGGAAGCTGCCGATCACGCGGCCGAACTGCGCGCGTTCCTTGGCGAAAGCGACAGCGCGATCCAACATGGTCTGTGCCGCTCCCAGCGTGTCGGCGGCCAGCAACACGCGGCCGGCATCCAGCACGCGCCGGCCGGCCTCGAGCGGCGCGTTGGCGGCGCTCAACAGCTCTGCGCGCGCGTCTTCGAAGGCAATGTCAGTAACAGGACGCGTGCGATCCAGGCTGCGATGCGGCGTCAGGCGCACGCCGGGGTCGTCCGCCGCCACGACGGCCATGCCGCCATCGGCCAGCACCACCAGCAGATGCGAGCACATGCCGCAATCAAGGCCCGCGCTGATGCGCCCGCTCAGGCGATCGTCGGCCCGTCGCACCATCGCCTCGCCGGTCTGCCCCGCAAGGCCCGCAAAACCGATGCCGAACAGCACCTCGGCATCGGCAATGCGCGGCAGCCATTCCTCCTGTTGCACCGGTGTGCCGGCCTGTATCAACGCGAGCGTCGCCATCGCCAGCGCGGTGAATGGGACCGGCGCGACGCCGCTGCCCAAGGCCTCGGCCACCACTGCGGCATCCAGCACGCCCAGCCCGGAGCCGCCAAACCGTTCCGGCACCAGCAAGCCGGGCAGGCCCAGTTCGCACACACCCTGCCACAGCGTTTCGTCAAATCCGGTGCCGTTCTCCGCCAGTGCGCACAACCGCTCCAGGGGCACGCGTTCGGTCAGATAACCGCGCAGCGTGTCGTCGAACCGGCGCTGTTCCTCGGTGAGCGCGAACTCCATGGCTCAGCCTCGCCCGACCGCCGCTGCGGTCACGGCCTTCGGCTCGCGCGGTAATCCCAGGCCGCGCTCACCGATGATGTTCTTCTGGATGTTGCTGCTGCCGCCCCCGATCATCAGCCCGACATCGTACAGGTAGTCGATCGTCCAGGTGGTCGCATCGTCGTCCTCGGCATCCTCGCCGAGCGATTCAAACGGCAACCCGGCCGCTCCCAGCGCATCCACCGCCAGCGAGGACAGCCGGAACCCCAGCATCGTGCCGCCGTATTTTACGATCATGCGTTTCACACCGGACTCTTCGCCCTTCGCCGCTTCGGTCAGCAGACGCAGATTGTGTGCCTTCCACGCCAGCACCTCGCCCTGCAGCTTCAACAGCCGATCACGAAACTCCGGCAGCTCGATCAGCCGCCGCCCCTCGATCGTGTTGGATTGCAGCAGCGCGATGAGCTGCTCCAGCCGCTGTGTCATCTTGTCGGCATTGCCGATCATCGACCGTTCATGCTTCAGCGTGATGTTGGCGACATACCAGCCCTTGCCACGCCCCAGCACGATCTGCGTGGCCGGCACACGCACATCGGTGAAGAATACCTCGTTGAACTCGCTGCGGCCGGTCATGGTCTTTAGCGGCCGCACCTCGATCCCCGGCGTGCGCATCGACATCAGCAAATACGACAGCCCCTCGTGCTTCGGCAGATCAGGTTCGGTGCGGCACAGCAGGAACATCATGTCGGCGTAATGCGCCGAACTGGTCCAGATCTTTTGGCCGTTCACCACGAAGTCGTCACCCTCCAGCACCGCGCGCGTGCTGGCCGCGGCGAGATCGCTGCCCGATCCGGGTTCGGAATAGCCCTGACACCAGATCATTTCCCCGCGAATGGTGGGGCCGATACATTGCCGGCGCTGCGCCTCGGTGCCGACCTCCAGCAGCGTCGGTACCAGCATGGAGATGCCCTGGTTGGTGAGGCCCTGATACAGATTGGCGCGGCTGAAGGCCTCGGCGATCACTGCCAGGTCCATCACATCCGGCTCGGCGCCGAATCCGCCGTACTCGCGCGGGATGGTCCGAGCGACATAGCCGTGCTCCACCAGCAGCTTCTGCCAGTCCAGCGTCTTCTGGTCTGGCCGCTTGCGCCCGCCACCCGGCTTCGGCGATTTCTCGGCATGCGTGCGGATGAACGCCTGCACTTCGGTCTGCAGCGCGCGATGCTTTTCGGTCAGGGTCAGATCCATCGCGTCCTCCCTCGGACGTCGGTGCGAGTGTATGAGGTTTTGCCATGTGCGCCAGGGGTGCCCGCGGACCCAGGTTGCTACGATGTCACGCACGCATTCGTTGCGGTCGTCGAAGCCTTGCTGTTAGGTTTGCCAAGAGACGATCGTCGCAACGCACCGTTAGGGGGTACGCATGTCAACCATCACGGACACGGCGCGGCTATTCTTCGACACCTGTGAAACCGGCAAAGGCTGGGCAGGGTGCAGCGCGTATTGCGCGCCGAACGCCACCTTCGCCGCGCAGGCGGAGCCGCTGGCGGATGTCAAGACACTGCAACAATATTGCGATTGGATGCAGGCCATCACGGGCATCCTCACCGACGCCAGCTATGAGGTGAAGTCCTTCGCCACGGATACCGAACGCGACAACGTCTGTGCGTATGGCGTGTTCACCGGCACGCATCTGGCAGGTGGCCCGGTGCCGCCCACCGGCAAGACGACACACACCGACTATGTCTACGTCATGCAGTTCGCCGACGGGAAGATCACCCACATGACAAAGATCTGGCACTCCGGCCTGGCGCTGAAGGAGCTTGGCTGGGTCTGACACACCTACGCGGCGGGAGTGGCGTGCCCCGCCGCAGCTGATGCTAGACTGCCAAGATGCTGGTCGAGATCGACAATCTGTGGGTGCGGTTCGCCACCGTGAACGGCGTATCCGACGCTGTGCGTGGCGTGTCTCTGACGCTGGGGCAGGAGAAGCTGGGCATCGTCGGTGAGTCCGGGTCGGGCAAGTCGCTGACGGCGCGGTCGATCCTCCGCCTGCTGCCGGGGTCAGCGCGCATCACCGCTGACAAGCTCAGTTTCGATGGCATCAACATCCTGACGGCCGACGAGGCGAAGCTGCGGGCGATCCGCGGCAAGCGCGCCGGGCTGATCCTGCAGGACCCGAAATTCTCTCTGAACCCGGTGATGACCGCCGGCGCGCAAATCGCCGAGGCGTGGCGCGCCCGTCGCGGCGGCACGCGCAAGATGGCGTATCAGGCGGCGATCGATCTGCTGGCGCAAGTGCAGATTCGCGAGCCCGCACGTGTCGCGGAGGCCTATCCCCACGAGCTGTCGGGCGGCATGGGCCAGCGCGTGATGATCGCGATGATGCTGGCGCCCGACCCCGAGCTGCTGATTGCCGATGAACCCACCAGCGCGCTGGATGCCACGGTGCAGGCGGAAATCCTGCGGCTGATCGAGGACCTGGTGTCGCGCCGTGGCATGGGCCTGATCCTGATCAGCCACGATCTGCCGCTGGTATCGCATTTCTGCGACCGCGTGGCGGTGATGTATGCCGGGCGTATCGTCGAGGCGCTGGGCGCCGCCGATCTGGCGCGCGCGACGCATCCGTATACACGCGGGCTGCTGTCCTGCCTGCCGGCGCTGAGCCGCAAGCAGGATCGCCTGACCGTGTTGCAACGTGACCCGGCCTGGATCGACGCATGATCGGAATCGATGCGCTGTCGGTGCGATTTGGCAGCACCGAAGCGGTAAAGTCCGTTTCGTTAAAACTGGCCCGCGGCGAGGCGTTCGGTCTGGTGGGCGAATCCGGGTCCGGCAAATCCACCGTGCTGCGGGCGCTGGCCGGTCTCAATCCGGACTGGACCGGCCGCATCACGCTGGATGGCATCCAGCTTGGCCCGAAGCGCGACAGGCAGTTCTTTCGTCGTGTGCAGATGGTATTCCAGGATCCGTACGGGTCGCTGCATCCGCGCCAGACCGTCGATCGTTCGCTAAGCGAGCCGCTGCAGGTGCATGGGATTGGCGACATCGACCGCCGTATCGCGCGCGGATTGGACGAGGTCGCGCTGCCGTCATCGATCCGCTACCGCTATCCGCATCAATTGTCCGGCGGACAGCGGCAGCGCGTGGCGATCGCGCGCGCCCTGATGGCCGAACCCGAGGTGATGCTGCTGGATGAACCGACCAGCGCGCTGGATGTGTCGGTGCAGTCCGAGGTGCTGAACCTGCTTGTGGATCTGCGGACCGCGCGGCGCCTGACCTACATCATGGTGAGCCACAATCTCGCCGTGGTCGCGCATCTGTGCGAGCGGATCGGCGTGATGCTGGGCGGTGAGCTGGTGGAGACGTTGAGCGCGGATGATCTGCGCGCCGGCCGCACACAGCATCCGCACACCGCGGCGCTGCGCGCGCTGTCGATCGAGCTGGAAGAAACCGAGGGGATGGTGGCATGAGCGACACTTGGCAGAGCACGCATGACTGGGGCGCGCTGACACGCGCGGAGATCGCGGCGGCGCGTGACGCCGGCGCGTTGCCGGTGCTGACCGTGGGGTCGGTGGAGCAGCACGCGGATCATCTGCCGGTCGATACCGATACGCTGTCGGCCTATCGCGTCGCCCTGCTGGCCGCTGAGCGTTGCGCGTCACCGCATGTGCTGGTGTTGCCGCCGCCGTCATTCGGGTTCTCACCGCATCATCGCGCCTGGGCCGGAACGATCGCGCTATCGCTGGAGACGTTCATCGGCATCATCACCGATGTGGCGGAGAGCCTGCATCGGACGGGGTTCACGCGTCTGCTGATCGTCAATGGCCATGGTGGTAACCAGGGGCCGTTGGTGTCCGCTTGCACTGCGTTGGCCAGTCGCGGGCTGGAGGTGGGTTACGTCAATTATTTCGCACCCGGGGAGAAACAATGGATGGGGGTGCTGCCCGGCGCGCTGCGTGGGGTCGGCCACGCGTGCTGCTATGAGACCGCGCTGCAACTGTCGCTGCGTCCAGCGGCATTGGCCGAGAAGATCGCCGGTCGTATCAGCGCGCTGCCGCCGCGGCTGACGCCATCCTATGCGGCAGGCAATGCACCGGACGTGCTGAAATCGGCTGGGGCGTATTGGGCGGCGATCTTCGCAGCCGGCGATGTGGGCTACGTCGGTGATCCCGCGGCCGCAACAAAAGCGGCTGGCGATGCACTGGTCGACCAGACGGTCGCCGCGCTCGGACAGTTCTACGCTGATTTCGCCAGCGCACAGTTGCGCGTCGGCGCGCCGTGATGCCGATTACCCACATGGTGCCCGTGCGCGACGGCGTGCGGCTGGCGACCGATGTGTATCTGCCGGCCGGTGCGGGCCCGTTCCCGGTGGTGATGGAGCGCACGCCGTACGGTCGCCACCTGGCCAGTCGCAGCGAGATCACCGCGGCCAATCGCACACCCGCCTCGCGCGCCGAGATTGCGGCTGACTTCACCGCGCATGGGTACGCGGTGGTGTATCAGGACACGCGTGGCCGCTATGGCTCTGAAGGCCGCTTCGTCAAATACCTGTCGGATGGTAAGGATGGGTTTGATACCTGTGCCTGGCTGCATGATCAGCCCTGGTGTGACGGGCGCATCTGCACGATGGGATTGTCCTATGCCGCGCACACGCAGGCGGCACTGGCGTGCCTCGATCCGCCGGGCTTGGTGGCGCAGATCCTCGATTGCGGCGGCTTCGCCAATTCCTGGCAGGCCGGCATCCGCCAGTCGGGCGCGTTCGAGCTGAAGCAGGCGACCTGGGCGTTTCGGAATGCGATCGTTTCACCTGAGGCCGAGGCCGATCCGGTGATGAAGGCCGCGCTGGAGTCCGAGGATATCAGCGAGTGGTTCACCCGCATGCCGTGGCATCCGGGCCATTCACCATTGCGGCATCATCCCGACTACGAGGCGTACCTGTTCGAGCAGTGGACGCACGGCGCTTTCGATTCGTTCTGGCAGCAACTGGGTATCTGGACCGAGGGTTGGCACAATCTCTATGCGAAGGCGGCCTGCGTGCACATGTCGTCGTGGTGGGACCCGTACCCGCTGACCGCGACGTCGAACTACATCGGACTGAAGCATGCCGGGCGGGGTCCGCAGCGGCTGATCCTGGGGCCTTGGAAACATGGCGACCGATCGGATTCGTGCTTCGGGGATGTTGAGTTTGGAGCGGACGCGCCGATCGACGTCTGGGCCGGCGACTGGCGGCAATACCGGCTGCGGTTCTTCGACCATGTATTGAAGGGCGCGGCGCTGGAGGAGCCGGCGGTGCGGATCTTCGTGATGGGCGGCGGCAGTGGCCGACGCAACGCGGCGGGCAAGCTGGAGCATGGCGGGCGCTGGATCAGCGCAGCCGACTGGCCGCTTCCGGATGCCGAACTAACAGCGTTCCATCTCCATGATGATGGACGGTTGGATCGTGCGATGCCCGCGACCGATGCCACAGCGGTGTCGTATGATTTCGACCCCGCGCGTCCGGTGCCAACGATTGGCGGGGCGATGAGCAGCCTTGAGCCGGTGGCCTCTGCCGGTGCGTGGGATCAGGTGGAAGCACCGGAATTTTTCGGTTGCACGCCACCCTATCTGCCGCTGGCCTCGCGCGCCGACGTGTTGGTGTTCCAGACCGCGGCGCTGCGCATGCCGGTGCAAGTGGTCGGACCGATCGAGGCGGAGCTGTGGGTGGCGACCGATGGGCCGGATACGGATTTCACCGCGAAGCTGATCGACGTGCATCCTCCGACCGCCGATTATCCGCGCGGCTACGCAATGATCCTGACCGACGGGATCATGCGGCTGCGCTATGCCGAGGATCCGGTGCAACCAAGGCTGCGAACACCAGGCGAGGTGACGCGCATGCGCATCACGCTGTTCCCGACCGCCAATCTGTTCCTGCCCGGCCATCGCATCCGGTTGGATGTGTCATCCTCGAACTTTCCGAAATTCGATGTGAACCCAAACACCGGAGAGCCGGAGGGTCTGGCGCGGCGACGGCGCGTGGCGACCAACACGGTGTTCATGGACGCGGGCCGCCCCAGCCGCGTGGTACTGCCGCTGCTGGCGGTGTGACAGGCTTGCACGCGCCGCTCCATCTCGCCCCCGCACCGGCGTCGCTGCCGCCTGGCCGGCGTATCTACGCCATTGGAGATATCCACGGCTGCGACGTGCAGCTCGGCAACCTGCACGCGACGATTGCCGAGGATCTGGCGCACCGCCCGATTGCCGCGCCGTTGCTGCTGCATATCGGCGATTATGTGGATCGCGGGCCAGATACCGCGGGCGTGATCACGCGCCTGCTGCGCGGTTCACCACTGCCCGGCGTGCCGATGGTCAATCTGATGGGCAATCATGAGCATACCATGCTGGATGCGCTGTCCGGCGAACGCGCAGCGGTGACGGATTGGCTGTTCGCCGGTGGGCGGCCAGCATTGCAAAGCTACGGCATCGATCCGGATTCGCCGCGCGACAGCTGGCCCGAGGCGATTCCGGATTCCCATCTGATGTTCTTGCGCGCCCTCGCGCTGATGCATCGTGAGGGTGGGTATGTATTTGTGCACGCCGGTGTCCGCCCCGGCGTGGCGCTGGATCAGCAGGTGCGCGACGACCTGCTGCGCATGCGCCAGCCTTTTCTCTATTCCGAGGCGGATTTCGGCGCCGTGGTGGTGCATGGCCATACGCCGGTGAAGGCGCCGGTAGTGCGGCACAACAGGATCGCGATCGACACCGGCGCGGTGTTCGGCGGCAAGCTGACCTGTCTGGTGCTGGAGGGGGAGATGCTTGGGTTCCTGACTGCCGATCCGGTGGGCGAACCCGCGTCGATCGCGCATCAATAACCAATAGCTGTCGTTGCGAGGAGCGAAGCGACGCAGCAATCTCGATGGCCGTGCGCCCGTTCAACGAGATTGCTGCGTCGCTTCGCTCCTCGCAATGACGGAGGAAATCATCTCCGGCTCAATTTGCTCACCGCGCGATCAAACTGGGCGAGATAGATGTTCTCGTCGGCGTCCAGCCAGATACCGTGCACATTGAAGGCGCTTTTGTGTGGTGTGTCGGGTCCGAACTGCGCGAGTTTGCGCCGATCAGGGGTCCAGAGGGAGACACCATCCCCGCCCGCGACGTAGATCGTTTCTTTGCCGAACGCGATGTCACTGGGCATGTGGAACCCAGTCCATTCCGCCAGCACCTCGCCGGTGGTGGAAAAGATCTGGACGCGATGGTTCTCGCGGTCGCAGACATACAGTCGATCCTGCGCATCGGCGGTGATGAAGTGCACCAGGGCGAACTGGCCGGGTCCCGTGCCAGGCTCGCCCCAGGCATGCAAGTGTTGCCCATCCGGAGCGAAATGATGCACCCGGCGATTGCCATAGCCGTCCGACACGAACACGCCGCCATCCTTGCTGAACGCGGTGCCGGTCGGCATATTGAACGGCCGGCCGTAGAGCGTCGGTGACGGGCTGTGCGGCGTGCCAAGCGTCATCAATAACGTGCCGTCCGGGGCGTGCTTGGTGACAGTGTGCAGCCCAGTGTCGGTGATCCACACATTGCCGTCCCGATCGATACTCAAGCCGTGTACGAAGTTCGAGAACACCCGTTCGCCCCACGCGGTTTCGAACCGCCCCTCGGCGTCAAACATCAGCACCGGATGCACCGCGCGGCACAGCACGTAGACGTCGCCGTTTTGCGCAACAGCCCCCTTGACCGAAGTCTGCGGTGGCCCGGCGTGACCGGTCTCGCCGAGGTTCCACCAGCGCGGGAGCTTGGCCCAGTCGCGTTGGAAGTCGTAGCGGTAGGGGGCTTCGCCGATGATGGACATTGTGCCGCTTCCTCCCTCAACACCGCACGCTGTGCGGCTGGCGACTACTGCTACACGTTGAAGCGGAACAGCAGCACCTCGCCGTCCTTTAGCACGTATTCCTTACCCTCGACGCGCATCTTGCCAGCCTCTTTCGCGCCCTGCTCGCCCTTGCCGGCGACGAAATCGTCATAACCGATGGTTTCGCAGGCGATGAAGCCGCGCTCGAAATCCTTGTGGATCACTGCCGCCGCCTGCGGAGCCTTGGTGCCGCGCACGATGGTCCAGGCGCGGGTCTCCTTCGGGCCGACCGTGAAGTAGGTGATCAGACCCAGTAGGTCGTAGCCGGCGCGGATCACGCGATCTAACCCGCTGTCGTGCAGGCCCAGGCCTTCCAGGAACTCGGCGCGATCGGCTTCCGGCAATTGTGCCACCTCAGCCTCGATCGCAGCCGAAACGATCACGGTGCGCGCGCCTTCGGTTTTGGCGCGCGTCTCGACCTGCGCGGAGAATGCGTTGCCGGTCGCGGCCGAGGCTTCCTCGACATTGCAGACATAGAGCACTGGCTTCGAGGTCAGCAGTTGCAGACGCCGTGCCGCTTCCTCCTCCCCAGCCGGGATTGCGGTGCGCGCCGGCTTGCCGTCCTGCAGTGCGGCCACCAGTGGCTCCATCAGTGCGACCGCTGCGACGCTTTCCTTATCACCACCACGCGCCTTCTTCTGCGCGGCCAGCAACCGCTTCTCTAGGCTCTCCAGGTCGGCGAGCATCAGCTCCGTCTCGACCGTCTCGGCATCGCGCAGCGGGTCAATCGATCCTTCCACATGCGTGACGTCGCTGTCCTCGAAGCAGCGCAGCACGTGGATGATGGCATCGACCTCGCGGATGTTGGCCAGGAACTGATTGCCCAGGCCCTCGCCCTTGCTGGCGCCACGCACCAGGCCGGCGATGTCGACGAACTCGAGCGACGTGGGGATGATCTTCGCGGATTTGCCGATGGCCGCGAGCACGTCGAGGCGTTTGTCCGGCACGGCGACGCGCCCGACATTCGGCTCGATGGTACAGAACGGATAGTTCGCCGCCTGCGCCGCGGCGGTCGCGGTCAGCGCGTTGAAGAGAGTCGACTTGCCAACATTGGGCAGCCCGACGATGCCGCAGTTGAAGCCCATCTAGACCGAACCTTCCCCGTCATGACCGCGCTTGACCCGGCCATCCGCGCACTGCCATTGAAGCGTAGATGGCCAGGACAGGGCCGGCCACGACGGATAGCGACGGACTTGCATCTACGTCGCTCCCGGCGGCGCGAGCAGCGCCACCTTGGTCATGAACTCCTCCGGCTTGCCATCGGCCAGCAGCTCCGCCGCGTCGGCCACCGCGTCGAGGAATCGCACCAGCCAATCCCGATCGCTCTTGCCGAAATCGCCCAGCACATGCCCCAGCACCCGTTCCTTGTCGCCCGGATGCCCGATCCCCAACCGGACCCGCCAATAGTCCGGCGTGCCCAACTGGCGATCCATGCTGCGCAGCCCATTGTGCCCCGCGGCCCCGCCCCCGCGCTTCACCCTCAGCTTCCCGGGCGCCAAGTCCAGCTCATCGTGGAACGCGGTGATCATCTCCGGTGCCACCTTGTAGAACGACGCCGCGGCCTGCACCGACTCGCCGGACGCATTCATATAAGTCCGCGGCTTCAGCGCCAGCACCTTGTGCCGGCCCACGGTGCCCTCGGCCACCAGCCCCTTGAAGCGCGACCGCCACGGGCTGAATCCGTGGTGGATCGCGATCACGTCGACCGCCATGAAGCCGATATTGTGCCGGTTCCGGGCCATGCCCGGCTCCGGGTTGCCGAGCCCGACCCAGAGCTGCATGGCACCCTCCCAAGGGAGTCAGAGCGTCTGGGTCAGCCCTTCTTCGCCGGCGCCTTGGCCGGGGCCTTCGCCGCCGCGGCAGGGGCCGCCGCTGCTGCCACGGCCGGGGTCGCTTCCGCCACCGCCTCGGTCATCTTGGTCGGCGGAGCCACCGTGGCGATGACGAAATCGCGCCCGGTGATCACCGGCTGCGCCCCGTCATTGCCCTTCAGGTCGTGCCAGCGGACGTTGTCATTGAAGTCGAGGCCGGCCAGATCGGCGACGAACTGCTCCGGGATGCTCTCCGGATCGCAGTAGACCTCAACCGCATGGCGCACGACGTTCAACACGCCGCCGCGCTTCAGGCCAGTGCTCAGCCCCTCATTGTCGAAATGGACCGGGACGGCGACGCGGATCCTCTCGCCGGCGGCGAGGCGCTGGAAATCGACATGCTCCGGCGCATCCGTCACGGGATGGAACTGCACGTCGCGGATCAGCGCCCGCGTCGGCGTGCCCGCCAGGTTGATTTCGTAAACACGGGATTGCCAGCCGGGACGGGACACCTCGCGCAACACCGCGCGCGGCTCCAGGGCAATCAAACTGGGGGCCTGGTGGGCCCCATAGACAACAGCGGGCACCTTGCCCGCTCGCCGGGTCGCACGCGCCGCCCCCTTACCGGCTCGCGCACGCGCCTCGGCCTCGATCGTGACGACATTGGCCATGGTGTGCTCCTGCAAAACCAAACGCCGGCCTCCAGGGGTGCCGGCGCGAGGGGCGCGATGTAGCGCGGGGCGAGGAGCGAGGCAAGCGAAGCCGTATCCGGGGAGCCGGTTGCCACTATTTGGTGCCCCCAAATACTTGGTGGGTCCGCGGTTGCGGTTCAGCAGGGCGAGTGATCCCATTGGTAGGCCCCGAGGCACCGCCCGCGCTTGATCGCCACCATGGGGCTGCACGCCAGCGCCTCGACCTGGGTGTTCAATGTGGTGCGGGAACTGCTGATCGCCGCGGTCGGGGAGGACGCGGTCGGCGGCCTGTATGCGGATCGGCGCGATCAGGTGCCTGATGCGGCCGCGCGCGTTGGGCGGCACCTGGTGATCAAACCGCATCCCGGCAGCGCGGAGCTGGATGCCTGGCTGGCCCAGCACGGCGCGCGCGTGTTGATCAGTGTGCACGATCCGCGCGATGCCGCTGTCTCCATGGCACAGCGCTTTGCCGCCCCGCTTGCGCACGCGGTTCGCTGGCTCGTCGATGACTGCAATCGTCTGCTGCGGCTGCCGCCGTGCGGGTCTTCCTTGCTGCGCTACGAAGATCGCTTCTTTGAGGATCCCGCTAGCATCGAGGGCCTCGCCTACGCCCCTGGTCTGCGTCCCAAGCCTGCCATCGTCGCTGCCATCTTCGCGGCTATCGCACGGATGCGGTGCGCGCCTTCGCCCAGACACTCGCAGTGCGCCCAACGGGCGCGTGACGATGGTGGGTCAGTTCCCGATGGATCCGGTGACGCAGATCCTCGGTCCCCATATCGGCGACAGTCGCATCGGCAAGTGGCGGGACTTGCCGATGCCATTCCAAACCGAGATGGAGCGCGTATTCAGACCATTCCTTGGTCGATATGGATATGCCCGATGAACGCGACTATTGCGCTGAACTAACCCTGCCGCTGGTCAGTCTCGCCGCGGTGACGACGTCGCGCACCGTCTGACGTGTCGGCCGCACGAAATCCCCCGCAACGACCCCGCTGCAGCCACGCGCGAGGGCAAGGGCGAGAAACACGCCATAGGTTTTGCTGATGGCCGCCCGACGCCGTTCCTGTGGGCATCCGAGGATCTGGAGGGCAATGCGTTCCGCCGAACGTCGGGTGGCCTTGAGGGTTTCGCGCCGCGCCGGCGGGACAGGATTGTCGGCCTCTGCGGGCGGCAATACCGCGCGCGACGGCGGCGCGCGTGACGTGGACCCAGACGGGGGCCGACGCCTGGCCGCGGACCTGACGGCCCATTGATCTGCGCCTGCCTCTCACCGTCGCTGCATTGCTGCACCGCGCAATCCTGCCTTGCCATTCCCGCTGCCCTGGCTCATATGCCGCGTCGAGCTTCTCGTGATCGCGTAATTGGCGCCCGGCTCAGGCCGCGCCCCTCCCGGGACATCTCATCCGAAACGAGTCCGCCCCCATTGTTACGCGGGGAAGGCGGGCACAAGGCGCATGAACCGTGCGGCTGAATGCCGTGCCTGCGCCGGAGACACTTCTTTTGACCTCCTCGACCTTTGCCGCGCTCGGTCTGTCCGAGCCGATTCTGCACGCGCTTGCGGTGCAGAACTTCACCACCCCTACCCCGATCCAGGCCGCCGCCATCCCGCCGCTGCTCGCCGGCCAAGACCTGTTGGGCATCGCCCAGACCGGTACCGGCAAAACCGCGGCCTTCGCGCTGCCGATCCTGCAGCACTTGGCCGCCAGCCCGACGCGTACCCGGCCCTTCGGCACCCGCGCCCTAATCCTGGCCCCCACGCGTGAGCTCGCGCTGCAAATCGACACGGCCATTCGCAGCTTCGCCGCCGGCCAGCCGATCCGCACCTGCGTCGTCCTGGGCGGTGTCGGTCGTCGCCCGCAGGAAGAGCGCATGCGCCGCGGCCCCGATATCGTCGTCGGCACGCCCGGCCGCATCCGCGACCTGATGGGCACGCAGCACCTCCGCCTCGACCAGGTCACCCACTTCGTCCTCGACGAGGCCGACCGCATGCTCGACCTCGGCTTCATCCGCGACATCCGTGCAATCGCGGCCGCGGTGCCAGCCCAGCGCCAGTCCATGCTGTTCTCTGCCACCATGCCGGCCGAGGTCACCCAGCTCACGCAATCGTTCCTGCGCAACCCACAGCGTGTGGAAATCACCCCCGAAGTCCGCACGCCCGAAAAGATCGAGCAGCACGTCCACCACGTGCCCGCCGCCAGCAAGCGCGCCCTGCTGACCCAACTCCTCGACGACCCCGCCATGGCGCGCGTGATCGTCTTCACCCGGACCAAGCATGGCGCCAACAAAGTCGCCGAACACCTCACCGCTGCCCGCATCCTGACCGAAGCCCTGCATGGCAACAAAAGCCAGTCGCAGCGCGAGAAATCCCTGGACCGCTTCCGCTCCGGCCGCGCCCGCGTGCTGGTCGCCACCGACATCGCCTCGCGCGGCATCGACGTCACCGGCATCTCCCACGTCATCAACTTCGACCTGCCGGTGGAACCCGAAAGCTACGTCCACCGCATCGGTCGCACCGCGCGCGCCGGCACCAGCGGCATCGCCATCTCCTTCTGCGATCCCGCCGAACGCGCCGCCCTGCGCGCCATCGAACGCACCGCTGGCGTCACCCTGCGCTCGGTCGGCGACGTGCCCGCGGACACACGCCAACCCCAAGCCCCACAGCCCAAACGAGGCCGCCCCCGCCGCGGCTATCGCCCCATGCGCGCCGCCGCCTGAACGGACGGAAGGCCAGGGGCGTTGCCCTTGGTGGGTGTCCAGAGGGCAGCCCCCTCTGGACCGGTTTCATGGCGACGCCCTGATCTTCCGCCGTTGGTGCGACGATCGCGCAGGTGCGATTGACGCGGTGGGGAGTGGCCCCTATAAGCCGCCGCCTGCGCGGGGGCCGGGGATGGCCCGGGCGTCGCGGGGCATTTTCTGATCGTTGGAGTTGAGTTCCGTGAAGCGCACGTACCAGCCGTCTAAGCTCATTCGCAAGCGCCGGCACGGCTTTCGCGCCCGCATGGCGACGGTTGGTGGCCGCAAGGTGTTGGCCAATCGTCGCGCCAAGGGCCGCAAGCGCCTGTCGGCGTGATTTTGGGGGGTCGCGTGGCCGCCCCCGCCCGATTGAAGCGCCGCGCAGAGTTCCTGTTGCTGGCGGCCAAGGGACGCAAGGCACCCATGCCCGGGCTGGTGATACAGGCGTTGCCGCGCGGTGATGCCGCGCCGGCGCGGCTGGGGTTTACCGTGACCAAGCGGGTGGGCAACGCGGTGGTGCGCAATCGTGTGCGCCGGCGGCTGAAGGAAGCGGCGCGGCTGGAGTTGGCGGAGCATCCGGTGGCTGGGTTTGATCTGGTGTTGATTGGGCGTGAAGGGACGGTGCGCCGTGACTTCCGGGCGTTGCGTGGGGATCTGCGGCGTGCCTTGGCCAAGACGGGTGTGGTATGACGTTGGCGGCCGAGGTCGCCGTGGGGGCGGTGCGCGTCTATCAATGGACGTTGCGGCCGGTCATTGGTGCGAACTGCCGGTTCTTCCCCAGTTGCTCGGAGTATGCGGTTGAGGCGTTCCGCACGCATGGCGCGGCGCGGGGTGGTGTGCTGGCGGCAGGACGGATCCTGCGGTGCAATCCATGGTGTGACGGGGGGTACGATCCGGTGCCGCCTGTGCGCCTGACGGAGCGGTGATGGACCAGAAGCGGCTTTTCCTTGCGATCGCCATTTCGGTGGCGATTCTGCTGGGCTTCCAGTTCCTGATGCCGCATCCGGCGGTGCCGCCGCCGTCGCAGACGGCGAGCCAGAGCACGCCGGCCAAGCCAGGGAGTGGGGAGCCGGGCGCGGCCGGGCCGGCGAAGCCGACCGTCGCAGCGAATACAGTGCCGAAGACCGCGCCACGCGTGCAGATCGATGCACCGAGCGTGGGTGGGTCGATCAGTTTGTTGGGCGCCCGGATCGATGACTTGGTGCTGAAGGATTATCGCGAGACGCTGGCGCCGGATTCGCCGTTGGTACGGCTGCTGGAGCCGCGGTCGGAGGCCGAGCCGTATTATGCCCAATATGGCTGGACCGCGCCGGCCGGGGTATCGGTGAAGCTGCCGGGTGATGACACGGTGTGGTCTGCGTCGGCACCGGAGCTTGCGGTGGGCAAGCCGGTGACGCTGTCGTGGGACAATGGCGCCGGGCTGACGTTCGAGATCGTGCTGTCAATTGACGAGAACTACATGTTCAGTGTCGATCAGCGCGTGAAGAACGCCTCTGGCGAACCGGTGTCGCTGTTTCCCTGGGCCCGCATCCGACGCGACTACACGCCGCAGGTGGCGGGCTATTATGTGTTGTTCGAGGGCTTGCTGGGCGTGGTCGACGGCACGCTGCAGGAGACCACCTACGCCAAGACCAAGAGTGATGGCGATAAGAAGGGCGGTATCGCGTACGACGCCACTGCAGCCGGCGGCTGGGCCGGCATGACCGACAAGTATTGGCTCACCGCGCTGGTGCCCGATCAGGCGGTTGCCTCGACGATGAATTTCCGTCACATCGAGGCGGACGGCGATCACTACCAGGTCGACTACGTGACGCGGGATCCGCAGAGCATTGCGGTTGGCGCGACCGCGAGCCTGCCGTCGCATCTGTTTGCCGGTGCTAAGGTGGTGCGGCTGCTGGATCATTACGAGAGCGAGTACAAGATCCCGAGCTTCGACAAGGCGGTGGATTTCGGCTGGTTCTACTTCCTGACCAAGCCGATGTTCTATGCGCTGGATTTCCTCAATGGATTGCTGGGAAATTTCGGCCTGGCGATCATGGCGTTCACCATCTGTGTCAAGGCGCTGTTCTTCCCGCTGGCGAATTATTCGTACCGCTCCATGAGCAAGATGAAGCTGCTGGGGCCGAAGATGACGGCGCTGCGCGAGCGCTTCAAGGACGAGCCGCAGCGCATGCAGCAAGAGATGATGGCGATGTACAAGGCCGAGAAGGTAAATCCGGCCTCGGGCTGCCTGCCGATGGTGGTGCAGATCCCGGTGTTCTTCTCGCTCTACAAGGACATTTTCGTCACCATCGAGATGCGGCACGCGCCGTTCTTTGGCTGGATCCATGACCTGTCCTCGGTCGATCCCACCAACGTGTTCAACCTATTCGGGCTGATCCCGTTCGATCCGACGACCTTGCCGGGGATCGGCAGCTTCTTGCACCTGGGAGCCTGGCCGCTGATCATGGGTTGCACGATGTTCCTGCAGCAGCAGCTGAACCCGCCGCCACCCGATCCGGTGCAGGCGCGGCTGTTCCAGTTCATGCCGATCATCTTCACGTTCATGCTGGCCAAATTCCCGGCCGGGCTGGTGATCTACTGGAGCTGGAACAATCTTCTGTCGGTTGCGCAACAATGGCTGATCATGAAGCGCACGCACCTGGCGCGGCCGGGATTGGCGCGCACCTGACCGAGGCAGCGGACAGCCAGGCGGCCGACACAGGGGCGGCGCAAGAGGCAGCCGCCGCGCTGGAAGCCGGACGCCTGTTGTTCGCCGGTGCCTGCCGGTTCTTCCATGCGGCGCAGCGCCTGGACCAGTTGCCACCGCCGAGCGGGCCGGATGTGGCGTTGGCCGGCCGGTCGAATGTCGGCAAGTCCTCGCTGTTGAATGCGTTGACCGGCCAGAAGGCGTTGGCGCGCGTCTCGCACACGCCCGGGCGGACGCGGCAGCTCAATTTCTTTGATCTCGGCGGGCGGCTGACGCTGGTCGACATGCCGGGCTACGGCTATGCGCGCGCCAGCAAGGACATCAAGGCCGACTGGCAGGGGTTGATGTTCGACTTTCTGCGCGGGCGGCCGACGCTGCGGCGCGTGTTGCTGCTGCTGGACGCGCGCATTGAGCTGAAGGAGGCCGATCACGCGGTGATTGAGCTGCTGGATCGCGCCGCGGTGACGTTCCAGATCGTGTTGACCAAGGCCGATGACATGAAGCCGGGTGCGTTGCTCCGGAAGCAGAATGAGGTGGCGGCGCTGGTGCGCAAGCATCCGGCGGCGCATCCCGAGGTGATCACCACCTCGAGCGAGACAGGGCTGGGGATTCCCGAGCTGCGCGCAACGGTGGCGGGGCTGGCGCGGTAAGGCGTTCCCGAGCGCGGCACCCTTGGCTGCGACAGCAAATAGGCTTTTAACGCGAAGCGCACGACCAATCACGCAGGCCGCCGGGGTATGCCCCGCATTCTCGGAGCGGCAGGGATGGCGCATGTGCGCCGTGCGGAGCGCCACAAGCGTTGCCGCCACTGGCACCAGCGCCGCGCGTGACCCAGGACCACGCTTCCTACCCTTCGTGGTCCTTCGTGGTCCTTCGTGCCATTCGTGTTGAATCGTTATTGCTTGCGGAGCGATGCACATCTCGGGGGCGGGAACCCCCTCTCCCCGGGAGGGAGCGATGGCATGGGATTTGCCGTCTTCCTCGCACCAACGCGAGGAGCCCCCCATGAACGACGCCAAGACCGAACTCGGCCAGCGCGTCCTCGCGATCAAGCAGCAAAAAGGCCTGTCCTGGAACGACCTCGCGACGCGACGCGGCCATGCCCCGGTGTGGACCTGCGCTGCCTGCCTCGGTCAGATGTCGAGGACGGCCGAGACCTCTGCCAAGGCTGGCGCGCTCTTCGATCTGTCGGAAGCCGATGTCGCGCTGCTGCAGGCGGCTCTCTATCGCGGCTCACTGCTGACGCAGATGCCGACCCGACCCGCTGATCTACCAGTTCTACGAGCTGGTGATGATCTACGGCACCACCTGGAAGGAGCTGATCCAGGAGGCGTTCGGCGACGGCATCATGGGCGCGATCGACGTCGACATGACGCTCCGGCGCCAGCCGCACCAGAAGGGGGATCGGGTCAAGGTGTCGATGACCGGCAAGTTCCTGCCGTACAAGAAATATTGATTCACTTCGGCGCGACTCGCTCCAGGATTGCACCGAATCGGGCGAATCGGACTCTAGACTCTGTCCGACTGTGGGAAGCGATCCACACGGAAGGAGCGATTCGTGACACATTCCCCGTTTCGGACCGCCATCTGCGCCGGGCTGTTCGCCTGCCTGGCACTGGTGGCGGCATGTGGCACCAACGCGGATGACCGGACCCAGGGCGGCGCGGCCGCGGGTGCGGGCACCGGTGCAGCGATCGGGTTGATCGGCGGACCGGTGGGCGTCGTGGTCGGTGCGCTGATCGGCGGCGGCGCCGGTGCATTGACCGGCGCGTCGACCAAGCCGGACACCGTCAATCTTGGCCCGCCGCCGTGGAGCAACAGCAACTAGCGTCCGGTCAGGCGGCGCCGGCGACGTAGGCGCGCAGGCTCTCGACCTCCTGCGTCTGCTGCATGATGCGCGCCTTCACCACGTCGCCGATGCTGATCATGCCGATCAGGAAATCGCCTTTCATCACCGGCAGGTGACGCACGCGGCCACTGGTCATGGTCTGCATCGCCTCGATGACGGTGGTGTCCTGGGTCACGGTGTAGAGCACGCGGGTCATCAACTGTCCGGCGGTCATCTGCAACGTGGCGGCGCCGTTGGCGGCCAGCGAGCGGACGATGTCGCGCTCACTCAGGATGCCCAGCAACTGATCGGCGCGATCCACCACCGGCACGGCGCCAATGCGATGTTCGGCCAGCACGCCGGCGACCTCGGCGACCGTGGCGGTCGGGGCCACCGTGGTGACATTGTAACCTTTGTGCTTGAGGATCGCGGCAACGGTCATGGCCTGTCTCCTTCGCCCCTGATGCGAAAAACGCGCCGGGCTCCGGCCGCAGCGAACGGGGTGCGCGACCCGACCGCGCCCAGTGGCCCGGTGGTGCATCTGGGTCGCATGCTGCGCTCGCGCAACCGGTGTGCGCAAATGGTAGGTGTGCAGCGCAGCATGCGGCGACCGCCGCTAGAACAGCGTGGCGCCCGTCACCAGGCCGGCCACCAGCAGCACAACGAACACCACCACGAAGATGAAGAACAGCAGGCGCGCGATTTCGGCCGATGCGGCCGCGATTCCGCCGAAGCCGAACAGCGCGGCAATCAGCGAGATGACGAAAAAGAACAGGGCCAATCGCAGCATGAGACGCTCCAATTAAATGCGGCCGCGCGGCGCGGCGGATTGGGCTGGGGTAGCGGGGCGGCGTGGTGGAATTGGGACGCCAGCGAACACAATGCCGTGGGATGGCGTCCCGGCCTCATGCATCAGCACGGCTCGGCCAGGAATTTCATCCCGGGGGCGACGAATTCCTCCTGTGCCGCAACGGTCAGGATCTCCGCCGAGCCGGCCGCGGCGGTGTGACGCAGCAGGCCGTGGATCGCGGCGCCGGCGGCTTCCAGCGCGACCACTTCACTGCCGCTGTGCAAGCGGTGGAACAAGAACAACGCCGCGATCGCATCGCCGGCACCGTTCACATCGACCGGCAGCAGCGGCGTGCGCAGCAGGTGGAAGCGGCCGGCCTCGCTCACCAGCATGTCGATGGCATCGTCGGGCGTGGACTCGGTGCGCAGGCTGGTCAGCAGCACACAGCGTGGGCCGCCGCTGCGCATCATCGCTGCGATCTGCGTCACCGTGGCCTTCGCCGCCGCCAGTGTGCGGCACGCCGCGCCGGCCAGCAGCTCGATCTCGAAACGGTTGGGCGTTGCGATGTCGCAGGCTGGCAGCATGCGCTCGCGCAGCATCTCGGCGATGCCGGGACGCACATAGATACCGTCCCGGTCGTCGCCGATCACCGGATCGCAGCACCATACGGCGCGTGGGTTGGCGGCGCGCACGCGGCCGACGGCATCCAGAATCGCCGCGCCAATGCCCGCGTCACCCACGTAGCCGGTCAGCACGCCGTCGCAACGTGGGAACACGCCGCGCGCCTCGATACCGTCGACCAGTGCGCGCACCTGGGTGCCGCTGAACACATCACCAGTCCAGTGGCCGTAGCCGGTGTGGTTGGAGAACTGGACGGTGTTGATCGCCCAGACCTCGGCGCCCAGGCGCTGCAGGGGGAACACCGCGCTGGCGTTGCCGACATGGCCGTAGGTGACCCAGGACTGAATCGAAAGGATGTTCATCGAGCCAGTGTAGCGCCTAACGGCGCGTCTGCGTCTCCGCAGTGCGGGTCACCGAGGCTGGGCAGGCCACCAGGTCGATTGGCTGTATCAGGTCCCCGCGTGTGCCGGCGAAACTGGCGAGGTCGGCGCCCTTCGGTAGCGCCAGCACGGCGTCGAACAGGCCGATAGTCTGCTGGCAGAGCAGGGTGCCCTGCTTGATGCCAGCTTCCGACTGCGTGTTGGCCAGGGTGGTGATGTAGTCGTCATGCGCCTGCTGGCCGCGGCCGCCGAAAGCGCGGCTAAAGTAGCCCTGCAGCGCGTGCTCCTTGGCCATCAGGTCGGTGCGGAAGCGCAGCACAAAGTCGTTGTAGCGGTCGCGCACGTCGCAGGCGAGCGCGGTGACCATGAGCTGGCTTTTCAGCTTGGCGACGTCGAAGGCCGACATCTCGGCCTGTCGGGCGCAGGGCTCCGGCCACGCGGGCTGGCCCAGCAGCAGCAGGATAACGAGCGCGCCAGACAGTGTCTGGCGCGTACAACGTCTGCCTCCCGTCACGATCTTGTGGTCGAACCTCATTGGCAACAGCTAAGCCGGGTCTCGTCGGGTTTCGCAACCGTCAAGTGATGGCGAGAGCGGATTTCAGGCGGTTGTGGCCGGGTTGCCGCCTCAGTGGGCCGGAGCGCGCCGAAATTCGGGCAGGTGCACGCGATACCGGTTGGCGGGCTGGTGCATACGTTTTTCGCGCGTCGGGCGCAGCAACCGTGGCGCTATTGCAGTTCCGCTGGCGTGGTCCAGCATGGTTCCTGCATGCTTGCCGTCCGATCATCGTGCCGTCCCCCTGTTCGGATCCGTCGCCCATGACCGCACTGTCCACCGATCCCTTCGCTGGCTATGACGCTGGTTCCTACTACTGCGAGCTGGCGCCGGATCGGGGCGGGGACGCAGGCGCGATCGGCCGGGTGCGGGCCGCGATCGCGGCGATCGGGCTGGATGCATTGCGCGCGCGGGCCGCGGCGGCCGAGAATGACCTGATCAATCTCGGCATCACCTTCACGGTGTATTCCGAGGCCAGCGCGATCGACCGCATCCTGCCATTCGATTGCATCCCACGCGTGCTGACGGCCGCGGAGTGGGCGCGTCTGGAAGCCGGCGTGAAGCAGCGCGTCGCGGCGCTGAATGCCTTCCTGTACGACATCTATCACGACCGGAAGATCATCACCGACGGCGTGGTGCCGGCCGACCTGGTGTTCTCCAATCCGAACTATCGGCCGGAGATGGAGCAGTTCCCAGTCCGCTTCGGCACCTATGTGCATATTTGCGGCATCGACATTGTGCGCGACCAGGCGGGTGAGTTCTGCGTGCTGGAGGACAATGCGCGCACACCGTCGGGCGTGTCGTATGTGGTGGAGAACCGCCACCTGATGCTGCGCACCTTTCCCGACATGATGGCGGGCATGCGGCTTCGGCCAGTCGATGATTATGGGCAACGATTGCGCGAGGCAATGACCGAAATCGCGCCGGAAGGCGTGGATGATCCGCAGGTCGTGCTACTATCGCCTGGCATCTACAACTCGGCGTATTTCGAACACGTGTTCCTGGCGCGCGAGATGGGCGTGCCGCTGGTGGAAGGCGCAGACCTCGCGGTCGAAAACGATCGCGTGTGGATGCGCACCACGGGTGCGATGCGGCCGGTGCATACGATCTATCGCCGCATTGGCGATGACTTCCTGGACCCCACCGTGTTTCGTCCGGAGAGTATGCTGGGCGTGCCGGGGCTGATTGGTGCCTGGCGGAAAGGCAATGTGACGCTGGCCAATGCGGTGGGCACGGGTGTTGCCGACGACAAGGCGATCTACGCCTACATGCCGCGGATCATTCGTTACTACCTCGATCAGGATGCCATCCTGCCGAATGTCGAGACGCATATCTGTCGCGAGAAGGAAGGCTTGCAATACACACTCGACCGGCTGGACCAGTTGGTGGTGAAGCCAGTCGGTGAGTCCGGCGGCTATGGCATCACCATCGGCCCGCGCGCGACGCGTGCCCAACTCGATGACGCGCGCGCCGCGTTGCTGAAGGATCCTGGGAACTGGATCAGCCAGCCGGTGATTGGATTGTCGGTCGCGCCGACGCTGACCGAACAGGGGCTGCGGCCACGCCATCTCGATCTGCGGCCCTTCGCGGTGACCGGCCGTGCCACCTGGGTGCTGCCCGGCGGGTTGTCCCGCGTCGCCTTGAAGGAGGGCAGCCTGATCGTGAACTCGTCGCAGGGCGGCGGGTCGAAAGACACCTGGGTTCTGGCGGAGGGCTGAGCGATGTCGCAGGACCTGCCGCTGCTCGCCCGTTACGCCGAAGGCTTGTTCTGGATGGCGCGCTATCTGGAGCGCGTGGAGAATCTGGCGCGCCTGATCGACGTCACGCAGATCTTCGAAAGCCCGGGGCGCGAGAGCGAGGCGTGGTACGCGCTGGTGCGCATCAATGCCAACGAGGACGAGTTCGCCAAGCGCGGCCACGCACCGGGGCCCGATGCGGTGAAGAGTTTCTATCTGCTGGAACGCGACAACTCGAGTTCGATCCCCGCGTCGATCGACGCAGCGCGGATGAACGCGCGCGCGCTGCGCCCGCTGATCTCCACCGAGATGTGGATGCAGCTCAACATGTTCCATCGCGATGTGGCGGCGATCACCGCGGGCGACCTTGATGGCGACAAGCTGTCGCGCGTCTGCGGCATGATCAAGCTGGGCGTGCAGGAACACACCGGCATCACCGAGGGCACGTTCTTCCGCGACCAGGGCTGGTGTTTCTACGAGCTGGGCCGGCTGCTGGAGCGCGCGGATCAGACCACGCGGTTGCTAGACATCCGGTTCCATTCGCTGGTGCCGATCGGCACCGAGGAGCATCGTGTCGAGGAGATGACGCTGTGGGCCGGCGTGCTGCGCGCCGCCGCGGGGTATCATGCGTTCCGCCGGGTCGCACCGCCGGGGTTCACGCCGCAGGACGTGGTGCGGTTCCTGCTGACGGATACGTCCTTCCCGCGCAGCGTGCTGCTGTGCATCGGCCAGTTGGAATGGCATCTGGGGCGGTTGCGCAGCCGCTACGGATTGCGCGGCACCGTGGCCGCGCTGGAGCGCACCGAAGAAGTGCGGGCCGCCATTCTATCGCGGCCGGTGGAACGGGTCATCGCCGAGGGCTTGCACGAATTCCTCGATGGCGTACAGCGTGACCTGCTTCTGCTGGCGGGTGAGATCGGCACGGCGTTCTTCCGCGATTGGCGACCGCTTGCCACGGAGTAGCTCGGCGGGTTGGGACACGATGGGCATGAAGTGGACGATTGACACGGTCGTTGGCACCGGAGAGGCGGGCTATTCCGGCGATGGCGGTCCGGCCCGCGCGGCAGCGCTAAACAATCCGTTCGATCTGGTCTTTGATGCCACTGGCAACCTGATCTTTTCCGACACGTTCAATCACTGCATCCGTCGCGTCGATGCGCGTACCGGCGTGATCAGCACCATCGCCGGCACCGGGGCGCGCGGCTTCGATGGCGATGGCGGACCGGCGACAGCGGCGCGGCTGAATGAGCCGTATGGTGTCGCAGTGGCGTCGTCCGGTAGCGTGTTTGTCGCGGATCGGCTGAACCGTCGGGTGCGCTGCGTGGATGGGGCTACGGGCGTGATCACCACACTTGCTGGCGGCGAAGGCACGCTGCGGGACCTGGTGGAACCGAATGGACTGGCGTACGACACGGTCCATCAGCTGCTGTATGTCGCTGACGTCGCCGATCATCGGGTGCGCCTGATCGATCTGAAGGATCGCACGCTGGTGACCTGCGCGGGAACCGGGTTGGGTGGGCACACCGGTGATGGTGGGATTGCGATCGCCGCGAACCTGCATGGACCGCGGGCGGTGGCGCTGGCGCCGGATGGGTCGTTCTACATTCTCGAGCGGCAGGGCAGTACGCTGCGTCGCGTGCGTCAGGGCGTGATCGAAACGATCGCCGGCACGGGAGTGCGTGGTTACGACGGTGATGGTGGGGACGCCAGGCACGCCAATTTCAATGCACCGAAGGAGATGGCGGTTGGGCCGGATGGGTCGGTATTGATTGTCGACACCGAAAGCCACGTGATCCGGCGGATCGACGCAGCGACCTGGGTGGTGACGACGATTGCCGGTAACGGCATTGCGGGCGGCGGCGGGGATGGTGGTCTGGCGACCGCGGCCGGGCTGGCACGGCCGCACGGCGCGACGGTGGGGCCGGACGGCGC
>DATHNE010000214.1:0-6580 GCA_035486355.1 Acetobacteraceae bacterium
ACTATCAGATTGCGAACCGCGAGCAGGGGCGCGGTCACAGCCGCACGCGCTTCATGTGATGACCCAGATAGGCGGCAACCACGGCGGGATCCTCGACCACCGTGCGCGGCGCGCCCTGCGCGATCACCTTGCCCTGGTGAAACACCACCGCACGTTCCGCCAACGTCAGGATCACCTCCATGATGTGTTCCACGATCACAATGGTGATCCCACGCGCCTTGATCCGGTTGACCAGCGCGATTGCGGTGCGAACTTCAGCCGGTGTGAGGCCCGCCAGTGCCTCGTCCAGCAGCAGCAGACGCGGCTCGGTGGCCAGCGCGCGGGCGATCTCCAGCCGCTTGCGTCCCGGGGTGCCGAGCGCGCCCGCTCGTGTGGCAGCCAGCCGATCCAGCCCAGTGAATTCCAGCACCTCGTCCGCCGCGCGCCGTGCCGCGTCGCGCTGGCCGTGGCGCAAGAAGGCGCCGACCATCACGTTGTCGGCCACACTCATGTCCTCGAAGGTCACCGGCATCTGAAACGTGCGCGCCATGCCAAGCCGTGCATGCGCCTCGGGCGTTGCGCGCGTCACGTCGACGTCATTGAACCGGATGCGTCCCTCGGTGGGCAACAGCTCGCCCGCCAGACAGTTGAAGAAGGTGCTCTTGCCCGCGCCATTGGGACCGATCAGGCCGACGATCTCACCGTCGGCGACGGTCAGGCTGGCGCCATCGACGGCGCGGAACCCGCCGAACACCATTGCGATGGCGGTTGCCTCAAGCAGCACGGCGTGCCTTCCAGGCCGCGGCCTGTCGCCACAGCGCCGCCATGCCACCGGGCTGGAAACGCGCGACAAACACGATGATGGCCCCGTAGATGATGTACGTGATGCCGGTGCCGCCGCCGCCCAACCATGCGTTGGTGGTTTCCTCCAACGGAATCAGGATGACCGCACCCACCAGCGGACCGAACAGCGTCCCGGCACCGCCCAGTGCCGCGACGATAATCATCTTCACCGATCCCAGGATCCCCAGCACGCTGGTGGGATCAGCGAAGCCGACCATCACCGCGTACAGCGTACCGGCGATCGAGGTGAACCCGGCGGACAACAGTAGCGCATACATCTTGTAACGAAGTACCGGCACGCCCAGGCTGCGCGCCGCCCGATCACCGCCGCGCACCGCCGCCAGGTAATAACCCATGCGACTGCGCTGCATCAGTGCGGTGACGCCAAGCAACACCAGCAGCACGGTCAGGAACAGATAATGATATGGCACCGGGCTGATAAACAGCAGATCGGCCGGGCCGCGCGGCGTTGGTGGGCCCATCAGCCCGACCGCGGCGCCCACCAGCGGCCAGTTCCCGGCCAGGATGCGCGCCAGCTCCGCCGCCGCGATGGTCGCCATGGAGAAATAATGCCCACGCAAGCGAAACGTTGGCAGCCCGACCACAACCGCCAGGACCGCGCTGACCAACACGCCGAGTGGCGCGCCGGCGATCGGGGGCCAGCCCCATTCGGTATAGGCGATCAGCCCGGCATAGGCGCCGACACCGAAATAAAGCACGTGGCCGACGGAGACCTGGCCGGCGTAGCCACCCAGCAGGTTCCATGCGGACGCCGAGATGGCCGCCAGCAGCACCAGCGCGCCAATCCGCTGCAGGAACACGTCCTGCACCATCAACGGCCAGGCGGCGATGAAGATCAGCCCCAGGACGGCGACCAGGCGGGACGGCGTCATGCGCCGCCCAGCAGGCCTTGCGGACGCACCCACAGTACCAGCAGGAACAGCGCATAGACCACAACGTCCTGATATACCGCGCCGATCAGATAGGCCGATAGTGCCTGGATCACGCCGATCGCCAGCCCCGCAATCAGCGCGCCAGGCACCGAGCCGAACCCGCCCAGACAGACCACCACGAAAGCGATCAGCGCCAGTGATTCACCGACCGTGGGCGCGATGTAGAAGAACAGTGCGATCAGTGCGCCGGCGATCCCGGTGGAGGCGGCGCCGACTCCCCACGCCAACGCCTGCATGCGATCGGGTCGAATGCCCATCAGCATGGCCGCGTTGCGGTCCTCGGCGACCGCCAACAGCCGCGAACCGAGCGTGGTGCGCGTCAACACCAGATGCATGCCCAGCGTGATCACCAGCGCCACCACGCCGGCGAGCAGGCGCGACGCCTGGACGCGGATGCCCCAAAGATCGAAGGTCCCGCCCACCAGCCCCTCGGGCAGCGAGACGAAGTCGGCGGTGAACGCCCAGAATGCAGCGTAGCGCAGCACCAGCGCGAGACCGAACGTGCCCAGGATCTGTGCCAGCATCGGGCCGCGCGCGACATGGCGCACCAGCCCGAGATAGACGACCACACCCAACACAAACAGCACCATCGCCGCGCCGGGCACAAACCAGAGCGGCCCGAGGTGCAGCAGGGTGAAGGCGAAGAACGCGACATACATCGCCAGCATGACAAAATCGCCATGGGCGAAATTCACCACGTTCATCATGCCCCAGATCAGGGTGAGGCCCGAGGAGAACAGTGCATATACCGCCCCCATCAGCAGCCCGCTGACCACCACCTGCAGCAGGATCATGCCGCCCGTCTCGCCATCTTGTCTCCCAGTGTCACGGTCCGTAGACGATTGACCGACGCGTTACAAGCGAACGCTGTGCCAATCCGGGAGGGGGGATGGCCGAGATCCGCGCGGTGCGGCAAGATGACCTCGACGCGTTGTATCGCATCGCGCTGGCAACCGGCGATGGCGGCAACGATGCGGCTTCGCTGTATCGCGATCAGCGTCTGCTCGGCCACATCTATGCCGCGCCTTATGCCGTGTTGTGTCCGGAGACGGTGTTCGTTGCGGGGGATGCGCAGGGAGTGGGCGGATACATCGTGGGCGCGGCCGATACCGTGGCCTATGAGGCGCGGTTGGAGCAGGAATGGTGGCCAACTTTGCGTGCGGTCTGTCCCGATCCCGCCGTAATTCCACCTCAGTCGCGGACGCCGGATCAACGCCGCATGCATATGATCCACCATCCACATCATACACCAGGCGGGCTCACGGCCGCATATCCATCACACTTGCACATCAACCTGCTGCCACGCCTGCGCGGACGTGGGACGGGTCACGCACTGCTGATGCGGTGGCTGCATGCGGTGCGCCAGCTTGGTTCGACGGGCGTGCACCTTGCGGTGGGCGTCAACAATACGCTGGCGATCCAGTTCTACCAGGCCCATGGGTTCATCGAGCCGCAGGGCGTACTGCCGGTGGGGCCTGGCGCACGATGGCTTGTATTGCCGCTGCCGCGTTGACAGCTCAGCGAGACGCGGCGACCTGCGGTCCGCGTTGCACGAACAACTGGTCGCTGGCGTAGGACAGCCAGACATGCCGTCTGGTGACATAATCAGCACCCAGCAGCATGCCGACATCGGTCACTCGCAGCGCCGCGACTTCCAGTGCGACGTTATGGAATCGTGTCGAGCCGATCAGCACCTCATCGAACCGATGCATGCGGATTGGCACTTCGTTCTGGTCAACACCCAGAGTGTTGCCGGACGGATCACGCGCCATCATCGCGCTGGTCACGCCCAAGCTTACCGCCGTTTCGTCAGTTACCGTCGTGGAGCGCGACCCCCAATCGATCAACGCGGTCACTGGGTGCCCGTCGATCGCGATATGCGTGACCATCCGGTTCGGCCGGTAGCGGGCGAGCTGCAGCGTATCGTGCGCGCCTTGCCAGGGCACGAAGTCGCCATAGCAATGCTGCACGCGCCACAGCGTCATCCGATGGCTTGGGACATCAAGCTCGACATCGAACTCGGTCAGACGGTCGGCGCCCAGCAGCCCGACCACGGGCGGATCGCCCTCGATCCGACCCGGCAGACGTCCGGTCGCGATGCTGCTGCCGAGCCAATCCTGATCGCCCACCCGGAACGATCGGATCGAGGTATTGTGCGTCACCACGGTGCCGCCCGTGCCATGCACCGTGGTAGTATGATACACATCCGTTGGCAGGTCGAGCAACGCCACCGCACCCGGCGTCAGCATCGAAGCCGACGCGCCGGTATCGACGATCAACTGCACCGGCGTGTCATTGATCGCTGCCGGAATCAGGATGTGGCCTTGCGCGAACCGCACCGGCAGGTCGGCAATGCGGTCGATTTTGCAGGTCTCCTGCGTGGCGGCCTGGTCAACCGAAGAGGGGCCGTCGGACTGGCAGGCGATGAGCATCAGAACCAGCACCGCAGCAAGGCATCGCAACCGTGTCATTCCGGGCACGATATCGCATTGGTCAGCGCGACGCCAGCTCCGGAAAGTCCTCTTCGCGAAATTCGTTGGCCGCACGCTGGTGCTGCTTTGCCAGTCGCTCCTCGGTCTGACGCAGTTCGACGCGCCGGATCTTGCCGGAGATTGTCTTCGGCAGCTCAGCGAATTCCAGCCGGCGCACGCGCTTGAAGGGCGCCAGCCGCTCGCGCAGATGGCGGAAGATCGACAGCACCGTGGCACGATCGTCGGTGGCGCCAGCGGCCAACACCAGATAGGCCTTTGGCACCGCCATACGGACCGCATCTGGCGCCGGCACCACGGCAGCCTCGGCGATCGCCGGATGCTCCACCAGCACGCTTTCCAGCTCGAACGGGCTGATGCGGTAATCTGATGCCTTGAATACATCATCCGCGCGGCCGACATACGTGAGATATCCGTCGGCATCGCGGCTCGCTACATCGCCCGTGCGATAGGCGTACTGGCCCAATTGTGCAAACGATCCGTGATCGTTTTGATAGCCACGCATCAACCCGGTCGGTGTCGGGTTGAGCAGGATAGAGACCTCGCCTTCCTCCACCTCGTGATCGTCCAGGTCGAGCAGGCGGATACGATAGCCCGGCGCTTCCTGCCCCATCGATCCAGGTTTCAACTTCTCGCCGGGGAAGCAGGCCACCTGCACCGTCGTCTCGGTCTGTCCGTACCCCTCGCGCACCGTCATATTCCAGACCTTCTGGATATGCTCGATGACTTCCGGATTGAGCGGCTCGCCGGCCGACACCACTTCGCGCAGCGAGGTCTTCCAGTCGGCCACGGCTTCCTGCACGAACATGCGCCAGACCGTCGGCGGCGCACACAGCGTGGTGACGGTGTTCGCAACGATGGCGTCCAGCATGCCACGTGCGTTGAAGCGCGGCTGATTGACAATGAATACCGTGGCGCCGGCATTCCACGGCGCGAAAAAGCAGCTGTAGGCGTGCTTGGCCCAACCCGGTGACGAGATGTTCAGATGCATATCGCCAGGCTCTAGGCCGATCCAGTACATCGTCACCAGATGCCCGACTGGATAGCTGGCGTGATTGTGTTCCACCAGCTTGGGCCGCGACGTGGTACCGGAGGTGAAATAGAGCAGCAACGGATCGGTTGCCTTGGTTGGGCCGTCTGGCGTGAAGCTGGCCGATCCCTGCAGCAGTGTGTCGTAGCGGTGCCATCCCACGGCTGCATCGCCCAACGCGATGCGTGTCACGGTCGGATCCAACCCATCAAACTTTGTCGCATCCGCGGCATTGGCGATCAGATGCCGCACCCGCCCGCGCTCGAACCGGTCCTTCAGGTCGTACGACGTCAACAGCGTTGACGCCGGGATCACCACCGCCCCCAGCTTCATCACCGCCAGCATCACTTCCCACAGCGGCACCACATTGCCGAGCATCAGCAAGATACGCTCGCCGCGCTTGACGCCGAGCGCTCGCAATCCGTTTGCGATACGGTTGGAGTTGGTGGAGAGCTCGGCAAAAGTCGCGGTGGCCGCGCCATCGCCAACGATCTTCAGCGCCAGGCGATTGGCACTCTCACCACGTGCCAGCTCAGCATCGAACCAATCCAGGGCATAGTTGAACTGGTCGACTTGAGGCCACGCGAAGCCGGCGTGCGCCGCACGATAGTTTGCACGGTGCGTGAACAGAAAATCACGCGCCGCCTTGAACGCTTCCGCCCCCATAGTGCCTCCTCAGTGACGTTTTCGTTGACTGAGCAAACGGAATACCACCGAGAAATCCTTGGCGCCATCGCCGCCATCAACCGCCGCCTGATAGAATTCCACCGCATGGGCGGCCAGCGGCGTCGGCACGTTGCCCGCCTCGGCGGCGGCCTGCGACAACTTGATGTCCTTCAGCATCAATTGCGCCATGAAGCCGGGGGCATAGTCGCGATTGGACGGTGCCGCGGGCACCGGCCCGGGCGCGGGACAGTAGTTCGATAGCGCCCAGGATTGCGCGGTGGCCGTGGTGGTGATCGCATGCAATTTCTCCCAGTCGAGGCCAAGGCTTTTCGCTAACAGAAAGCCCTCGCTGACGCCTATCATGTTGATTGCGAGCATCATGTTGTTGCAGATCTTGGCCGCCTGGCCAGCGCCCGCGCCCCCCGCGTGGAAAATGTTTTTGCCCATCACCTGCAGCAGAGGTGCACCACGCGCGAAGGCCGTCTCCGACCCGCCGACCATGAAGGTCAAGGTGCCCGCAGCCGCGCCCGCCGTGCCGCCCGAGACGGGCGCATCGAGCATGTCCAATCCCGCGGCACGTGCCGCTTCCTCCACCGTCCGGGCGCTGGCGACATCGATGG
>DATHNE010000215.1:0-11303 GCA_035486355.1 Acetobacteraceae bacterium
GCAGGCGCATCGTCGCGCAGGGCGACCCGTTTCAACGCGCCGAGCGGATCCCCCGCCGCCAGCGCCCGTGCCGCGGCTGTGATCAGCGAGTCCATCGGAATCCCGACACACTTGTCACTCTCATCGCTGCGCGTTCCGGCCCTAGGTCTGTCCCACGAGCAACACTCATCAGATGGAGAAACAGGTTATGCCGGATATCTTACACATGGTCGGGGTCAAATCTTCCCCCGCCGACGTCTACCACGCCTTGACCACGATCGAGGGGCTGTCTGGATGGTGGACGACCACAACGCAAGGGGACAGCCGGATCGGCGGCGAGCTCCAGTTCCGCTTCGGCACTGGTGGGTTCGACATGAAGGTGCTTGAGCTACGGCCCGCAGAGCGCGTGCTGTGGCAGGTGGTCGCCGGGCCCGAAGACTGGGTCGGCACCACGATCGATTTCGATCTCAAACGAAATGGCGACTGGACGAATGTCCGGTTCACCCACGCGGGTTGGAAGGCGCCAACGGAGTTTATGCATCAGTGCAGCACCAAGTGGGCTGTCTTTCTGATGAGCCTGAAGTCGCTGCTCGAAACGGCTCAGGGCGCCCCCTGGCCGAATGACATCCAGATCCGTGACTGAGAAGCGCACCACGTCCTCCAAAGGAGAGAACCTATGACCAGCCATACGATTGGAACCCGTGAAGAGTGGCTTGCAGCCCGGCTGCATCTGCTGGAAGCGGAGAAAGACCTAACGCGGCGCGGCGACGCAGTGGCGCAACAACGTCAGGCGCTGCCATGGGTCCGCGTCGACAAGGATTACCGGTTCGAGACCGAGGCAGGGACCGTCTCGCTGGCGGATCTGTTCCAAGGCCGCTCGCAGCTCCTTGTCTACCACTTCATGTTCGGACCCGACTACACGGCGGGCTGCCCGTCCTGCTCGATGATCGCGGATGGGTTCGACGGCATCGTCGTCCACCTGGCGAACCACGACGTCGTGCTGTCCGCGGTGTCGCGCGCGCCGCTGGCGAAGCTGCAGGCCTACAAGCAGCGCATGGGATGGGATTTTCCCTGGGCGTCCTCCCACGGCGGTGACTTCAACTTCGACTTCAACGTCTCGTTCACCGAGGCGCAGCAGCGCCAGGGGGACATCGAATACAACTACCAGCGCCGTGGCCACGCGATGGACGCGACACCCGTGCCGGCGCCTGTCGCTCAGTTCGCGGCGACATGCGGCACCGACCCCGCCACGTACTCACGCGACCGGCCGGGCTTGAGCGCATTCGTGCGTGAGGATGGCGCCATCTACCACACCTACTCCGCCTATGCCCGCGGTGTAGACGGGATCTGGAGTGCACACCAGTGGCTCGACCGCGCGCCCAAGGGCCGCAACGAGACCGGCATCTGGTGGCGCCGCCATGACGAGTACGACAGAGCCTGACATGACACCGCGGGCCAGTCGCGGATCTGCCGCGATGCCGCGTGAAACCGGGGGCGGCAATGCCGCCGCCCTCGGCGCGGCCAACTTGCTGTGCCTTGCGGCCGCGCCCACTTTCGCAATCATGGCGTTGCTGACAAGCGTATTTGATGGCGGCTCAACAGGAAGGCTGTGCGCGGCCGCGCACGGTGTGTCAGCGCTGAGCGGAATGGTCCCGATGTATCTGCTGATGGGTGCCTTCCATTTGCCAGCTTGGCTGAGGCTGATTGCCCGTCGAATCGTCACTGACGACGGACGGACGATGGATCAGTGACCGAGTGGTCCGTCAGAGGCAATCACTGCTCCATAGGTTTTCAGATACTTCATGCCCGTGTCGCACATGATGGTAACGATGGTCGCGTTCGGTCCCAGGTGCGCGGCGACCCGCAACGCGGCAACGACGTTCGCGCCGGTCGACGTTCCCGCGAACAACCCCACCTCGCCGGCCAGGCGCAGCGCCATGGTTGTCGCGTCCTCCGTCGACACGCGTTCGATCTGATCAGCAATTCCGTCCTGCCACAGGGGCACGACAAATCCCGCACCGATCCCGTCGATCTTGTGCGCGCCCGCCGCGCCACCAGACAGAACCGATGATTCAGCAGGCTCCACCGCGACGATCCGGATCCGGTCATGATGGCGGCGCAATCGCTCCGCCGTCCCGCGCAGCGACGCTGCGGTGCCGACGCTCTGCACGAACGCATCGATCCGTCCGCCGGTCTGCGACCAGATCTCCTCTGCCAGCACATGGTAGGCCGCGAGCTGGTCGGTATTCTTCAACTGATCCGTCCAGAACCCACCGGTCTCCGCGGTGATGACCCGCGCGGCCTCCACCATGTCGCGCGTAAGCTTCTCCGTCATACGGCCGCTGTCGCTGGGCACGATCTGCGGCTTCGCGCCCAGGACACGCATGTGATCCAGCTTCTCCTGCGAGAACGCATCCGATGTCACGATGTGTAACGGATAGCCCTTCACCGCACACACCAACGCCAGCGACACGCCGGTGCTGCCGCCGGTGTATTCGACGACACCGCCGCCTGGCGCGAGCCGTCCGTCCGCCTCCGCCGCCGCGATCATTGCCAGTGCCATCCTGTCCTTCATGCTGCCGGTCGGGTTCTCGCTTTCCACCTTCAGCAGCACGCGCGCGCCGGTCGCCGCCGCGATGTGCCGCAAGGCCACCAACGGCGTATTGCCAACACAGGCCAGGATGTCGCGCCGCACATCCGTCATGATCACTGCTTCCATGCATTTGCAAACTATGCATATACATGGAACAATGAGAACCCCAAGACAACTCCGCAAAACCCTGCGCACCGACGCAAGCGCCCTCGTCGCGTCCTGTCCCGGCTGGAACAGCCGCCTCGCCGCCCGCCGCATCGCTCAGGTGCTGGATCGCGCCCTGGCCCCCACCGGCCGCACCGCCGCCCAGCTCGGCCTGCTGGCGCAGATCGCAATCGCCGCCGACGACACGATTGGCGCGCTGGCCCGCCGCACCGGACTCGACCAGTCGACCCTGTCGCGCACTTTGCGCACGTTGGAAGCCGACAGCCTGATCGAAATCGCCATCGTCGAGACCGACCTGCGCCGCCGGGCGGTCTGGCTCACCGAGACTGGCGCGCGCCGGTTGGAAGCCGCCTTGCCGCTCTGGCGCAAGGCGCAGGCCCAATTGGCCCGCCAGGTGCCGCCTGATGTGGCCCGGCGCCTGGCGGAGGCGGCCGAAACACTGGCGGTGCCCTGAACCCTGGAGCATCGGCGCATGGCCGCGCCCCGACTTTGGCCCTTTACAAACCCCGCGCTTCGAGAGTGGATGCCGCCCCCGCCGGCCCCCCCTTCCGCGCCGGCCAAAAGCAGGACGAGCGCATGAGCACGACCCTTCCGAAGCCCCGCGGCCGCCACTTCTTCGCCAATCCCGGCCCGACCAATATCCCCGACTCGATCCTGCGCGCGATCGATCGGCCGACCATCGACTTCCATGACCCCGAGTTCCGCGAGGTTTTCGACGCTTGCTTCGAGGGCGTGAAACGCGTGCTGCGTACCGAGCACCGGTTGTTCATGTACACCGGCTCCGGCCACGGCGCCTGGGAAGCCTCGCTGACCAACCTGTTCTCCCCCGGCGACACCATCCTGATCGTCGAGTCCGGCTACTTCTCCGACGAGTGGGCGAAGATGGCCAAGGCGCTGAAGCTGGAAGTGCGCATCGTCGCCGCGGACTGGCGTCACGGCGTTGATATCGCCAGCGTGAAGGCGGCGCTGGCCGAGGACACCGCCCATACGATCAAGGCGGTCTGCGTGGTGCATAATGAAACCGCCACTGGCATGTATATCCCGCTGCCCGACGTGCGGGCCGCGATCGATGCGACGAAACATCCGGCGCTGTTCCTGGTGGACACCATCTCCTCGCTTGGCTCGCTCGATTTCCGCATGGACGAGTGGGGCATCGACGGCGTGGTCGGCGGTAGCCAGAAGGGGCTAATGCTGCCCACCGGCATGAGCTTCACGTCCGCCTCGCCGAAGGCGATGGAGGTGCATCAGAACGCCAAGCTCGGCCGCTATTACTTCGACTGGACGGTGATGCTGGGTCGCAACCCGCAGAGCTTCGTCGGTACCATCCCGGTCAACATCTTCTACGGCCTGAAGGAATCCATCCGCCTGCTGGAGGAAGAAGGCCTGTCGAACGTGTACGCGCGCCATGCCCGCCTGGGCGAGGCGGTGCGGCGCTGCGTGAAGGTGTGGGCCGGCAACAATGGCCCGCAACTGTTCTGTACCAATCCGACGCGCTATTCCGATTCCGTGACGGCCATCATGATGCCGGAGGGCCACGATGCGGACGCGATGCGCAACGTCGCGCGCCAGCGCTTCAACGTGTCACTCGGCGGCGGCCTTGGCACGCTGAAGGGCCGCGTGTTCCGCATCGGACATCTGGGCGACCTGAACGAGCCGATGGTGCTGGGCACGCTCAGCAGCGTCGAAATGGCATTCCGCATCAACGGCGTGCCGCACGGCAAGGGCGGTGTCGCCGCGGCGATGGACTATTTGGTCAGCTGACGGCGACCAGTACACCTCTCCCGCGCAGCGGGAGAGGTGTAAGCGCTCCTTATCGGATATCCCGGTACGCCTGCGTAACTGGCCGTTTCAGCACCACTTCAGAAACGAAGTTCACGACGTATTTCCCCGCCACCGCGGCCATCCCCTCTTCCCGCAGCCGCCGCGACGACGTACGCATCGGCAGCCGCAGCGTGAATTTCACCTTCCCCGCCGCCGACAGCCGCCGCGCGATATTTGTATCCTCGCCGTAGAACGCGATCTCGGTGTCGAAACCGCCGATCTGCTCCAGCGCGGTGCGCCGCGCGGCGAAGTTGCCACCTACCACCATGTAGCGCGTCATCCAGTACGCCGGATGTGCCAGGAAGATCCAGTACAGCCGCACCATCGCCCGCTGCCATACCGCGGCGTCGTAGTAGATATACGGCCCGCTGATGCACACCACATGCGGCTTCTGCTCGAAGGTGCGCAACACCCGGTCGATCCATCCAGCTGGCATCCTGGTATCGGCATCGACATAGCCGATCACCTCGCCGAGTGCGGCCTCAAGCCCGCGTTGCCGCGCTTTGGTGAGCCCCTTGTTGGGTTCGTGCACCACGCGTACCCCGGGCATGCGGCGGGCCACCTCGGCCGTGGCGTCGACGCTGGCATTGTCAACCACCAGCACCTCTACCTCATCTGGGTCCGCGCAGCGGCGGACCTCGGCCAGCACCTGCTCCAGGCAGGCTGGCAGGTAGTCCTGCTCGTTATAGGCGGGGATGACAATACTCAACCGCATGACCTAGCTCCAACCGGCGGCCGACGCGATCGTGTCGCCGCGACATGTGCTTGCGTAGACGTCCAGCCAGGCATCGGCGACGGCCGGAACAGCAAACCGTGCGGTGGCCTGCCGTGTCCGCTCCCCCATCACTCCGCGCAGCGTCGCATTCCTCAGCAGGGACGCCAGCGCTTCGGCAAACGCATCCGGCTGTTCCGGCTCGGCGAGCACGCCAACGTTCGGCGTGATGGTATCCATCAATGGGCCATGCCGCGCACCCACCGCAGGCAAACCCGCACTCATCGCCTGCAACAATACCATGCTTTGCGATTCGGATGTGCTGGCCAGGGCAAAAACATCCGCTGCGCGGAACAACTCGGCCAGCGCAACGTGGCTGAGTGTGCCGGCGAACCGCACCCGGTCCGCTACGCCCAGCTCCCGCGCCAGCCCCTCCAGCGACTCGCGCGCCGTGCCGTGCCCGGCCAGCACCAGTTCGGCCGTCGGCACACGCTTGCACAGCGCCGGCAGCGCGCGCAGCAGCACCTCAATGCGCTTCTCCCGCGCCAGCCGCCCGGCATAAACCACCGTCGCGTCCGACAGCCCGAGCTGAGCCTTCAGGGCCTGCCGTTCGCCGGGTCGCGGCGGGTGGAACCGCTCGATATCGATCGGGTTCGAGATCACACCACCCGGCTTGCGAAAGCCGTGCTTCCCCATTTCCTGGAACGTGGCGCGTGACGGTGCGCTGACCCAGTCGCAGCGGTTGTAGTAGCCGACCACGCTGCGCCAGCAGCCGCGCGCCACGGCCTCGCGCGCCATCGGCGCATACAGGCTGAACCCGCCGATCGCCCAATGGTTGGTGCCGATGAGAGGAAGGCCGAGCTGCCGCGACACCGCCAGCGCCTCCAGTCCGGTGCCGAGAAAGGTGTGGCTGTGGATTACTTCGGGATCGAAACGGGCCAGCGTGCGCCAGCGTTGCAGGGTCGGAAACACCAGCCGCGACTGCCCGGTGGACCCGGGCAGCGGGACCGAGAACAGCCGGTGCACGCGCACCCGCTCGCCCAATTTGGGTTCCCCCGGCGGCAGGCCGGCGCGCTCGAAATCCTCCGGCGCCGCGGCGGGGGCGAAGATCATCACACGATGGCCGCGCGCGCCCAGTTCGCGTGCCGTCGCCATGATCGAATCTTGAATGCCGCCCAACTCCGGATAGAAACTGTCGGTGAACAGCGCGATGCGCATGGCGGTGTCAGGCACCGCGTTCATCCAATGTCAGCAACCGCTTTGCCGCCAACGCAAGCACGCCACTGGCCAGCACAAAGCCGATCACCCCGGCGATCCGCAGGTCGCCTTGCACCGCGAGATATAGCCGGCCGAACCAGTAGCCGATCACCACGAACAGCAGTGATTTCGGTAGCGTGCCGAGGAGGTTATAGGCCAGGAACCGCCGTATCGGCACATGCGCCGCGCCGGCTGCCAGCAGCACCGCGAAGCCGGCGGAATGGGTCAGCTTGCCAAACAGCAACATCGCGCCGGCGCGCGCCCGGACCCGCTGTGCCAGCACGCCGACGCGATGGCGCAGCCGCGTCGCCCACGCCCTGTGCCAGGTGACCAGTCGTTGCAGCAGGAACCGCCCGGCCACGTAATACAGCACGTCGCCCAGCAGATCTCCCAGTACCACCACGGCATAGACCACACCGACGTCCAGCAATCCTTGCGCTGCCAGAAAGGCCGCGAAGACGGTGACCGCCGGTCCCTCGATGACCGCCAGCGGGAGCAGCGCGACGTAGCCGTAGACTGCGACAGCGTGTTGCAGTGCTTCCATGTGCGTCAGGCCCGCGCCGCCATGGCAACACGCGATTGCACGCGCGCACCGATGTCGAACGGCCAGCGCAACAACTCGAACGCGCCGTCGTGATGTTCCACCACCGCGGTGCAGGCATCGACCCAGTCGCCGGTGTTGATGTAACGCACGCCCAGATGGTCGTGCAGGGCAGGGTGGTGGATGTGGCCGCACACCACGCCGTGCAGCTCTCGCCGTTGGGCTTCCGCCGCCAGTGCGCGTTCGAACGCGGCGATATCCTCCGCGCTGCGGCCGGTCTTGCCGCGCCCGACGCGGCGCCGCCAGCGCAGCACCGCATCATTGGTCAGCACGGCCGCCGCATAGACCCAGATGCCCAGCGCGCTCAACCGGCGCATCCGCCGCACCACCGGATCGAATGTGTCACCGTGCACCACCAGGTATCGCCGCCCATCCACGCCATGATGGACCGCGTCGTTCACGACTTCGATGCCGCCGAGCTGCAGGCCGACGGAATGACGCAGGAACTCGTCGTGGTTGCCGGGGATGTAGCGGATGCCGGTTCCCGTCTGCTGCTTGCGCAACAGGCAGCGCACGATCGCGTCATGGGACGCCGGCCAGTACCAGCGTGCCTTGAGCCGCCAACCGTCGACCACGTCACCGACCAGGTAGAGCTGATCGGCATCGCATTGCTCGAGCAGCGCCAGCAGGCGCTGGGCCTGGCAGTCGCGGGTGCCGAGATGCAGGTCGGAGAGGAACAGCGTCCGCACCGCCAGCCGATCGTCGGCACGCGGGAGGCTGAGGAGTGCTCCGTATCCGTCCGCCATGCTGGAAACCTCCGTCGAGAACGGGCCGGGTCACACCGGTCCGAGCGGGCTGGGACGCGTTTGCGCACCATCACCGCTCGCGACTCGGGGTGCGCAGGCTGCATAGCACGGGTGGTGTTACTGGGCTTACCTTACCCTTACAATGTGCTTTTCAAGCTGTCGAATATCTAAGTAAGTCAAGAACATGTCATGTATCCGCAATGTGCAAGTAATATACGGTGCCGGATTGATTGAGCGGCGCGGAGACGCCGAGATCGTTGACCGCAATGGGGCCGCTGCCTACAGACCAGGGGGAACCGCGAAGGAGCGATACCATGAATGCCGCTGAACTGCGCGCGCTGCAAGCGCCATTGAAGCAGCGCTATCGCGAGACGCCGGACGCCGCGCGCGTGCTGGCGCGGGCCGAGGCGGTGCTGGATGCCGAAACGGTCGCCTGCAGTATCGCCACTTGGCGTCACACGATCGTGGCCGGGTTGCATCCGGCCACCGGGGGTGATGGGTCGCAGGCTTGCTCGGCCGATATGCTGTTGGAGGCGCTGGTGGCCTGTGCCGGCGTCACGCTGCGTGCCGTGGCCACGGCGATGGGCATCACACTGCGATCGGGCAAGGTGATCGCCGAAGGTGTGTGGGATGCGCGGGGCACGCTCGGCGTCGATCGCGTCGTGCCGGTGGGGTTGACCGAGGTGACGCTGCGCTTCGAGGTCGACGCCGATATTGACGACGCCAAGCGCGCGCGGCTGATCGAGACCGCCGAGCGCTATTGCGTGATTTATCAGACCCTGAAAAGCCCGCCGCGTCTGAGCGTGGCGGCCTAGCCGACTGCGAGGCGCGCAGCGACGAAGCGATCTCGATCCACGGGCGCACCAGCCTCGGTGTCACGCTGGTACGAATTTGTCTCGTCGCTGTGCTCTTCGCAATTGACAATTGATACAACGATCCCATCGCAATAAGGAACCGCCGCATGCCCACAATCCTGATCATCCATGGCGCTGGCATGAACATGCGTGGAAAGGTGCAGACTGAGATCTTCGGTTCCATGACGTTACCTGAATATGACGCGCATATCCGCAAATACGCGGCAGAATTGGGGGTGGAGATCGAGATCTTCCATTCCAACATCGAGGGCGAGGTGGTGAACCGTCTCTACGCCGCCAACGACGAAGGCTTCGATGCTGCGATCTTCAATCCCGCCGGCTTCTCGCGCGGCTATCCTGCGCTGACCGCCGCGATCGGCCAGGTGAAGTTCCCGACGATCGAGGTGCACATCTCCAACCCAATGCGCCGCGGTCCGGCGTCTGACACGATCGCGGTCAGCCGCGGCGCCGTGGTCGGGTTCGGGGTGGAGGGCTACTACCTTGCGCTGCGCGGGCTGCGTGGTCTGGTCGGCAAGTAGATTGCGCGGTCGGCAGCACACCCTGTTGGATCGGTCGGGCGCGACGGTGTTTGCAACTCGCGCCTGCGAAACGCGTGGCACGTAATCGTCGGGCGGGACTATTGCTTTAAGTCCTGAAATCCCGTATGTTGTGACCATGAGACCAGGAGGCGACCCACTCAGCCTTGTCGCCTTGCAGGCGCGCTTCTCCGATGAGGAAAAGTGCCTTGCATTCCTTGAGCGTGCGCGCTGGCCTGCTGGACCGAGCTGCCCGCATTGCGGCGTGATCGGCCACGCCTCAAGGCTCAAGGCCCGGCCCGGCCCGGCCAATTTGCTTGCCTGGATTGCGGCAAGAGCTTCTCCGTCACCTCCGGCACAGCGATGCACAAGACGCATCTGCCAGCCTCGATCTGGATCATCGCGAGCTACCTGATCGCCACGTCAAGCACCACGTCAAGCAAGGGTCTTTCGTCGCTGAAGCTGGCCGGCCTGCTCGGCCTGCAATACCGCACGACATGGCATCTGGCGCACCGCATCCGCGCCATGATGGACAGCCATCCCGCTCCGCTACGCGGCATCGTCGAACTGGACGAAACCTCAATGGGCGGCAAGCCTCGCGGTACGAACCGGCCGGAGACGCCGGCGCCAGTCCCGCTGTTTGCGGACCCTCAGCCAGCGCCGGAACGGAAGCCGTCGAAGCGCCGCAAGGCCGGGCGGCTCCCGCTCAAGACAGTGTTCGCGTGATCCAGGCTCAAGCCATCGTCCTGAAGCTCTATCCGAACAAGACGCAAGCCGAGCTGATGCGCCAGTTCGGCGGCGCGATGCGATGGGTATAGAATCACATGCTGGCGGCGAACAAGGCGCGCTACGAAGCCGACAAGACGTTCATCTTCCATCGCGAGATGCAGGCCATGTTGCCGGCGCTCAAGAAGCGACCCGGTCTGCAATGGCTGTGCGACGCGCCGACGGCATCGTTGCAACGAATGACGCACAATCTGGACGTCGCGTTGAAGAACTGCTTTCGGCTTGGCCGTGGCTTCCCTCGGTTCAAATCCTACCGTGACAACGCCGACCGCTTCTATGTCACGAACCAGCAGATCGAGGTCGTCGGCAACAAGGTGAGGCTGCCGAAACTCGGCTTGGTCTGGTTCCGCTGCGGCCGTGTACCAAGCGGAAAGATACTCGGCTCTGTGATGCGCGAGGAAGGCCCCGGCTGGGTCTGCGCAATCCAATTCGAAGCCGAGGTGGCAACGCCGCCAGCAGCAACCGTTGCGGCCGTCGGCATCGACCTTGGCAGCCGGGCACTCGCGACGATCGATGCCGGAGCGACGATCGATGCCGGACTGGCGCTGTGTGAGCAGGTTGCAGCGCCGAAGCCACTCCCCAAGGCGCTGAAGCGTCTGTGCCGTCGGCAACGGGCGGTGGCACGATCGAAGAAGCGGAGCACCAGTCGCACCCGCAAGATCGCCGCAGTCGGGCGCACGCATCGGCGGATCGCCGGCATCAGGCGGAACCACGCGCACCAACTGACGCGGGCGATTGTCAACGCGGCCGAGGTGATCTGCGTCGAGGACTTGCATGTGAAGGGCATGATGCAGGGCCGTGTGGCGCGCGAACTGGCCGACGTTGGTTTGGGCGAAGTGCTGCGCCAGCTTGACTACAAGGCGGACTGGAGCGGCCGGACGCTGATTGAGGTCGGCCGGTTCTGTCCGTCCTCGAAGACGTGTTCGGCCTGCTTGGCCGTGCAGACGATCGGATCGCGGGAGGCCTGGGCCTGCGATGGTTGCGGTGTGTTGCATAACCGCGACCACAATGCCGCCGTGAACATCCGGCGGCGCGGAATTGAGATTGCGGTAGGGCAGGGAATGCCCGAACCGACCCAGCGATGGGTGAAAGCGGGCGGCGGCGGGATCGTCCTGTCGCAGCCGGTGGCGGAAGCCTCCGGCCTAGCCGTTCGGATCGGGATGTCTGGCATGCTGCCAGAGGTTAGATCGGCGGAGTTCCCCGAATGCTGCGCTTGGTCGGTCGACACAAAATGTCGGGCAGGATGACCAAAA
>DATHNE010000216.1:0-28610 GCA_035486355.1 Acetobacteraceae bacterium
GGGGTTGGGCGCGTGCAACGCGACGGTGAGAGGGTGCAGGAGCTGCACCCGGGCGACACCGTGATTATCCCGCCCGATGTGCGGCATTGGCACGGAGCCGCGCCGGACCGGCTGTTTGCGCATCTGGCGATGTCGGAGATCACCGAGGCCGGGGCAGGGACCGTGTGGTTGGAGAAAGTGTCGGACACGGATTATACGAAGCCGCCCGCACCTGTTGGGTAGGGCGGCGGAGCACATTGCTCAGACGTGTGCCTTGTTGCACGAGATTGCTTCGTCACGCCGCTTCTCGCAACGACAGATCGGTCAGGTCAGGCCGACAATCTCGGCTAAGGCCTGTGTCTGTTCGACGAAGCGAGACACCGGATTCAGCAGCAGGTGGTTGGCGCCCATCGCAATGACCTCCTCCAGCTTTTCGCGGACCTGTTCCGGCGTACCATGGATCCCTGAAGCGTCGGTGCCGGCCGGATTGTGATAGACCTCGGTGAACCAACGATGCAGCTCCGCGCGTGCCACTTCGGGGCGCTCGTCGACCGCCATGAAGATCCGTTTCGAGGTTGGGAAGGTCGCTGGATTCCGACCGGCCGTCTCCAACGCTGCGTGCAAGATCGGCACCGATCGTGCGAACTCCGCAATGCTTGACCCGCCCGATCCCATCCACCCGTCGGCGAGTGATGCGGCACGACGCACAGCGTTCGGATGACCGACCCCCATCCAGATCGGCACATGCGGATTTTGCACCGGCTTCGGCGACATCGTTCCGCCGCTCAACTGGTAAAAGGTGCCGTGGTAGTCGACCGTCGGCTGGGTCCACAGGGCCTTGATCAGCTCCACTTCCTCGCGGAAGCGGCGCACGCGGCCCGCCTCAGGCACGTCGAACTGCTGGTAGTGGTGCTCGCGCCCCAGGCCGACGCCGAGGATGGCGCGTCCATTGCTGACATAGTCCAGTGTCGCCCATTGGTGCGCGACCATCAGCGGGCTGTGGATCGCTAGAACCACCACGGATGCGCCGAGCCGGATCTTCTGCGTCACCGCTGCCGCGTAGGTCAGTATCACGACAGGATCGAAGCAGGTGACGTGATCGAGTGTGTTCTCAGTCACCCACAGATCGCGGAAACCGAGTGCCTCGGCCCGCTGCGCGACGTCGTGCACCGCCTGCATGCCGATCGTGTCGGGTGAGCGGTGCGGCAACGAAATGCCGAATGGAGTGCGATCTTTCAGTGCCATGCCGTCCGTCCCCGCTTGCGTTCCACGCGCAGGTTGGACCTCGCTTCCTGCCAAGATCAAGTCTGCGTGGCGGCGGGGATTGAAGACAACCTCAAGGCCACGCAAACTCGTTGCAATGCACGCCGTGTGTTGGAGGAAAAGATGCAGCCCAAACGCCTTGCTGCCTTCGCCGCGATGCTGCTGCTATTTGCCGGTGCCGCCTATGCCAACGGCACTTTGCGGATTGGCATGCAGGATGACCCCGACGCCCTCGATCCAGCGCGGGGTGGAACTCTGGCTGGGCGTATCGTCTTCGCGAGCATGTGCGACAAGCTGATCGACATCAGCCCGACGCTGCAATTCGTCCCGCAGCTCGCCACCGCATGGACCTGGTCGGCCGACGGCAAGGCGCTGACGTTGACTTTGCGTCAGGGTGTGCAGTTCCAAGATGGCGAACCGTTCAATGCCGACGCGGTCAAGGTGAACATCGAGCGCTACCGCACCGCACCCGAAAGTTCGCGCAAGTCCGAGCTGCGTCCGGTCTCGGCGGTCGAGGTGATCGATCCGAAAACCGTTCGCCTGGTGCTGTCGCAGCCTTACGCGCCACTGATCGCGGTGCTGTCTGACCGTGCGGGCATGATGGCGTCACCAAAGGCGCTTGCGCGGTTGGGCAAGGATTTTGCGACCGCGCCCGTCTGCGCGGGGCCATTCCGCTTCACCGAGCGTGTTGCACAGGATCGCATCGTGCTGGATCGCTTTCCCGGGTACTGGAATGCCAGCGCAATTCACCTCGATCGCATCGTGTTCCGTCCCACCACGGATTCGACGGTACGTCTGGTGAATCTGCAAACCGGGCAGCTCGACATGCTGGAGGAGCTGGCGCCAACGGACGTGGCGAAGGTGAGGGCAGATCCCAAGCTGCGTTTGGCCAGTGCGAGATCGCTTGGCTACGAAGCGATTGCCTTCAATGTCGCGCATGGACCTGCGGCAGATACGCCGATCGGGCGCGATCCGCGCGTGCGTACCGCGCTGGAGGCAGCAATCGATCGCACGGCGCTGAACCAGGTTGTGACGGGTGGTCAGTTCGTGCCCGATAATCAGGCCGAGCTGCCCACCAGCCCGTATTTCAACGGCAATTTCCCTGTGCCGCCACGTGATCTTGCCAAGGCCAAGGCGCTGCTGAAGCAGGCAGGTGTCGAGCATCCGAGCTTTACACTGCGGGTGTTGAATTCCCCGACGGATCGACAGATCGGTGAAGTGCTGCAAGCGATGGCTGGCGAGGCGGGGATCGTGATCAAGCTCACCGCCGCGGAAACCAATGCGCATATTCAGGCGATGAACGGCGGCGATTATCAGGCGGGGCTGGTCATCTGGAGCGGACGTTCCGATCCCGATTTCAATATCGTGCAGTTTCTGGCGTGTGATGGCTTCCAGAACTGGGGTAAGTACTGCAACCCGAAATTTGACGATGCGCTGAACCAGGCGCGGGCCGCGACCGAGCCGACACGGCGGCAAGAGCTGTACCGCCAGGCCGCGTCGATCTATCTGGCCGACCGGCCGCTGATCTTCCTGTTCCACACGACCTGGCTCTATGCGCACTCGGATCGATTGAAGGGCTTCACGCCGGTGCCCGACGGCCTGATCCGGCCAGAGGGACTCACATTGCAGTAGGCGAGGTCTCACTGACCGTGAAGCCCGCGGCGATTGCGGCATCGCGCAGGTTGCGATACCCCAAGCGCGCGTAGGTCAGGGGATGCGCGATGCGCGGATCCTGCTCGGCTTCGACCACGAGCCATCCAGCGTAGTCGTGTGCGCGCAAGATGCGCAGCAGTGCGGCGAAATCGATGCAACCATCGCCCGGCACAGTGAACACGCCGTCGAGCACGGCGTGCATGAAGCTCTGATCGGTAGCGATGGCGTGCTCCAGAACCTCGCGTCGCGCATCCTTGCAATGCACGTGCACGACTCGCGACAGATGGCGCTGCAGCACTGCCAGCGGATCAGCGCCAGCAAAGAGACAGTGGCCGGAATCGAATAGCAGCCCGACGGCCTCACCTGTCGTCGCCATCAGGCGGTCCATTTCCAGGCCGGTCTGCACGATGGTGCCAATATGATGATGGAACGCCATGCGGACACCGAACGCCGCCATGCGCTCCGCAAGCGCGGTCAGCTTGCGCCCGTAAGCCGGCCACGCCGTATCGTCCAGGCGTGGGCGCCGCGAAATTGGCTCGAACAGGTCGTCACCGCGGCGTGACGTATCCGCGTAGACCACATACTTGCACCCCAGGTCCCGCAGCAGCGTGAGATGCGGCAATACGGCATCGAACTCGACATCCACATCGTGCAGCAGGATGCGCCCATCATACCAGCCGGAGACCAGCTTCAATCCACGAGCCGACAGGATCGGACCCAGCTCTGCGCTGCGGCGGGGAAACTTGCCGCCCAGCTCGGTGCCAGCGAATCCGGCCTGCCGCGTCTCCATCAGACATGTCGCCAGCGGAATATCGCCGCCAAGTTCCGGCATGTCGTCGTTGGTCCAGGTGATGGGATTGATACCAATCTCGACCGCCATCGGTCCGAATCCTTTATTTGGCTTCGGCGAACACGCGTGACGCCTGTTCTGCCGCTTCCAGCGCGGCTACCGCATCGACAGCTGTGGCACCGGGGGCCAGCCTGGTTTCCAACAGATCGATGAAGCCTTCGGCTTGTGCGCGCAAAGCGTGCTGGACGACCGCATCGGCATCGGGCGGACCCAGGAACCGGCAGTCCTCGGCGTCCGCGGTACCAAACACCTGCACCTGACAGATGTCCCCTACGGGGAAGCGGCGGCCGAGGGCGACCAGCCCGCTGCTGCCCGCGCTCAACGCACACAGTGCCTGCGCGCTCTCGGCGTCACCGGGTACTTTGTCCTCACCCGGCACCTTACTGGCGATCGTGTGCACGGCAGTGATCTCCTGCCCAGTCAACCAGCGCAACTGGTCGAACTCGTGCACGCCCATATCGACGAAAATGCCGCCGCTGCAAGCACGGAATGATACGGACGGTGGCGTAGCGTCCCATTGATGGCAGGTGACGAAATACAGCCCACCCATGTCGCCGTTCAGCATTCGCCGCCGTAGGCTTTGCAGCGCTGGCACGAAGCGCCGCCAGTACGCGACCTGCAAGGCCACACCAGATGCGCTTGCGATCCGCGACGCCGCGCGCGCCTGTTCGGCGGTCACACCGCAGGGCTTCTCGCACAGGATGGGTAGTCCCGCGGCGGCCAATCGCTCCACCAGCGCCAGATGTCGATCGCTGGGGGCGGCCACCAGCACACCATCCAGTCCGCCTGCGTCCAGCATCGCATCCAGCTCGGCATGCACTGTCACGCCAGGCGCATCCAGCGCGTGTCGTGTCGCGGCAACGGGCTCGGTGACCGCAACCACGCGCGCGCGAAAACTGGTCTGAAGGGCGCGCAGATGGGTCTGGCCCATGCGCCCGGCGCCAACCAGGCCGAGACGGAACACCGCCACGGGTCAGCACCCCACCAGGCGCGCAACGCCAGACAGGCGTGCCAATGTTCCGGCGTCGGCGTGGCCGGTCACGGCCTCCGGGCGCCAATGACGTTGGAACGCCCGCAGGACCGTCGCCAATGCTGGATCCAGTGCGCCCTCGGGGGCCACGCGGTAGCCGATCTCGATCAGTGCAGCGCGCACCAAACGCAACCCAAGCGCATCGCGCACTTCGCCTGTATTGCGGAGATCTGGCACATCGAACGGCCATAGCCCCACACCGTTCTTCGCCAACTGCTCCCAGTCGAACTTCTCGCCTGGGTCTTCCTTGCGGTCCGGCGCCACATCGCTGTGCGCGACGATGTTCCGGGCTGGGATCGCATGCCGCGAGAGGATCGACAGGCATAGATCGCGCACTGCGGCCAACTGCACCGCCGGAAAATCGCGGTATCCCCACTCGTGCCCTGGGTTGACGATCTCGATACCGATCGAGCGCCCGTTCAGCTCGTTGTTGCCGCGCCAGGACGATATCCCGGCGTGATAGGCACGGCGCTCTTCCGGCACCAGACGTAGGATGGCACCATCCTCGTCCACAACGTAATGCGAGGACACCTTGGCCTCCGGATCACGCAGCCGCGCGATGGCGGCGTCCGCACTCTGCATCCCGGTATAGTGCAGGATCAGCGTGTCGATCGGCATGCCGCCCGGGCGATCGTCCTGATTGGGGCTCAGCAATTCCCGGATCGACAGCGTCACAAACCACGCTCGCGCTTGATCTGGTCCCAGGCAGCGTTGATGCGTGCCACCTTATCGCTCGCCCGCGCAATGAATTCCGCAGGCACGCCGCGCGCGGCCAGGCTGTCGGGATGGTTCTCCCGCATCAATTGCTTCCAAGCGGCACGCAAATCCTCGTGGTTCATACCGCGCGTCACACCCAGCACGCCGTAGGGATCCGGCGCATCGCTCGCCGGTGGGCGCGGCGCGGCCCCGCGCGCATGATCCCAAGCAACCTGGTCCAGTTCAAACCCGCGATGGACGCGCGACAAAAACGCGTGCTCGGCCTGATTGAGCGGCCCGTCCGCGCGGGCAATGGCGAACAGCGACGCCAGCACGTCTTCCAGCATGCCGCGATTGTCGGTGAATGCCTCCCCGAGCTGATCGGCATAGGCCTCGAACCCGTCGGTGCTGTCGCGCGCCTGGTCGAACAACCGGCCGATGTCATGGACCGATTGCGGGGGGATGCGGAAGCTGCGCTTGAACGCGTCGATCTCGGCTCGCTTCACTGCGCCATCGCACTTTGCCAGCTTCGCGGACAGCACCACGACGCTGATCGCGAACAACTGATCCTTGCGGCCCAGCAGCGCCGCCACGCGCGCGGGACTCCAGCCCATTCCCGGCGGGGCGGCGCCAAATGGCAGGCGCATATTGGGGATGGCGCCGGTGTCGGCGGCATGGCCCAATGCCGCCCCCACGACCGCGCCGAGCGGCCCGCCCATAGCGAAGCCGGTGACGCCACCGATCACCTTACCCCAATAGCTCATCCCCCTCGCTTAGCACGCGAAGGTTACCAGCGACAGAACGCCGCGTGGGACCGGCTGGTCAGGTGTGTAGCACCGACGGGTCCGCCAGGCTGGTGTCCTGGCCCTTTACGGGGTCGGCGATAGCCTGTTCCAGGCTGGAGGCGCCTTTCCATTCCTCCGGCGGGCGAGCGCGGTCGTCGAAGCCGAACTGGTCGAGACCCCAATAGAGCTCGAGGCGGTGCCCGTCCGGGTCGCGGAACTCCACCGCGAGTTGGACGCCGGCGCGGCGGCGGCCGTGGAAATCGATGGTGACATCGTGCTTGCGCAAGTGTTCGCGCGCACGCACGAGTTCGTCGAGGGTGGAGAGCTCGAACGCCACGTGATTCATGCCCTGGCCAGGCACTGGACCGCCCTTGGCCTGGAACAGCGCGATGCCGTGGTGGTCGGCGTTGCAGCGCAGGAACACTGCGCCACCCGGCAGCTCGTTGTTGGCGTAGATATCGGAAATCTTGAACCCCAGGACCTCGGTGTAGAACTGGGTCGAGCGCTCGATGTCGTGCACATGCAGCACGACGTGGCCGATCTTGTTGATGCGGAAGGGCAGCCCCTTTGGGCGCCCCATCTTTGCGACTCGCTCGGCATCCATGATGGACCTCGCATGTTGCTTTCTGGACGGGCGCGATGCCCGTTCCTCCGCTGACGAAGGTAGCGGGCCGGCTGGTGGGGCGAAAGCACGGCTTTGCGGTGGATCAGTTCCGCCTCATGCCAATTCGCTCTAGGGTTGTGGCGCGACAGGCGGGGAATGCCAATGGATAAAGGCATGGTGCGTCTCGAACGCGTGGGTGATGTCGGGGTGATCGTGGTGGATCATCCGCCAGTAAACGTGCTGTCGCAGCCGGTGCGCCAAGGGTTGCTCGCGGTGCTGGCGCAAGTGGATGCCGATCCTGGGTTGCATGCCGTGGTGATTGCTGCCGAGGGCCGCACGTTCGTGGCCGGCGCTGACATCCGTGAGTTCGATAAAGGCGCGGCTGAGGTGACCACGCAGGATGTGGCCCGCGCGATCGACGAGTCGCCCAAGCCGGTGGTGGCGGCGATCCACGGTACGGCGCTGGGTGGCGGGTTTGAATTGGCGTTGGCCTGTCACGCGCGAGTGATCGCACCGGACGCATTTGTCGGGCTGCCCGAGGTGCGCATTGGCATCATCCCCGGAGCCGGCGGTACGCAGCGCCTGCCGCGGCTGGTTGGGCCGCTGGTGGCGTTGGATATGATCACGACCGGGCGGCACGTGTCGGCTGACGAGGCGATGACACTGGGTCTGGTCGACGAGGTTGCCACCGACCTGCGCCGATCCGCCGTGGCGCGGGCGCGGCATATGGCCGAGGGCGGGCATCTTCCGCGTGTGGCGGACCGTGCGGTGCCCGAGTACGATCGTGCGGCGTTCGAGATTGCGGTTGCGGCGGTGAAACGTCGGGCACGTGGCGCGGTCGCGCCGTTATGTGCGATCGAGGCAATTGAGGCCGCGCTGCAGCGTCCGCTGGCCGAGGGCATGGCGATCGAGGCGGCGATCAATCAGGACCTGCGCACCAGTCCACAGTCGCGCGCGCTGCGCCATTTGTTTCGGGCGGAGCGTGCGGCATCGCGCATGCCGCAAGGCGCGACGCCTTGGCCGATCCGTCGTGTTGGTGTGGTGGGCGGTGGCACGATGGGCTCCGGCATCGCGGTGGCCTTGGCCGATGCGGGGTTGGAAGTGACCCTGGTCGAGGTCACCGAACAGGCGGCCAATGCGGCCGAGGCGCGGGTGCGGGGGGTCTATGACCGGCAGCTGAAAAGCGGGCGGCTCAATCTGCAGACGCACACCGAGCGGCGCAATCGCGTCGTCTATCGCACCGAGCTACGCGCCTTGCGCGACGTCGATCTGGTGATCGAGGCGGTGATCGAGGACCTGGGCGAAAAGCGGAAAGTGTTCCGCGCGCTGTCCGGCGTGGTGCGGCGCGACACGGTGCTGGCGTCGAACACGTCTTATCTCGATATCGATCTGCTGGCGGCTGAGGTGGATGCACCAGAGCGGGTGATCGGCACACACTTCTTCAGCCCCGCGCATGTGATGCGGCTGCTGGAGTTGGTGCGCACGCGGCGCGCGTTGCCGGAGGCAGTGGCGACGGGTCTGGTGTTGGGACGTCGACTGCGCAAGGTCGCGGTCGTGGCCGGTGTGTGTGACGGGTTCATTGGCAATCGCTTGTTCTATCGTTGGCGATTGCAGTGCGAGTACGCGCTGGAAGATGGCGCGCTGCCGGCCGAGGTGGATGCGGCGCTTGAAGCCTATGGCTTTGCGATGGGGCCATTCGCGGTGCTCGACATGGCCGGGCTGGATATCGACTGGATGATGCGCAAGCGGCGCGCGCCGACACGCGATCCCCGCGAGCGGTATTCGCCTGTGTATGACTGGATCTGCGAGGGTGGGGATTACGGCCAGAAGACCGGCACTGGTTACTACGTCCACAGGGACGGCAAGCGGCTGCCAAACCCGAAGGTGGAAGCGCTGATCCTGCGCGCGGCGGCGGCGCGGAGCATCGTCCGTAAGCCGATCGCGGCAGCGGACATCCAGCAGAGTGTGCACGCGGCGATGGTGAATGAGGGCGCGCGGATTCTGAGTGAGGGGATCGCGGCGCGGCCATCAGATATCGACGTCGTGCTGGTGCATGGCTACGGCTATCCCGCGTGGCGCGGTGGGCCGATGCATGAGGCGGACGCGATTGGGCTCGATGTGGTGTTGCAGCGCGTGGCGGCGATGCAGGCGCGCGATGGGGTCGGTTGGGAGCCGGCGCCGCTGCTGCGGGAGCTGGTGGCGTCCGGGCGCAAGTTTGCCGATTTGAACGGGGCGTGAGAGGTGCGGTGCGCCCTTACGGCGCGGTGGATTGACGGGTATTGTGAGGCATGTTGACTGGAGGCATCGCATGAAACTTCCGATCCTGCTGAGCGCCGCCGTATTGCTGGCCATGCCGCTTACCACGTGCGTTGCGCAGGCCCAGGCGGTCAGTTTACACGTCCGAACCGCGGGAGATCTGGCCGCGCTGTGCAGTGCCGACCCGCGTTCACCGGCCGGGCAAGCACGGCTGAACTATTGCTCAGGTTTCGCGCAGGGTGCGGTCGACGTGGAGTTCCGACATGCCGGCGCGACGAAGCCGTTCTGCATTCCGCCGAGCACCAAGCGCGAGGTCACGCTGCACGAATTCTCCGACTGGGTGCGCGCGCTGCCGGCCCATGCCTCGGCAGACGCGACCAGCGGATTGTTCCAGTATTTGACCGAACGTTACCCCTGCAAATGACGGTGGGATGCGGCGCGCGTGTTAGGCGCGCGCCGCTTCCACACCCGATCGTGTCACCGCGCTGACCCCGACCATCACGACCACATTCGCCACCAGCGCGATGATGCCGACATTCAGGTCGCGCACCACCTCTGGCAGCTCGGGGAACAGTGATCCGACCGTGGTCTTGGTGAAGGTCAGTATTGCGGTCACCGCCACGCCGACGAGGATGCCCGCGAACACGCCAACGGCCGTCGCCGGATTGCGTGGCGTGAGGCTGGCAATGACGGCCGGGAACAGTTGCGTGACGAAGCTGTAGCCCAGCAGCAGCATCGCGACGATCGTCGCGCTACCGGTCAGGGTGAAGTAAACCGCCACCAGCATCACGACCGGAACGAGAAGTTTCGCCAGCCCGACATGCTGGGCATCGGTCGCATTGGGTCGCACCAGCCCCGCCACGTTCTTCGCCAGCAGCATGGCCGCGGTCATTGTGATCAGTGATCCGGGCACCAGGGCGGTGAACACGCCGGCCGCGCCGATAATGCCCACGACGGCGGGTGAGAACTGCTGGGTTACCAGTTTGAACAGCGCCAAGTTGGTGTCGGCGCCTTTCAGGCCGGGCACCTGCAACACTGCGGCGAAGCCGACGAAGAACACGAACAATAGCACGAGCTGATAGATCGGCAGCACGATCGCGTTGCGGCGGAACACGCGTTCGTCTTTGGCCGTGTAACAGGCGACGAAGGAATGCGGCCACATGAAGAAGCCGACCGCGGTCAGCAACACGGTGGAGACGAACCACGCGACGCTCTGCCCGCTGGCGGCGAAGACGAGGAAGCCCGGCTTGGCCGCGTCGATCTTCTCGAACATCGGTCCGATACCGCCGTACAACGTCACCGGCAGATAGATGCCAAGAAACAGCACGACGACCAGGATCAGGATGTCCTTCACCACCGAGGTCCAGGCGGAGCCATGGATACCGGAGACCATTACGTAGACTGTTACGATAGCGGCGCCGATCCAGACCGCGACATCCTTCGACACCGCGCCATAGCCGGCGGCAACGACGATGATGCCGAGGCCGGTGAGCTGGAGGACGAGATAGGGAATCAGGGCGATGAGATCGACCAGCGACACCAGTGCACCCAGGGCTTGACTGTTGTATTTGCGGATAAAGAAATCGGGCTGCGAATGTAGCGCGTGGTCGCGGGCGTAGCGCCAGATCGGCGGCAGCATAAAATAGGCAATGATATAGGCGAGCGTGCCGTAGGCGATGATGTAGTACGCCGGTGCACCGAGCCCATAGGCGAAGCCCGAAGCGCCGAGGAAGGTGAAGGTGGTGTAGATCTCACCGGCGAGCAGCAGGAAGACGAAGATCCAGCCGAAGCCGCGACCGCCGACGGCCCACTGCTCCATCCCCATCTTCTTGCCCCTGCGCGCTGCGATGCCGAGCAACAACGCGACCAGGGCGGCAAATCCGATCAGAACAAGGGCGCTGTTCATGGCGCGTCGTCCCGATTGGCCGGATCCAGCATGTAGACAATTGCCATGATGATAGCCGTCAACACGACCCAGACTGTGACCCAGCCGAGCGGGAAAGGCATGCCAAGGATCAGCGGATGCAGGTCGTTGTGCACGATCGGCCCAGCCAGCATGCCCACGAAGGGCACCAGGGCCAGCCAGTGAATGAGTCTCATAGCGTTTCTCCGCCGGTCGATATGCCTTGCACGGTCGTGCCACGCAAGGCCATGGCGGGGGAACGGGCCAGCCCTTGCACGCGGTCCGCCAACCACCTTGAATGTCTCCAGACGAACCGCAGGGGAAACGCTCATGGGTAAGCTCACCGGAAAGGTTGCCTGGGTTACTGGCGCAGGCACCGGCATTGGCGAGGCCGCGGCGTTGGCGCTGGCGGAAGAAGGCGCCACGCTCGTGCTGAGCGGGCGCCGACCGACGCCGCTCGAGAGCGTCGCCGAGCGCATTCGCGCGGGATCGAATGCGACGGGGGCCAGCGCGCATGTGCAGCCGGCCGATCTGATGCAATCGCCGCAGGTGTTGAAGGTTGGCAGCTATATCAAGGACACGTTGGGCCGGCTGGATATCCTGGTGAATAACGCCGGTCTGAACATCACGGACCGGCATTGGAACAAACTCACGCCGGCGGGCATCGATGAGCTGGTGCATGGCAATCTGTCCGCGGCGCTGTATTGCGTGACAGTCGCACTGCCGTTCATGCGGGCGCAGCAGGATGGCCTGTTGATCCATACTGCCTCGATGGCCGGGCGTTTCATCGGTGGATTCTCCGGCCCAATCTACACGGCGGCGAAACATGGTGTGGTAGCGATGAGCCATTCGATCAACATGGAAGAGTGCGTGAATAACATCCGCTCGAGCGTGTTCCTGCCGGGCGAGGTCGCGACACCCATTCTCGACAAGCGCCCCAATCCGGTTGGTCCGGAAGAGCGCGCGCGCATGGTGCAGGCGAGTGATTGTGGCGACTTGATCCGCTACATCGCGTGCCTGCCGAAACACGTGGTGATGAACGAGGTCATGCTGGCGCCGACCCACAACCGCGGCTATGTCGCCGCCCTGCAACGCAAGCTCTAGGATACACGCGCATCATGGCGACCAATCGCAAGAAGGTTCTGATCCCGCATACGATGGGTCAGCAGGGCAAGGATGTGCTGCTGGCACGCGATGATATCGACACCGTGGTGTATTCCGCCAACATCAAGCAGGCGGAGCTGCTGCCGATCCTGGCCGATACGTCTGGCATTGCCTTGTCCGGCACGCCCTATAAGCAGACCGAGATGGAAGCGTCGCGGCTGATGCAGGTGGTGGCACGGATCGGTGTGGGCTACGACGCGGTCGAGGTTCCCGCGCTGACCGCGCGACGTGTCCCATTGATGACAGCAGGGACCGCGAATTCCACCAGCGTTGCCGAACAGGCGTTCCACCTGATCATCGCATTGGCCAAGCGCAATCACGCGCTGGATTCCTTGGTGCGCGATGGCAAGTGGCTGGAGCGTCATGGCGGGTTGCCGATAGAGCTGTCCGGCAAGACGGTGTTGATTGTCGGTTTCGGCCGTATAGGCACGCGATCCGCTCGGCGCTGCCTTGCGTTCGACATGTCGGTGCAGGTGTATGACCCGTATGTCGGCGCGGAGGTCATTCGTGCCGCGGGATGCGAGAAGGTAATGGATTTGGATGCGGCACTGCCGCGGGCAGATTTCGTCACCGTGCATTGTCCCAAGACGCCCGAGACGGTGGGCCTGTTCAACGCGGCGCGGTTCGCGCGCATGAAGCCGGGTGCCTGCATCGTCAACACTGCCCGTGGGGGCATCATCGACGAGGCGGCGCTGCATGTGGCGCTGACCAGTGGCCATATCGCGGGCGCAGGTCTTGATGTATTTGAAGCCGAGCCAACGCCGGCGAACAATCCGCTGCTGCAATTGCCGAATGTGATCGCTTCGCCCCACATGGCGGGTGTTACGACTGAAGCGGTGGCCGCAATGGCGGTGGCGACCGCTGAGAATATTCTGTCGGTCCTGGACGGCGCACCGCGGCGCGATAATGTCATCAACAAGGAAGTGCTGGACTGACGAGAGCCTTTGTCATCATGATCGGGCTTGTCCGGGCCGTGACGACGACACGAGGAGCCATGAGCCATGCCGCAACCGGATCATATTTCCAAACTCGGCGTGCCTGACCTAGCCACGTTGGACGATGACTTGCAGGCGATCTGGCGCAAGTGTGTGGAGAAGCTGGGGTTCGTCCCTAACGTCTACAGCGCGTACTCGCTGAAACCGCAGCGTCTGCGCAACTTCATGGCGATGTATAATGAGATCATGCTGTCCGAGTCTGGCTTGTCGAAGCTGGAACGCGAGATGATCGCCGTTGTCGTGTCCTCGGCCAATCGTTGCTATTACTGCCTGGTCGCACATGGTGCGGCGGTGCGCATGCTGTCAGGCGATGCTGAGCTGGGCGAGATGATGGCGTTGAACTATCGCGTGGCGGAGCTGGATCCGCGCCAGCGCGAGATGCTGGACTATGCCTGGAAGATGACCACGACGCCGTGGCTGATCGATGACGCGGACCGCGTGCGATTGCGGCAGGTCGGGCTGTCGACGTCCGATATGTTCGATCTGAACGAAACGATCGCGTTCTTCAATCTGTCGAACAGGATGGCGTCCGGCACCGATATGATGCCGAACCGGGAGTATCATCGCGCCGTGCGAGGGTGAGGGCCGAGCGTCATGCCGTGGTTTCGCCACGGCATGACGTGAAGGCGCCGACCGAGGCCGTCATCCCAGTTTCTTGATCCAGGCGTCGAAGGCCAGCAGCATCGCCGCGACGAAATCGCGCGTTGCCTGATCAGTCAGCTTGCCTGCGGCATCGAACTTGGTGGAGGCCGCACCGATGAACACCTCCGGTCGGTTCAGGATGTGGGCGTTCAGGAAGACGAACATGTGCCGCAGGTGATATTGCGCGCGCGCTGTGCCCAACGCACCAGCACTCGCCCCCATCAGCGCGATCGGCTTGCCGTCGAACGGGTGCTCGGGCGGGCGCGAGGCCCAATCGATGACGTTCTTCAGCACGCCGGAGGTCGAATAATTGTATTCCGGCGTAGACAACAGCAGGCCGTCCGCCGCCTTGATCTTCGCGCGCAGGTCGGCGACCGCCGGGGGAAAGCCCTGCGCTTTCACGTCCTCGTTATAGAGCGGGATCGTCCCGATATCGAAGATCTCGATCGTCATGCCCGCGGGCGCCAGTTCCTGTGCCGCGCGCAATGCCGCACTGTTGAAGGAGCCTTTCCGCAAACTGCCAGCGATGCCGAGAATATTCGTCATGGCGTGTCCCTTCGCATATGGATCGTTGCCCGGCGGATATCACGTCATCTGGGCATTGAACAGGATATTACTGCGCTGGCTGTGGCGTCCGCGTGCGGTGGCGGCTGACCTCGACGCCATCGGCCTCGGTCAGGGGCAGGAATCCCACTGCCGCGACCAACGGAACGGCTGCCATGGTGAGAAACACGATGTGGAAGTCGTGCAGGCTCGGCAAGCCATTGTGGGGCATCACCGCGTCGAGCAGTGCGGCGCTGATCGACACGCCGAAGCCCAGGCTGAGCTGCTGCATCGCACTGCCGAGGCTAGTAGAGCGACTCAGGCGTGACGGCGGAATCTCGGAATAGGCCAGCATGTTGGAGGTGTTGAACTGGGTCGTGCGCACCACGCCGAACAGCATGATGTAGCCCAGCACGATCCAGTATGGCGTGGTTGGCGTCAGCAGCGTGAAGCCGGCCATGACAAAGGCGACGATGATGGCGTTGGTGGACATCAGGCGGCGGAACCCCAGCCAGCGCAGCAACGTCGCGGACATCGGCCGGACCGTGATCGAGCCGATCGCTGAGGCGAAGGTCAGCAGGCCGGAGTGCAGCGGGCTGAGGCCGAAGCCGAGCTGGAACAACAGCGGCAGCATGAATGGGACCGAGTTCATCCCGGTGCGGCACACGCCACCGGCCAGTGTGCCGATGCGGAAGGTCCGGAGGCGGAACAGACCAAGATCCAGAACCGGGTTGGGATGGCCCCGCGTGTGCCAGCCGTAGAGGGCCAGCATCACGGCCGCGACCGCAAATGACACCGCGATGATCCAGTTCGGCAACACGTGCCGCCCGACATTCTCGAAGCCGAACTGCAGGGTCGCGAGACCGAGGCCGACGATGATAAAGCCGCGCAGGTCGAAGCTGCTTTGCGTGGTAGCGCGGAAGTCTTCCGTGTAGCGCAATGCGAGGGCGATGCCGATCACGCCGACCGGGATGTTGACGTAGAAGATCCAGCGCCAGTTGAAATACGTGGTGATGAAGCCACCCAGTACCGGCCCCACCGTAGGGCCGATCAACGCCGGGATTGCCACATAGGCCATGGCGCGGGCCAGCTCGCTTTTCGGAAACGATCGCAGCAGGATCAATCTTCCGACGGGGCTGAGCATTGCGCCGCCCATGCCTTGCAGCACGCGCGTGATCACCAGCATCCACAGGCTGGTCGCGAAACCCGACAGAGCTGAGCCGGTCGTGAAGATCACGATGGCGGTGCAGAACACGCGGCGGGAGCCGTACCGGTCGGCGAACCAGCCGCTGATCGGGATGAACACCGCAAGGCTGAGGATGTAGCTCGTGATCGCCAGGCTGAGGCGCACTGGCTCCACATCCAGGCTTTTCGCCATTGCCGGGATGGCGGTGGTGATGATCGTGGAGTCGAGCTGCTCCATGAAGAAGGAGCAGGCAACGACAATAGGAATCAGCAGGCTGGGTTTTCTGAGGAGGGTCGTGTCGTCGGGCACCGTTCACCAAGCCATGTCGAGGATTTGCCGCACGACCTCGGGCCCCGCGATCTTACGCGGATTGGTGTGTAGCCAGCGATCATGCATTGATTCTTTCGCGATCAGATCGAGCTGATCTTCCTTCACATCGACCGCGCGCAATGTGCCGGGCAGGCCGAGGTCGGCGACCAATTCCGCGACCGCATCGGCGGCCGGCATGCCGGGGCGACCCATCGCCTCGCTGATCCAACGTTGGCGCTCCGCCGTCTCGGCCAGATTGAAGCGCAGCACCGGTGGCAGCATGACGCAGGAGGTGTAGCCGTGCGGCACGCCGGCGGTGCCGCCCAGCACGTGGCCGATACCGTGGCTGGCGCCCATCGGCACGCCATTCTGCGAGCCCATCACCGACATCCAGGAACCGAGTTGGCAATCCAGCCGCGCCTCGAGGTTCGTAGGATCTTGCTTCACCGCGCGCAGGCCGCGGCTCAACAGGCGCAAGGCGTGCTGCGAGGTGCCGTCGCAGACCGGTTGCGGCGCGATGGTGCAGAGGCTCTCCACCGCATGATCGACTGCGCGGAGACCGGTGGACAGAAAGAGCCACTCCGGCGTGTGCACGGTCACTGTGGGATCGAGGACCACCATGCGTGGCATCATCAGCCCGGTGCCGTAGCTTTCCTTCACGTGGCGTACCGTGTCGGTACAGCCGGCGAACCAAGTGTATTCGCCGGCCGACAGGGTGGTGGGCACCGCGACGGATCGAACCGCAGGCGGTTTGGTCGGTGGACGTTCAGTCCGGCCGTCGGGCGTGATGCGGGCGCGGAAGGCGTCGAGCTGGGTGGGATCGATGACGCCGTTGCCCAGGCACAGGCCGACCATCTTCGCGGCGTCTGTGACCGAGCCGCCACCCACTGTCAGCAGTGCATCGGCCTTGACCGCGCGGGCCTCGTTTGCCGCGGTCACCACATCGGTGCGCGGGGTGTGCGCGCCGATCTGGGTACACACGCCTGCCAGACGGTTGCCCAGCGCGCCGCGCACCTGATCTAGCACGTCGGTTTGCCGGGCCAGGGTGCCGGACGCCAGCACATAGACCGCGTGCGCACCGGTGCGATCGATGTCCTCGACCAGCGCCTCGGCGAACGGCACGCCGTAGACCACGCGGTCCATTGGCGGATAGCGGTGGGTGCCGCGGATCATTTCGTCATGTCACAGAATGCGTCGAGCGCCTTGCATTCGGCGCGATCGCCCTCGTAATCCGCGGCGATGCGTTCGTAGAGACGCGCGGCGGCTTGGAAGAACTGGGCGGCGGCCGGGTCTTCGCCGACGAAGCCAGAAATTTCCTCCATCTCGGCAACCCAGCGATAGGCCTTGGAATGCATCTTCGGCATCGCCTTGGTCAGCCAGCCCAGCAGCGCCTTCTGGCTGTCCGACAGCTCGGCGTGCAGTGCCTCGGCGGTGCCGGCGCGTGCGGCGGCCAGCATCATGGCGGCGCCCAGTGCGGTGAAGCCTTTGGTGATGCCGGCGTAGGACATTTTCATCGCCGAGGCGGCGCCGATCGGCCCGGCTTGCAGCCGCATGTCCATCCCGTGTTGCCCCAGCACCATCACGCGCGGTGCGGCCGGACCCGAAATGTACAGCTTGGTGCCAGTGGTGCCGGGGGCGGGCGGGCCCCCGATGATGCCGCCATCGACGAAGGTGGCGCCGGTTTCCTCGACGGCGCGGGCGATGCGCAGCACGGTCTGCGGGTTCACGGCATTGCAATCAACGTACACGGGTTTCTTTGTCGCCGCGCGCAAGGCCGGGGCGAGGCGTTCGGCCAGGCCCAGCGCCTCGCCGGGGGGAACGATCGATAGGATGATGTCGCAGGCGGCGATCTGCGTGTCAGTGGCATCAACCATGCCGGCGGACTTGGCACGCCGCGCCGAGGATTCGCTGCGGCCGGTCAGCGAGGTGCGGACCGCGACGCCATCCTGGGCCAGGCGTCCGCCGACACCGCTTCCCATCATCCCAGCCGCGATCACCGCCACGATCGGTTGCATGGTGCTGCCCTCCTTGTTCGCTGATGCACAAGACTGTGCCCAAGGCGGGACGTTGGCAATTGTCACGCGTGTTAGGATTGCGCTTGGTCGGAACGGCCGCGCCCTCGTTCCCGTGCGATGGTCCGCTGCGTCCGGCCGGGCGCGATCGCCGCCTCATCCCTCCGGCACCGCCACCAACCGTGCGGCCCGCCGTTCCATCAGCAGAAGCAACATTCCCGCCAGCAGGATCAGCGCCGCGCCCATGAACACGGCGGGCACGGGAATGTCGCCCCAGATCAGGTATCCCAGGATGAACGCCCAGATCAGCGCGGTGTATTCCACCGTTGCCATCACCGAGGCCGGGGCGTGGCGGCAGCCCTCGAACAGGGCGTATTGCGCCAGTCCGCCCACAACGCCGATCCCCAGCAGCAATGCGGCGTCGAACCAAGTGGGCATCTGCCAGGTGAACACGCAGGCGACGCCGGTTGCCACCAGGAACACCCCGTTGGTGTACAGCATCTGCAGCATCGAACTTTCCCGCCGCGCGATCTGCCGCATCAGGATGATGCCGTAGGCCCACATCGCAGCGGCGGACAGAATGAGCAACGTCGGCAGCGACCAATGCAGGTCTATCGGGTTGGTCGCCAGCACGACGCCGGCGAACCCCACCAGCACCGCGGTCCCACGCGCCCGGGTGATACGCTCCCCCAACAGCGGTACCGCCAGCAGGGTGACGATCATCGGGCAGGAGAAATACAGCGTCAGCATCTGCGCCAGCGGCAGAGATCGTGCGGCGGTGTAGTAGCAGAGCCACGCCACCAGCGTGACCACGCCGCGCAGCAGCAGCCCGGCCTTCAACGGCGTGGTGACCGCCCGGGTCAGCAACCGTGTGCGGCCGATTGCCACGCAGGCGATCACGATCGTCAGGCTCCGAAAGAACAGCACCTGCCAGGCCGGCAACGTCGCCACCAGCCATTTGATCGTGGCGTCGTGTGTCGAGAACAGGGCATAGGCCAGCACGCCCAGGCCGATGCCGATCGTGGGTGATTCGATGGAAGACGCGCGCCGCATGACGTTGTGTACTCGTCAGCTCCCGGGCAGGGTCGTAATCTGACGGCCCTGCATCGGCAACCATCGAACGACGCAACCCAGCTTCATGTCAGTGCTTCCAGCACCCCTGCTCCAGGTCAGGGGCCTCACGCGCAGCTATTACGGTGTGCAGGCGCTGCGCGGGGTCGACCTGACGGTGCCGACGGGCCGTATCACCGGGCTCATTGGGCCGAACGGCGCCGGCAAGACGACGCTGTTTAATTGCGTCTCCGGCTTCGTGCGGCCCGATGGCGGCAGCGTGAGCTTCGATGGGCAGTCCATCACCGGCTGGCGCGCCGATCGCGTGACGCGCGCGGGCCTGGTGCGTACGTTCCAGATCGCGCGCGGCTTTCCGCGCTTGTCGGTGCTGGACAATCTGCTGCTGTACGGGCCGGCCCAGCCGGGTGAGGGTGTCTGGCCCGCCGTGTTGCGCACCAGCGCCGCGCGACGGCGTGAGGCGGCATTGCGGGCGCAGGCCGAGCGGATTGCGGCGCGCCTGCGCCTGACGCGCATGCTGCATGTACCGGCCGCCTCGCTGTCCGGTGGGCAGAAGAAGCTGCTGGAGATTGGCCGTGCGCTGATGGCGCAGCCAAAGCTGCTGCTGCTGGATGAACCGGTAGCCGGGGTGAACCCGACGCTGGCACGCGAGATCGGCGCGCATCTGCGCGACCTGGTGGCTGAGGGCATCAGCGTGCTGCTGATCGAGCATCACATGGACACCATCGCGGCACTCTGCGATCCGGTGATCGTGATGGCGGAGGGACGGCATCTGCGCGAGGGCAATTTCGAGGCGCTGGCATCGGACCCGTTGGTGCAGGAAGCGTATATGGGCCGGCGCCGATGACATTGTTGCGTGTGGCCGATGTGGTCGCGGGCTATGGCCGCGACGATGAGATCCTGAAGGGTGTCGACTTCGCGGTGAACGCGGGCGAGATCGTCGCGATCATCGGCCCGAACGGTGCGGGCAAGTCGACGCTGCTGAAGACCATCGCCGGCCTGCTGCATCCCGTACGCGGAACGATCCATCTGCGCGACACACCGATCCAGGCGCTGGCGCCGCGCGCGATCAGCCGCCTGGGTGTCGCCTTCGTGCCCCAGGAACACAACGTGTTCCCGACGATGAGCATCCGCGAGAACCTGGAGATGGGTGGCTTCATCGATCCCACTGGCAGCGCGCGCCGGATCGATGCCGTGTTTGCCCGTTTCCCGTTGCTGGCGGAGCGACGTCACCGCGCGGCGCGTACCCTGTCGGGCGGGCAGCGGCAGGTGCTGGCCATGGCGATGGCGCTGATGGTGGCACCGGCGCTGCTGTTGCTGGACGAACCTTCCGCTGGCTTGTCGCCTGTCGCCGCCGAGCAACTGTTCGCCACCATCCTCGACATTCGCCGCGACGGCGTCGCGATCGCGATGGTGGAACAGAACGCCAGTCAGGCGTTGGCGATCGCCGATCGCGCGACCCTGCTTGTCGACGGGCGCGTCAGCCGCGAAGGTGCGGCCTCAATCTTGCGTGACGATCCGGACATTCGCCGCATCTTTCTGGGTGGTGCACCAGAGGAAACAAGGGAGACTTCGGGATGACCTTCACTGTCTCACGTCGGGCCGCGCTGTTGGGGGCCGCGGCCCTGGCCGCGCCACGTCTCGTCCGTGCGCAAGGGGCCAAACTTCAGCTCGGCGTGCTGACGCCGCTGACCGGGGCCGGTGCCTTCGACGGACCGCGCATGCTAAAGGCGATGCAAGCGGTTGCCGCCGATGTGAATGCTGCCGGCGGGGTGCTGGGCAAGCAGATCGAGCTGGTGGTCGAGGACGACGAGACCAATCCCGAGGCGGCGGTGCGCGCCGCGCACAAGCTGGTCGATGTCGATAAGGTGCCGGTGATCATGGGCACCTGGGCTTCGGCGGTCACCATGGCGGTGGCGCCAGTGTGCTGGGAGAGCAAGACCTTCCTCACCACCGTGTCCGGGGCCGACACGATCACACAGTTGCCGCATCAGGGCTATCTGATCCGCACGCAGCCCAACAATTTCCTGCAGGCTACCAAGCACGCCGAGTTCATCATCCGGCAGGGCAGGAAGAAGGTCTTCATCCTGTCGATCCAGGCGCCTTTCACCGTGCCGACGCAGAAGCGCCTGACCGATGTGCTGACCCCGAACGGAGTCGCCGTTGTAGGTTCGCTGATCTACGACAAGGACAAGACCAGCTATCGTTCCGAGGTCGATCAGGCACTGAAGGCGTCGCCCGACCTGCTGTATCTGAATGGCTATGCGCCAGATGTCGGCGTGGTGCTGCGCGATCTGTATCGTGCGGACTATACCGGCGCGAAGCTGACGCAATCCTATGCCCTGACCGAGAAGGCCCTGCAGGAATTGCCGAAGCCGGTGACCGAGGGCGTGTTGACCGTGCAGCCGTCGGCGGATGTGAATTCGCCGGCCTATGCGGCGGCGGTGAAGCGGCTTGGTATTGCTACGCCGGATTCGTATGAAGCGCAGGCCACGGACTGGATCAGCATCGTGGTGTTGACCATCGCGCGAGCCGGCCAGGCGACCGGCACTGCGATCCGCGATACCGTGCGGCAGATCACCAACAGTGACGGCGAGAAGGTCTACACGGCCGTGGACGGGTTGGCGGCAATCAAGGCGGGCAAGAAGATCAAGTACGAAGGGGCCAGCGGGCCCTGCGTGTTCACCGAAATCGGCGATATCACGGACTGCAAGTTCCGCTTCAATCAGGTAGCCAACGGAGCCTTTAGACTGGTCGAGGTCATGTAGGCGCGAATGACCGCCGCGCTGTCGGATGTTCCGCAACTGGTCTTGAACGGTGTCATGTCGGGCGCGATTCTCACCGTGCCCGCCATCGGCCTGACGGCGATCTATGCGGTGTTGCGGTTCCCGAACTTTGCCGTCGCCTCGCATGCGACGGTCGGTGCGTTTGCCGGGTATCTGGCGAATGTGATGCTGGGATGGCCGCTGGTCCCGGCGGCGCTTGCGGCGTTTCTGGTGGCGGGCGTGATCGGCGTGGTGTCCGACTGGGTGGTGCTGCGCCCGCTGCGGCCCGCCGGCCTGATCACCGTCACCATCGCCTCGGTCGCGTTGATGATCGCGCTGGAGAATTTGGTCCGTCTTGGCTTCGGCAACGCGCTGCGAGACTACGACCTGCCGATCCTGCGCGATTGGCGATTCGCTGGGCTGCGTGTCGGTCCGCAGCAGCTTGAGGACCTGGCGATCGCGGTCGTCGCGGTCGGGGTGCTATTCGCCGTGCTTCACCTGACCCGCGTCGGCAAGGCCATGCGCGCAGTGGCGGACAACCCGACACTTGCCGCGATCAAGGGTATCGACGCGGCAAAGATCGCGCTGCTGGTGAACTTTGTCGCCATGGGTCTGGCGGGGCTGGGGGGAATGCTGATCGGGCTCGATACATCGATCGACCCACTGACCGGGTTTCGCACCCTGCTGGCCGTGTTTGCCGCCGCGGTGGTAGGTGGTCTGGGCAGCATTCCCGGTGCGGTGATGGGGGCCTTGACCGTCGGCATCGCCGAGGAGCTGTCGCAGTTGGCACTGCCGCCGGACTACCGGACGGTGGTTGGCTTCCTCGCCATTCTGCTGGTGCTGACCATGCGGCCTCGCGGTCTGCTTGGTGCGAGATCGTATTGATGGGGAATTATCTCGTCGCAATGAGTGTGACCGCTGGCATCTATGCCCTGATGGCGCTTGGGGTGAATCTCACCTGGGGGCTGGCGGGCATGGTCAATCTTGGCCTGGCGGGGTTCTTCGCGGTGGGCGGCTATGTGACCGCGCTATTGACCAAGGCTGGCGCGGCAATTCCGGTCGGCATGGTTGCCGGCGCGCTGGTGGCGGCATTGGCCGGGGCTGTGGTCGCGCTGATCACCGCGCGGCTGCGCGCAGATTACCTCGCCATTGTCACGCTGGGGTTTTCGGAATCGGTGCGCATCGTCGCGGCCAACGAGATCTGGTTGACCAATGGGTCCGATGGCATCGCCGGCATTCGGGGGCCCTGGCGGGCGACGGTTTCGCCGACTGCGTACAATCTGATCTTTCTGGCCATCGTGCTGAGCGTGCTGATTGTCGTTCTGTTCGTGATGCATCGACTTGCCGCCGCGCCATTTGGCCGCGTGCTGCGCGCGTTGCGCGATGATGAGGATGTGGCGGCGGTCGCCGGCAAGACGGTGTTGCTGTTCAAGGTGAAGGCGTTTGCCATCGGGGCAGGCGTGCTGGGGCTTGCGGGCACGCTGTATGTGCACGACACGTCTTATATCGCACCTGATATATTCGCGCCGCTGCTGACCATCAACATCGTGCTGGCGTTGGTGCTGGGGGGTGTCGGCAACAATGCCGGGGCCGTGGTCGGAGCCGTGGGGCTGGTGATCCTGCTGGAAGGCAGCCGCTTTGCCGCGCCGCTGCTGCCATTTTTGTCGGCGGCGCAGATCGCGGCGATCCGTGAGCTGTTGATCAGTGGGCTGTTGCTGGTGATCCTGCGGATACTCCCGGGCGGGTTGGTGCCCGAGCGGGTGGCGCCTGAATAAGAAGGGAGGGGACCATGGAAATCGCCGCCGCGATGTTCTTCACCGATTATTCGATATCGCCTGCTGATCTGGCGGGGGCACTGGAGGCCCGCGGCTTTGAATCGCTGTGGGCGCCGGAGCATTCGCACATTCCGTTGACACGGACGTCGCCGTTCCCGTCCGGAGGGGAACTGCCGAAGAAATACTATGACGCGATGGATCCGTTCGTGACGCTGACGGCCGCGGCAGCGGTGACGAAGACCTTGAAGGTGGGCACGGGTATCTGCCTGGTGGTGCAGCGTGATCCGATCCAGACCGCGAAGCTGGTGGCATCGCTGGATCAGGTATCCCAAGGCCGTTTTCTGTTCGGTATCGGCAATGGCTGGAACCAGGACGAGATGGAGAACCACGGCACGGTGTTTGAGACACGCCACAAGCTGGCGCGCGAGCGTGTGGAGGCGATGCAGGCGATCTGGACGCAGGCCAAGCCGGAATATCATGGGGCGTTCGTGAACTTCGATCCGATGATGACCTGGCCGAAGCCGGTGCAGAAGCCGCATCCACCGATCATTGTCGGCGGGGCGTTTCCATATGGGGCGCGTCGCGCTATCCGCTACGGGAACGGTTGGATCCCACACAAGAGCCGGCCGCAATACGGCGATGTCAGCGACTTTCTGCCGCAGTTCCGGCAGATGGCGGCTGAGGCGGGCCGTGGGCCAGATGAGCTGCCGGTGACGATCTGGGGACCGGCCGACGACATCGATCAGCTTAAGCGCTATCGTGATATCGGCGTGGCGCGGGTGGTGGTGAGTCTGCAGTCGGAGCAGGCAGACAAAGTGCTGCCAGAACTCGATCTGTGGGCGAAACGGATTCCTCTCGTGTAGGGCGGAATAGCGCAGTGTATTCCGCCACTCCGTGGCGGCGGCAGAATAGGCTGCGCCATTTCGCCCAACGTCGATAGGGCGTCAATACATATGCTGGCCGCCATTGATTGATAGGGTCGATCCGGTAACAAACCCTGCGTCGTCGGCGGTGAGGAACGTGACGCCACGGGCGATCTCGTCGGCATGACCCAATCGCCCCACCGGGATGCGCGCCACGATCTTCTGCAGCACATCTGCCGGCACCGCGCGCACCATGTCGGTGTCGATATAACCGGGCGCGATCGCGTTTACCGTGATGCCGAAGCGTGCGCCTTCCTGTGCCAGCGCCTTGGTGAAGCCGTGGATGCCGGACTTCGCCGCGGCGTAATTCACCTGGCCATACTGGCCGGCCTGGCCATTGATGCTGCCGATGTTGACGACGCGGCCGAACTTCGCCGCGCGCATCGCATCGAAGGTCAACTTGCAGAGATTGTAGCAGGAGCCGAGGTTAGTATCCATCACCGCGTCCCACATGTCGCGGCTCATACGCGCCAGGGTGCCGTCACGCGTGATTCCGGCATTGTTCACCAGGATCTCGATGGGGCCGACCTCGGCGGTGATCCGCTCGACCGCCTTCTCACAGGCAGCGAAATCACCGACATCGAACCTCCAGACCTTGATGCCGGTCTCGGCCTGGAATGCCTCAGCGGCCTCGTCATTGCCGCCATAATTGGCGACGACCGTGCGCCCGTGTTGCTTCAATGCCAGGCTGATCGCCCGTCCGATGCCCCTGGTTCCGCCGGTGACCAACGCAATGCGTGCCATCCTGGTGCCTCCCGAATTCACACCTTAGCGGCAGTCGTAGCACGTGGGTAAGCGGATTGGGCAGACCCAAATATGCAACGAACCGCGCGAGCGGCCCGCGCGGTTCGTCAGGGACTCACGCGGGAGCGATCAGCGCTCGAGGCACATCGCCACGCCCATGCCGCCACCGATGCACAGCGTTGCGAGGCCCTTCTTGGCGTCGCGCTTTTGCATTTCGTGGAGCAGGGTGACCAAGACGCGCGCGCCGGAGGCGCCGATCGGATGGCCGATCGCGATCGCCCCGCCATTCACATTGACCTTGCCGGTATCCCAGCCCAGGTCCTTGTTGACCGCGATTGCCTGGGCCGCGAAGGCCTCGTTCGCCTCGGCGAGGTCCAGATCGTCGGGCTTCCAGCCGGCGCGGGCCAAAGCCTTGCGGCTGGAGGGGATCGGCCCTGTACCCATCACCGCTGGGTCGACGCCCGCCGTGGCAAAGGCGGCGATCCGTGCCAGCGGCGTCAGGCCACGCTTGGCGGCCTCGCGAGCGGTCATCAACACCAAGGCCGCGGCGCCGTCGTTGATGCCCGACGCGTTGCCGGCCGTTACCGTGCCGTCCTTGCTGAACGCCGGGCGCAGCTTGGTCATGGTCTCCGCGCTCGCATCATGGCGGATGTATTCGTCGTCGCTCACCACCACGTCGCCCTTGCGGCCCTTGAGCGTCACCGGCGTAATCTCGTCCTTGAAGCGGCCGGCCTTCTGCGCCGCGCTCGCCTTCTTCTGGCTCGCCAGCGCGAATTCGTCCTGCTGCTCGCGGGTGATCTGGTACTTGGTCGCGACGTTCTCGGCCGTGGTGCCCATGTGGTAGCCGTGGAACGCATCCCACAGCCCGTCCTTGATCATGGTGTCGATGAACTCGACACCACCCATCTTGGTGCCGGCGCGCAGATAGGCTGCGTGCTGCGAGGTGCTCATGCTCTCCATGCCACCGGCGATGACGATGGCGCTTTCGCCGGTGCGGATCTGCTGGGCGCCGAGGGCGACCGCGCGCAGCCCGGAGCCGCAGACCTGGTTAATGCCGAAGGCGGTCGCCTTGTCGGGAACGCCGGCGGCGCGGGTGGCCTGACGGGCCGGATTCTGGCCTTCCCCAGCGGCGAGGACCTGGCCGAGGATGACCTCGTCGACGTCCGCGGCATCGATCCCGGCGCTGGCGATGGCAGCTTGCAGGGCGGCGGTGCCGAGCACGTGGGCGGGGACGGCGCCGAACGCGCCATTGAAACTGCCGACCGGTGTACGCATGGCGGCGACGATGACAATGTCGTCCATGTCTGGCTCTCCTTACAGCGACTGGCTGTGCTGTCTTGCCGGTAATCTAGTGTCGTACTCGCACCCGCGAAAGGCGCGGGAAATGCGGATCAGCGATCCCGACGGTTAGGGGACGCGGTGACCGAACCCATGGCCGCAGAAGACGCGGCGACGGGTTGGGCTGGGTCGGGGGCGCGCGCTTCTTCGACCAGAGGCGGCGTGGGGGGCGCGGGGCAGGTGCCCGCGCTCAGGTAGGGCTGCGGGTCCACCGGGTGGCCGTTGATGCGCATCTCGAAATGCACATGCGCGCCGTGTGCGCGGCCGGTGGTGCCGATCTTGCCGATGATTTCGCCGGCACTGACCGGCGTGCCGCGGGCGATTCCGGGCGCGAAGGTGGACATGTGGGCGTAGCGCGTGACCACACCGTCGGCGTGCTGGATGTCGACGACATTGCCGTAGGCGTAGTACCAGCCCGCGTAGACCACGGTGCCGCCCGCGGCGGCGCGGATCGGCGAACCGTACGGCGCCATGAGATCGACACCAGAATGGTATCGGCTGAAACCACGCGATTCGTATTTCAGTTGTACGGCGGGCATGAGCATCCCGCCACACACGGCACCAGGGGCTGGTGCGGCCGCGGCCGGAAAGGCGAGCAGCAGTCCGATGAGGAGAGCTGGCAGTCGCATGCCCGACCGCTACCATGCAAAGGTTAACGAATCCACCCCTTCCCAGGAGGAATTCGCCTGTCGCGCGTGATCTACAGACAAAAGCGGAACGAGATGCTGGCGTATCTGCCGGCAGGTGTCGCGCGCGTACTTGAGATCGGCTGCGACGAGGGCGATTTCGGTGCTCAACTTAATGCCGAGGTCTGGGGCGTGGAGCCGCAGGCTGACGCCGCCGCGCGCGCCGCGACGCGGCTGCATCGCGTGCTGGTTGGCACCTAATCGGGAGGCGCGCGGTGCCATCCCTTGTGGATATTTCGATGCCGTTGTGTGCAACGACGTGATTGAGCATATGCAGAATCACGATACGTTCCTGAATCAGGTGCGTGCGCATCTGGCGCCTGGCGGGGTGTTGGTCGGGTCGGTGCCGAACATGCGGCACTATCGCGCGTTGTGCGAGCTGCTGGTGCTGCGCGATTGGCATTATCGCGAGTCGGAAGTGTTGGACCGCACGCATCTGCGTTGGTTCACCGCGCGCAGCCTGCGGCGGGGCCTGCGCGAGAGCGGCTATGCGGTCGAGCGTCTCGACGGCATCAATGGGGGAATCCGCTTTGCCCTGTCGCGCCAGTATCTACCGCAGGCGCTGTTTGCCTGGACGCTGATCCTGCTGAGCCGTGGCGTGTGGCGCGACATCCGCTTCCTGCAGCTTGGCTTCCGTGCCAGGCCCGTGGGGGGCTAACCTGTCTTGGTTTGACAAAAGGGGAAACGGTGATGCCGACAACGATCGGGCCTAATCTGGCCAAGCAAAGGCTGGCGCGTGGCGAGTTGGTGATTTGTTTGGGTGTCAACCAGATGCGCACGCCCAATATCGCGATGGTCGCCGCGGCGTGCGGGTTTGATGCGATCTATATCGATCTCGAACATAATCCGACGTCGCTGGAAACCGCGGCCGGTGTGTGCATCGCGGCGTTAGGCATGGGCGTTACGCCGATCGCGCGTGTGACGTCGCATGATCCGCATGATGCGACGCGCATCCTGGACTGCGGGGCGCAGGGCGTGATGGTGCCGCATATCCAGAACGCCGCCGAGGCGCATGCAGTGGTGGAGGCGTGTCGTTTTGCACCGATCGGTCATCGGTCCGCCGCGGGCAGCGTGCCGTCGCTGGGCTATGCCGCGTTGAAGCAGGGGGAAATCAATCGGCTGCTGAACGAGCACACGCTGCTGATCGCGATGCTGGAGACGCCGGAGGCGATTGCGAACGTTGATGCGATCGCGGCCGTGGATGGCATCGACATGGTGCATATCGGGTCGACGGATCTGTCTACCGAGATGGGACTCCCCGGGGACTACAAGCATGACCGCATGCGGGCGGCATACGAGGCAACGGCAGCCGCGGCAAAGAAGTACGGTAAGTCGATGGGGGTTGGTGGTGTCCGCGAGGATGTGGCATTCCAGACTTGGCTGGTGCAGTTGGGTGTGCGTTATCTGACCAGCGGGTCGGATGTTGGGTACATCCTCTCGG
>DATHNE010000217.1:0-4246 GCA_035486355.1 Acetobacteraceae bacterium
CACCGGGCCGATATGGCCGCCCGCTTCCGATCCTTCGATCACCAACGCATCGGCCCCGGAACGGATCAACCGCTTTGCCAGTACCAGGGCCGGCGTGAAGGCGATTAGCCTGGCGCCACCGTCCTTCACCGCGCGGACCGCAGTGCCGGGAGGAATGCCGCCGGCGAGCACGATGTGACCAACCTTTGCCTCCAGGCAGACGCGCACAAGATCGTCTAGCTGCGGGTGCATGGTGATCAGGTTGACGCCGAATGGCTTGCTGGTAAGCGCTTGGGTGGCGGCGATTTCCTTGGCCAGCAGATCAGGGTTCATCGATCCGCACGCGATCACGCCGAAGCCGCCAGCGTTGGAGATCGCGGCGACCAGATGGCGCTCGCTGACCCAGCTCATCGCCCCGCCCAGGATGGCGACCCGGCAGCCAAGGAACTGCGTGCCGCGCGCCCACAGCGCGTCCAGCCGCGCGCGCGCGGCCAGTCCGAAGCCGGTGGGAGGGCTGATGTCAGGCGGCATCGAGGCCATAGGCGGTGTGCAGCGCGCGCACTGCCAGCTCGGTATATTCCGATGCGATCAGCACGCTGACCTTAATCTCGCTGGTGGAGATCACTTGGATGTTGATCGCCTTGTCGGCCAGCGCACGGAACATCGTGTTCGCCACGCCGGCATGGCTGCGCATGCCAACGCCCACCACGCTGATCTTCGCCACGTTCGGATCGGCCAGCAGCTCGGCGTAGCCGACTTGCGGACGGATCTCGGCCAGCGCGGCTTGGGCGCGCGGCAGATCGGACTTGCCGACGGTGAAGGTCATGTCGGTGGTGCCGTCGGCCGAAATGTTCTGCACGATCATGTCGACATTCACGTTCTGCTCCGACAGCACGCCGAAGATGGTCGCGGCAATACCCGGCCGGTCGGGCACCCGCCGTACAGTGAGCTTGGCGTCGTCGCGCGAATAGGCGATGCCGGAGACAGTCTGCTTTTCCACGATCTCGTCCTCATCGACGACCAGGGTGCCTTCGTTGTCGTTCGCCCCGGTTTCCTTGAAGCTGGACAGCACCCGCACCCGCACCCGCTCGTTCATCGCCAGCTCGACACTGCGGGTTTGCAACACCTTGGCGCCGACCGAGGCAAGTTCCAGCATCTCCTCATAGGCGATGCGGTCAAGCTTGCGCGCGGCCGGGACAATGCGCGGATCGGTCGTATAGATACCGTCGACGTCCGTATAGATATCGCAGCGGTCGGCCTTCAGCGCCGCGGCCAGCGCCACCGCCGAGGTGTCCGACCCGCCGCGCCCCAGCGTGGTGACGCGATGATCCGGCGCAATCCCCTGGAAGCCCGCGACCACTGCGACCTGACCCGTCACCATGCGCCGAATCAGCTCAGCGCCCGCGATGTCGTGGATGCGGGCCTTGCCATGCGCGGTGTCGGTGCTGATCGGGATCTGCCAGCCCTGCCAGGACCGCGCCTCGATCCCAAGTTCCTGCAGCGCGATCGCGGTGAGCCCGGAGGTCACCTGTTCGCCGGTCGCCACCACCGTGTCGTATTCCCGCGCGTCATGCAGCGGCGACAGCTCCTGGCACCAGGCGACGAGCTGGTTGGTGACGCCGGACATGGCCGAGACCACGACGGCGACCTGGTTTCCCGCGTCGACCTCGCGCTTCACGCGGGCGGCCACGTTGCGGATCCGGGGCAGGTCGGCGACGGAGGTTCCGCCGAATTTCATCACGATGCGAGCCATGGGCGGTGCTTGGTGACCGGTGATGGGTTATCAGGGAATGGCCGGTGGTCATACTGGCGCCACACAGAGGGGGCAACCACCGGGATGATCGCACCAGTCCCGCGCACCAATCTGCCCCTCCGCTCGCGGGCGGGGGCTGGGGGGAGGGGGCCAACCAGCACGCACTCTCCTGACGAGATCGCCCGCTTCGACGCCCTCGCCAGTCGCTGGTGGGATCCCGCTGGCCCGATGCGTCCGCTGCATCGGATGAACCCGACCCGTATCGCCTGGATCACCGCCCAGATCACCAGCCGCGATCCCGATGTGGCCGGCCGGCGCCTGCTGGACGTCGGCTGCGGCGCTGGCCTTGCCGCGGAGGCCCTTGCACGCGCGGGCTTCGACGTCCTGGGTCTCGACGCCGCCCCGGCGCCGATTGCGGCAGCCGTGGCGCACGCGGACGGGCAGGGGCTGCCACTGACCTATCGGGTGGGCGTCGCGGAGGACTTGCTGGCCGAGGGTAGGCGCTTTCCGGTGGTGACCGCGCTGGAGGTTGTCGAGCACGTCCCCGACCCGGCTGGCTTTCTGCGCACGCTGGCAGGCCTGCTGGAACCCGGCGGGCTGCTGCTGATGTCGACGCTGAACCGCACGGCCGCCTCGCTTGTCGCAGCCAAGCTGGTGGCGGAATACGCGCTGCGCTGGCTGCCGGTCGGTACGCACGACTGGCGGCGTTTCCTGACCCCGGCGGAGCTCAGCCGCCACGCGCGTGCGGCCGGGCTGGCGGTGGAGGCGGTCGCCGGACTGTCGCTGGACCCGCTGCGCGGCACCTGGCGGGTCGGTCGGGATCTCCGCGTGAACTACCTGCTGGCGGCGCGTTCTGCCGCTTGATCTGCGTCAATGTCCCCCACGTGCGATCCGCCTACGCTGGCGGCAACAGAGGGCGAGGTCGATGCCGACGTTCATCCTTGTGCAGAGCACCGACGGTACCGCCGATGGCCCGGTCTTCGCGACCGCCCTGGCGGTGGCGCGCAAATTCAACAGCCATCTGGCCTTCCTACATGTCCGCCCGGATGCGCGCCAGGAATTCGCCGCCTTGGCCGCCGTGGAGGTCGGCGTTGTCAGTGGCATCGGTGACACCATGGCGCGGTTGGAACACGCGGCCGACCGGCGGGAGCACGACGCCGCGCGTGCGTGGCACGACTTCTGCGACCGTGAGGGGCTTGCCCTGCGCACCGCGCCACCCGCCGATGGCGTTTCGGTTGAATGGATCAACGAGATTGGCGCCGCCGATGCCTGGGTCGCCGCGTGCGGCCGGACCGCTGATCTGGTCGTGGCCGGCCGCGCCCGCCCGGGTGGCGGCCACGCGATGGAGGTGCTGGAGGCCGCGTTGATGGACAGCGGCCGTCCGGTGCTGATCGCGCCTTTCGAACCGCCCGCTTCCGTGGGGCGGGTCGTTACCATCGCCTGGAAGGACACGCGCGAGGCGGCCGCCGCGGTCAATGCCGCCGTGCCGTTCATCGCGCGCGCGGAACGGGTGATCATTCTGATGGTGGACGAAGGCGACAGTGCGGGCGATCGCTCGCCCGAACGGCTGCAAGGTGCGTTGCGGTGGCACACTCCGAACGTGCTGCTGCACCGTCTGGTGATCGCAGCGCGCTCTCCGGCCGATACACTGCTGCGGGCCGCCGGGCACGCCGAGGCCGATCTGCTGGTGATGGGCGGCTATGGCCATACCCGCCTGCGCGAGGCGGTGTTCGGCGGCGTCACCCGCCATGTGCTGGAGCGCGCCACCTTGCCGGTGTTAATGGCGCACTAAGGCGCGACATCCCCGCCGCATGTATGCGGCGGGAAGGCCAGTCGCGATCAGCGATTGACCGGCGCGAACGGCGCCGGCGTCATCAGCTTGTTCACCTGCTTGATCAGGTAGCCGGCTTCACCGCTCTTCTTCATGAACACCTGCCAGTCCGGGTCCGCCTGCATTGCCGCACGCCGCGTCATGCGGTCGGCGGCGTCCTTGTAGACCCAGATATGGACGTACGTGTTGATCTCGCCCGACTCAGTCACCAGCCAGGCCAGCGGCTCCCCCAGATGGCGCTTCTGTGCCTTGAGCCCATACTCTTCGTACAGCTTCATCTGCAGCGGCAGCGTGCCGGGGCGAACGGTATAAGTGCGATGATCAATCAGCATGGCGTGTGACTCCTGTTGAACGAGTGCGCGCGACCAACCAATGCGCGCGGGCGCGCGACGTCTCAGTTCAGCATGCCACGCGTGGTTCTGTCAGGGGTGCCGGGTCAGGTGGTTGGGAGATGGCGGACCAGGATGGCGGCGAGCGCTTCGCAGCCGATCCGATCCGCCTCGATGAAGCGCCCCGGTTTTGGGCTGTCGAGGTCCAGCACGCCTAAGCAGAGATTCGCCGCTTGGCCAACGGAAGCGGCCTGCGTTCGCAGTTCAATGTATCGACGGCCTGATGGATGGCGCGGTCGAGTGCGTTGGAATCGGCGAAGGTCTGATGCGCGAGATGGTGCGCCTTGAGGTCGC
>DATHNE010000218.1:0-3265 GCA_035486355.1 Acetobacteraceae bacterium
CGGGGCGCGTTGAAAACCGGCCATTTTGAGAAGGAACGGATTCGCCAAGTAGCTTTTGTCCCGGCGCTCGCCGGGAGCAGAGGGCAATGGCGAACCAGCTCAAGATGGCGTTGGTGGATTCGATCATCGCGTTACACGGCCAGTAAGCGCTCCGCCGATGGCGTCTGCACAGGCGCGAGTTAGTTCGGGAAGCTGAGCGGATGGAGCAAGTGAACGACGGGGGCGGGCCGGTGACATCGCGTCGGGTCAGGCGCTCGGCCCAGCAGTGGCAGGCGCTGGTCGAAGCCCAACCGTCCTCGGGCCTGGGGGTGGGAGATTACTGTGATCGTCACCAGCTCAGCGCCAGTTGCTTCTACCGATGGCGGCGGTGCCTGAGCGAGGCGGGCGGCGCGCGGTCGCCGTGGTGCAGGCGCCAGCGGTCGGCGCCGTCGCCGGAGGGATTCGCGGCGGTCCGGGTGGTGCAAGACCGTCAGCCGGGGGTTGGGGGCGAAGTGATCCGTCTGACGCTTTGTGGGGGCCGGGAACTGATTCTGCCGGCCTCGACGCCGGTCCGGCGGCTGGTGGAGTTAGTGATGGCGCTGGAGGACGAGTCTCTCAAGCCGGAGCGTGAGAGATGATCGGCCCTTGCCCGGGTGGTGTGGAGGTACGGGTCTACGTGGCGACCGCGGCGGTCGACGGCCGCAAGAGTTTCGACACGCTCTGCGAGGTGGTGCGCCGTGCGCTGGGGCACGACCCGATGGGCGGCGACCTGTTCGTCTTCCGCAACCGCCAGGCCAACCGGGTCAAGGTCTTGTTCTGGGACAACAACGGTCTGGTGCTGTATTCCAAACGACTGGAGCGGGGGACCTTCCGCTTCCCGGCCGCCGGTGAGGCGTCGATCACGGTCACGCCCGCAGAGCTGATGGAACTGCTGGCGGGAGGGGGAGAATAAAATGATTGTATTTACAATATTTGACTTACAAAGTTCGTGAACGCGGGTATAATCTGCCGGCGTCATGGACGATGCGGACCTCCAGCTTCCCGACGACCCCCAGGCCCTCAAGCGGATCATCACCCGTCAGCGCGCCGATCTGGCCGAACGCGACCGCTCGCTGGAGGCGTTGCGGCAGGACCTGACCCTCCTGCGGGAAGACAACGCCCTGCTCGAGCACCGCCTGAGGATGCTGCTGCGGGCCAGCTACGGCCCGCGGGCCGAGCGGTTCGACCCGCGGCAACTGCTGCTGTTCGGCTTGCGGGTTCCGCCGATCCAGCCCGTCGCGCCGAGCGGGGTTGCCCTCACGCAGCCCGCGGCGCCGGTCGGTGTTCCCGTCCCGGCCGAGCGCAAGCCCCACGGCCGCCGCAAGCTTCCCGATCATCTGCCTCGCATCCGCATCGAACACGACCTGGAAGAAAGTGAGCGGGCCTGCACATGCTGCGGAGAACAGCGCCGCAGGATCGCCGAGCAGATCACCGAGCAACTGGAACACGTGCCGGCCAACTTCGTGGTCCTCCAGCACGCCCGCATCAAATACGCTTGCAAGCACTGCAACAGCGGGTCCTGCGCCAAGTGCGATGGCCAGGCCCACATCGCCATCGCCGACAAGCCTCATCAGCCTATCGAAGGCGGGCTGGCCGGGCCGGGGCTCCTGGCTTACGTGGCCACCTCGAAGCTGGCGGATCATTTGCCCCTGTACCGCATCCAGCAGATCTTCGCCCGCCAGAAGGTGGAGGTCAGCCGCTCGACCCTGTGCGGATGGATGAAGGCCACGGCGGACCTGGTCCGTCCCCTGTACGATCTGATCTGCCAACGGGTACGTCTGTCGGACGTGATCCACACCGACGACACCACCGTGCCGGTGATGGATGAAGGTCACTGCCGCACCGGGCGGCTGTGGACCTACGTGGGCGATTTGCTTCACCCCTACATCGCCTACGACTACACGCCCACCCGCGCCCGCCAGGGTCCTTTGGCGTGGCTGGGACAGTGGAAGGGGTATCTCCAGGCCGACGCCTACGCCGGGTACGACGCGGTCTACGCCAAAGGGGTCATCGAGGTGGCCTGCTGGGCCCACTGCCGGCGATACTTCTTCGACGCCCAGGAAAGCGACTCGATCCGCTCGGCGCAGATGCTGGGAATGATCCAGCAGCTCTACGCTGTCGAAAAGGCTACCGAAGCGATGACCGCGGCGCAGCGTGCAGCCCTGCGGCGATCGCGGGCGCAGCCGGTGCTGGACCAGATCAAATTGTGGCTCGATGCCCAACACCCCCAAGTGTTGCCCCGCAGCCCGATCGGCCAGGCGATCACTTACGCCGCCAACCAGTGGCCGGCGCTGTGTCTCTACGTCACCGACGGGCGACTGAGCATCGACAACAACGCCGCCGAACGCGCCCTGCGCCGCGTGGCCGTCGGGAGAAAGAACTGGCTGTTCTCGGGGACCGACGACTCGGCCATGGGGCACGCGGTGCTCTGGTCGCTGATCGCCTCGGCCCAGCGGCACGAGCTGGACGTGCAGCTTTATCTCCGCAGCGTGCTCGCCTGGCTCCCGGCGACCCCGCTCAGCCACCTCGACCGCTTTCTGCCCGACGTCTGGAAGCGTGAGTTGATGGCCGAGCATGCCGCCCAGCTCCAGGCCCAAAACGCCCGGATCCTTTCGGCATCGAATACTACTACCAACGGATGAGCCGACGAGATGCCATCGGCCGAACGCTTACACTTTTCGAGCCAAATGGAGTGTTTATCGTATTTTTGCTTTTTGCGATCTTGCAAGGATGCCGTGCATGCCCTTGGGGAAATGCGGTGGCAGGGGGGTCCCGTCGGGGCGTTCCTCGTGCCGCCGGTGCCCCTCGTCGGCGCTCTTCGCCGCGCGCCGCGGAATCGCTACCAGTGTTTGTGAGACGATGGGCATCACCCCTCGTGGTATCCTGAGCGTTTCGTGCCCAACATTCTCGAGCGAATCAATTCGCTTTGGGGTCCCGGCGTGCTCGCCGGGATCAGCTTCGGGGATTGGCTGCGGCTCCTGGCGCAGAACCGCTGGCAGGTTTATCCCAGGTATCTGCCCCGCGCCCTGAACATCACCGCCATGTCCCTGGGCAATTCCCTGGTTCGCGCCTGCGAGCAGTGGCGGTGGGGCAAAGCGATTGAGGAAGTCGAGATTCAACCGCCGGTGTTTGTGTTTGGCCATTGGCGCAGCGGCACCACCTTCCTGCACGATCTGCTGGCCGTCGATGATCGCTTTGCCTATCCGACGCTGTTCGAGGTGAACTTCCCGCACAGCTTCCTGACCAC
>DATHNE010000219.1:0-4485 GCA_035486355.1 Acetobacteraceae bacterium
CCGCAGATAACTCCTGCCGGCTGACTTCAATCGGCTTGCCCATCGCTACTCGCCCTTGCCAAGGTTGCCGGCAACAGCGAATCCTACTCACCCCGATTCGGGAATCCCCACGAGAGTCAAACGCTCCGTCGGCTGGTATTAACTGCTGGCCTCTCCGGCCCAGGCCGAGATCACATCCTGCAGCGAGGCTGTGCCACCTGTGATGCCATCGAGGTTCTCGCCGTACTGATCGTTCGGGTGATGCGCGAACGCACCGGTGGCAATCAGGTGTCGGCCCAGGCCTGTGCGGTGGCGGCGAGCTGAGGCGACCACGCGAATGGGGGAAGGCCAACCTGGGCGCGCACTGCGTTGTGGGCCTGCAGCATGGCGCGCGCGAGCGAACCAGATGGGGATGAGGCCGCGGTGGCGTTGCCGTAGGTGCCGTATTTCGGCGGCCCGCTTGGCTGACCAGAGGCCGGTGGGGCCGCATAGGGGGACAAGGGAGTGGGCGTCTCCGGTTGCGCGCGCTGACCCGGTGGGGCCGGGGGATAACCTGGTGGATAGGCAGGTGGATAACCAGGCGGATAACGCGGTGGATAGCCTGGCGGCGCGTTGGTTGCCGGATAAGGTTGTGGCGGGGGATTGGCAGGCGGCGGCGGAGCGGAGCTCGGCGAATATGTCGGGGCGGTCGCGTAGGGCGGTGTTGGCGGATAGCTGGCTGGATAGGATCCCTAGCCGGACGGGTACTCCGCCGGAACACAGAAGCGACGGACAGCAGCAACAGAGCCGCCGGGCAGGACATAGCGGCACGAGACAACCGGATTGCGGCCAGGCTACGGCGGTATTGTGAATAGCCGGAGACGGCGGTGGATCAACTGATCGCGGCGGCGACCCACTGCGCCCAGGCCAGCACGGCACGGTCCTCGCCCTCACGGCCGACGATCTGAATGCCGAGCGGCAGCCCGTCCGGGCCTTCACCGGCCGGCACCGTCACGCAGGGCACATGCAGGCTGGTCCAGATGAAGTTGAAAGCAGGATCCCCAGTCCATTCAAGGCCGGCCGGGGCCTGGCCGGGCGCGGAGGGGGTCACCAGGATATCGAGGCCACCGCTGGCACCGGGGAAGGCGGCCTGGGCTTCGGCAAATATCGTGTAGGCGGCCGCGACCTCTTCCGCGCTGCGGGACAGGCCGAAATCCAGCCGCTCGCACAGCCCCTCGCTGATCTCGGCGCGGGCGTTGGCCAGCTCCCAACCCAGGGCACGCGCGCTTTCGTGGTTCATGACGATCGGATGCGCGGCAGTCAGGGCGGCGATCGGCGCGGGCAGCTCGCGCTCGGTCACCGCGGCGCCGGAGCGGCGCAACAGCGCGGCGATGCCGGCGAACAGCGCCTGGGTCTCCGGCGCGGCGTGCTCCCAGGTCGGCGAGCGGCACAGGCCGATGCGGGGAGCTGCGCCAGTGGCGCGGTCCGGTTCGCCCAGGTTGCGGCCGGAGACGGCGCTGGCGAACAACGCACAATCGGCAACGCTTCGGGCCATAACACCAACAGTATCAAGACTATCTGACATGATCTTCATGCCATTGCGGTTGATCAGACCAAAGCTGGGCTTGTAGCCAACCACACCGCAATAGGCGGCCGGCCGGATGATGCTGCCGGCGGTCTGAGTGCCGTAGGCCAGCGGGAAGAAGCCGTCGGCCACGCCGGCCGCCGAGCCGCTGCTGGACCCCCCCGGCGTGTGACCGAGGCCGCGTGGGTTGGCGGTGGGACCGGGCCTGCGGGTGGCAAACTCGGTGGTGACGGTCTTGCCGATCACCACGCCGCCGACGGCGCGGACCCAGGCGGCCGGGGCACTGTCGGCACGCGGTCGCCAGCCGCGCCAAATCGGCGAGCCGTATTCACTTGGCATATCAGCGGTGTCGAGCACGTCCTTTACTCCGACCGGCAGCCCGTGGAGCGGGCCGGGCTGGGCCTGGGCAGCAGTACGGCGGGCCAGATCCGGATCGAGATAGGTGAAGGCCCGCACCGCTGGCTCGCGCTCGGCGATGCGGTCCAGGCAGGCTTCCATCAGCGCCTCGGGGCGCAGCTTGCCGTCGCGGATGTGCCGGGCGGCCTCGGTGGCGGTCAAGCGCGCGGGATCTTGCATGGGCGAAATCTCCTGAAGCGGCGTCGGTTGGACTGGCGCGAGCGACGTCGGACGCTCATTGTGAAGGGGATGGAACACGCGGCTCCTTCGGACGGCAAGGTGAAGATCGACGTGAGTGCCAACGGCGCGGTGACGTATCTGGTAGCCGTGCCGCCGGAGGAGATGCCGCCGGTGCGCGGACGCGACCTGGAACGCGCCTGGTACGCCGCTCGCGCGGCCGCGATTGCCGCGGCCTGGGGTGTCGCGCGTGGCTTCCGCTTCCGCCGCCCCGACGGCTCGGTCACGGAACTCGCGCTGGCCGATCGCGACGCGTGCTGCTGGGCAGCCGCGGTGGACGGGATCGCCGGGCTGACCACCGCGTATGGCCTGTCGCTGTGCCTGCGCCTGCTGGCGCTGGTGGACCTGCTGGCCCATGCGCACTGGGCGGCGCCGCTGTGCCGGCTGGAGCGCGACGGCGCCGACCTGCACCCAGCCCTGCTGCGGGCCGCAGCCGCCGCGCCGCTGACCGCGGAGGCTCGTTTCGACGAAGCCGGATTTCGGCGTAATCTGGCCGCCCTTCCGTCGGCCGCCGCGCCGGCCGGCTCGACTGGAGTTCCTGCATGATCCGTATCCCGCTGGCCGGCGTTGGCCTGACGCTGTTGGCTGCCTGTGCCGGTCCCGCCGCCCCCCTGTCGCGTACTGACCAAGCCACGATTGCGGCCTGCCGTCAGCACGCCAGCGACGTCTACAACCGCAACAATCGCGGCACGATCTACAGCATCAACCAGACCGGCCTGCCCTATTCCGGCAGCTATCTGGCCGGCAACCAGACCGGGACCCTCGCGGATCAGTACGCCAATGCCCGACTGGTCGACGATTGTGTCCGCAACACTGGACCGAGCGACGTCCCGGCGCCGGCCGAGTCCGCAACGCCCTAACGTCCCGCCGTCGCGCCCCGCTTGCCCCCACCGCCGCCGCGCCCTAGAAGCCGAAACCGTCTGTTCTCCCGCAAGACACCGGAGCCCCCATGAGCAAGATCATTCGCACCGATCCCAACAAGATCCTGTCCAAGGCCGTGGAATTTCACGGTTTTGTCTACCTCCAGGGCGTCACCGCCAAGACCAACACCAAGGACATCAAGGGCCAGACCGCCGAGGTGCTGGAGCAGATCGACGCCATCCTGGAGACCCATGGCACCGACAAGACCCGTCTGCTGCAGGCCCAAATCTGGGTGAAGGACATCCGCGACCGCGAGGCGATGAACGAGCTGTGGGTCGCCTGGCTGCCGGAAGGCGCGGCACCGGCCCGCGCCTGCGTCGAGGCCAGCCTCGCGGACCCGCGCCTGCTGGTCGAGATCATGGTGACCGCCTGTAAATGACCCGCGTCTCGTGGCGGGCGCCAAGTCGACCGCCCGCCACGAGTCGTGCCCACGACTGTTGATACGATTGCTCACGAATTGTTTCTGATTAGGACAATTATCCCCATTTGAGGGGTTATCCACAGGCCCAGATGGGCAAATCACTCCCAGCTTCGTGAATTCGACGCCCGCCGGGTTGTCAGAATTGCAACCCTGAAGATACTGCGGATCGGGGCTGATAATCGATCTGGGAGCCGAGCATATGGGGTGGACGGGCGGCGAGGGGCGAGTCTGGCTGTTTGGGTCAGTGCTCGCAATGGCGTTACCGATCATCAGCGGATCCGCCCAGGCCAGTACCACCGAGACCGGCAAAGCCACCCACAAACCAGCCCCGCCAGCGCGTCAGGCGCCTGTGACGCACGTCGCCGTCCGGCATGAAGCCGTGGCACGGCACGTCGCGGTGGAGCATCCCGCTTCTCGCCACATCGTCCACACCGCCGCGCGTACGACCTCGTCCCATAACGTGGTCCGCCATGCGGTCTACCACACCGCCTATCGCGCCGGCTGGATGTCCTGCGTCCCATACGCCCGCAGCGAGTCTGGCATCACACTGGCCGGCAACGCCTGGCAGTGGTGGGGCCATGCCGACGGTATCTATCAGCGCGGCGCCGTGCCTGAGCCGGGCAGCGTGCTGACTTTCCGCGCCAACGGCCGCATGTACCTGGGGCATGTCGCGGTGGTGAGCAAGGTGATCAACGATCGTGAGATCGAGGTCGACCACGCCAACTGGGCCGGCGAGGGCATCATGCACAATGTGCCGGTGGTCGACGTGTCGGAGAACAATGACTGGACCGCCGTGCGCGTCGGTCTGGGCCGTGGCGATTCCTTCGGCAGCGTTTATCCGACCTACGGCTTCATCTACGACCGCCCGGATACGGGCCAGATGCTGACTTCCATCACCGTTCCGGCGCCGACGCCGCCGCTCAATCCGGCTCCGCGCGACCTGCGCACCCCGGCCCAGCGCGTTGTC
>DATHNE010000220.1:0-3453 GCA_035486355.1 Acetobacteraceae bacterium
CCCCGGCGGAGAACATCTTACCCGTGCCGGTCAGGATTGCGACGCGCACGTCCTCCCGGTCGGTCAGCGAATCGAACACGCCGATCATCGCTTCGCGGAAGGCATGATTCTGCGCATTCACCGGTGGCCGGTCCATCACCACCGTGGCGATATAGTTCTCCACCGTCACCTTGATGAACTCGGCCATGGGCATGCTCCGCGTGGCGTTTCTTGTTGTGGGTGATAGCGGGGAGTACGCTAGGCGAAGCACGAACGTCAGACAAGGAAACAGGGGACGTGTCCATCTACGACCACGACCTGGATCGAACCGCGGCGAACTATGTGCCGCTGTCGCCAGTATCGTTCCTGATCCGCGCCGCGCACGTGTATGGACCGCGTGTTGCGGTGATTCACGGCGAACGCCATATCACCTACGCCCAGTTCCTGGAACGCTCCCGCCGCTTGGCCGGCGCCCTGGCGCGTGCCGGCGTCGGCAAGGGCGACACCGTCGCCATCATGGCACCGAACGTGCCCGAGATGCTGGAGGCACATAACGGCGTGCCGATGCTGGGCGCGGTGCTGTGCCCGATTAATTTTCGGCTCGATGCCGGATCAGTCGCGTTCATCCTGCATCATTCCGAAGCGAAGGTCCTGTTGGCTGACCGCGAGTTCAGCCCGGTGATCGGCGCGGCACTGGCGATGCTAGAGCACAAGCCGCAGGTGATCGACATCGATGATCCGTTGGCGGTGGGTGGCGCGCTGCTGGGCGTAATGGACTACGAGGCGTTCATCGCTGATGCCGATCCGACGTTTCCGACGCATCTGCCGGACGATGAATGGCAGGCGATCTCACTGAATTACACATCGGGTACCACCGGCAATCCAAAGGGCGTCGTGCTGCACCATCGCGGTGCCTATCTCAACGCGTGTGCGAACGCACTGACCTTTGGACTGTCGCCGCGCAGCGTCTATCTTTGGACGCTGCCGATGTTCCATTGTGACGGCTGGACCTACACCTGGGCGGTGACCCTGGCTGGCGCCACACATGTCTGTCTGCGTCGCGTCGATCCGGCATTGGTATTCGCCGCGATCGCCGACCGGGGCGTCACGCATATGTGCGGTGCGCCGATTGTGTTGACTATGCTGATCCATGCGCCGGAGACCGCACGACGGACTTTCTCGCAGACGGTACAAATTGCCACGGGTGGGGCCGCGCCGCCTTCGGCCGTGATTACGCGGATGGAGGCGATGGGCTTTGCTGTGACACATCTCTATGGCCTGACCGAGAGCTTCGGTCCATCGACTGTCTGTATGTGGCAGCCGGATCTTGACACCATGGCGATCGATGCCAAGTCCGCATTCATGGCGCGCCAGGGTGTGAACACGCCCATGATGGAAGAGGCCACGGTCTGCGATCCCGCGACGCTGGCGCCGGTGGCCGCAGATGGCGCGACGATGGGCGAGCTGATGCTGCGCGGCAATACATTGATGATGGGCTATCTGAAGAATCCCCAGGCCACGGCAGAGGCATTCGCCGGTGGCTGGTTCCATACCGGTGACCTCGCTGTGCAACACCCCGATGGCTATGTCGAAGTAAAGGACCGCGCCAAGGACATTATCATTTCGGGCGGGGAAAACATCAGCTCCCTGGAGGTGGAGGAGGTTCTCTATAAGCACCCAGCGGTGATGGAGGCCGCCGTTGTCGCCCAGCCGGACGAGCGCTGGGGTGAAACGCCACATGCCTTCGTTACGCTGAAACCAGACGCAACGGGCGTAACCGACTCCGATATCATCGCCTGGTGCCGCACGAACCTCGCGCACTACAAATGCCCGCGGCACGTGACGTTCGGGCCGCTACCCAAAACCTCTACAGGCAAGATACAGAAGTTCGAACTGCGGCAGCGGACGCACTAAGTCGTTCGTGTCATGACCGGCCGGCGCCGGCCACGACAATGGGCTATTCCGCCGCCACCTTATGCGCCGGAATGTCCGTGGAATACTTCAAATGCACCGGCGCATTCGCCTCCCACGGATCCTTCAGCCCGAGCGTCTTCCCGTGCTCCTTCACCGCCGGCATCACCTCTTTCACCAGCAGCTCGATGCACCGCCGCCGATCGTCCCTCGGCACGGTCCCATCATTCGCCCAGATCCCCATGATCCCCGGCCGCGTCTGCTCGATCAGGTGCTTCAGCTGCGGAATGACCGTCTTCGGCGTGCCGCACACGATCATCGTGTCCGCTACCTGCTGTTCGAACGTCGGGTTCCCACGCGGGTTCTTCGCCCGCCCCACCGCGAACTCGACAAACTGGCGCCGCCCGGACGGGGAGAAATATCCTGACGGATTCGCCCATACCGGATGTGCCAAACCCGTGAACTCGCCCTGCATCCACATGAACTGGCGCGCGTTCTGGATTGCCTTTTCCTCGGTGTCCTGCACGTGCACACGGATCAGGTAACCGAAATTCTCCGATCCGGCCGTGTATCCGACCTCAGCGGCTGCCTTCGAATACGTATCCCAGATCACCTTCGTCGCATCGATCGCCGTGTTCAGCGCGATGTAGGGATACCGCTGCTGCGCCGTCCAGATCACCGTCTCCTTTGACAACACACCTGGTATCCACACACGCGGATACGGCTTCTGCAGCGGCACGGCCCACGGGTTCACCACCCGGTGCTGGTAATGCGTGCCTTCCCAGCGGAACGGCCCAGGCTGCGTCCAGATCTTCTGGATCAGGTCGTGCGCCTCGATGAACCGCTCGCGATTGAAGGCCGGGTTCACGCCACTGGCCAACTGCTCCTGCCCTCCGCCGCGCACGAAGCCCGAGACCAGCCGCCCCTTCGACACCATGTCGATCATCGCCAGCTCTTCCGCCAGCCGAATCGGGTTCTCCGCCAGCGGCAACGGATTGCCCAGCAACACGATCTTCGCCCGCTTGGTCACCGCCGCCAGGATGGAGGCGAACACATTACACTTCGCCTGCATGCAGAACGGCGCATTGTGGTGCTCGTTCAGCATGATGCCGTCGACGCCCCACTCGTCGGCCATGATGTATTCTTCGAGATACTCGTTATACAGCCGGCTGCCTTCGACCGGATCGAAATGCTTGTTCGAGAACGTTAGTGCGGTCGCACCGTAGGTCAGCCCTTCCTGCGCGTCATAGGCGCCCATCGGCTGCTCGGTGAAATACATCAGATGCATCGTCGCCCTCCTTGCCCGCCGCCCAGTTCAGTTCGTATTGACAAATGTAGTGACGAGCCGGGCCAACTCATCCGGCCTCTCCATGTCCACCAGATGCCCGCAGCCGGCCACGACTTCCAGCTTCGCACCCGGCAGCGCGCGCATATACGCATCCCCGGTGCTGCGGGGCACAATGCGGTCGTTATCGCCCCACACCACCAGCGTCGGTGTCTTCACCCCGCCCAGCAGATGCGGCAGCGCCTGATTGTACATGTAAGGCTTCCAAGCCGTACGGA
>DATHNE010000221.1:0-4355 GCA_035486355.1 Acetobacteraceae bacterium
ACCCGGATGGCGGCAATTTCACCGAGCACGAAGGTTGCCTACGCCTGCTGCGCGGCCCGGGCGATATCGAGGATTACGTCGTCGAAGTGCCGCCGGTTGATGGCACACTGTTGGTCTTCCCGAACGGGCCGACCAGTTGGCACGGGCACAAGGTGTTCAGCGGGCAGCGCTACTCGATGCAGTTGAATTACATGACCACCGACCAGAAGGCGCGATCGGAGCTGCGGCGGCATCGGATCTCGGCATTCGTGAAGCGGCTGATGCCGGCGGCCTGATGTCATCGAACTGTCGCGATTCCGACATGGGCGGTTCATAGGGCGGGGGGTATCAGCGCTGCGTCAGCGGATCGTGACCCCTGTGAGCAGCACCATCGCCCAAGGCGTCGCGATCCCGGCGACGCGCCCACTTCCACGCAGTGTGCCCAGGCTTCGGCTGGCGGCCTATGCGCTGCTGGCGCCATCGGCGGTGTTCCTGCTGGCGTTCACCTATTGGCCGGTGGTGCAAGTACTGGCGGGATCGCTGGTGGTGCACACGTTCGGTGGTGCGCCGCATTGGGGCATCGGCAACTACGCACGGTTGGTCGCCGATCCGCTGTTCGCGCACGCCGTGGCGAACAATCTCGTTTACGCGGCTGGCACGATCGTGCCGAGCCTGGTGCTGGCGATGGCGTTCGCGCTGGGGCTGCGCGAGAGTTCGCGGCTGAGTTCGTTGCTGCGCACGCTGCTGGTGCTGCCGCTGCTGATCCCGCTGGTCGCCGCGGCGTCGTTGTTCGTGTTCATCTTCCTACCGGGCGCGGGGTTGCTGGATTACTATCTGGCGCGGTTCGGATTTGCGGAGACGAACTGGCTGGGCGACCCGGCGCTGTCACTGGGGTCGATCATTGCGATCACTGTGTGGAAGAACACCGGCTATTACATGCTGTTCTTCCTGGCGGGGCTGGCCGGCATTCCGCAGGATGTGCTGGACGCGGCGCGGATCGATGGCGCCGGCGCCTGGGCGCGGTTCCGGCATGTGACATTGCCGCTGCTGGGACCGACATTGGCGTTTGTGCTGGTCGTCGCGCTGCTGAACGCGCTAACCCAGGTGGACCACGTGGTGGTGATGACGCAGGGTGGCCCGTCCGACAGCACCACGCTATTGCTGTACTACATCTATCAGCAGGCGCATCAGAACTACGATATTGGACTGGCATCGGCGGCGACGGTGGTGAGTGTCGCGGTGTTGTTCTCGCTATCGATCGTTTCGCTGCGCACGCTAGAGCGCGGGATTCACTATGAGGCGTGACCCCGCGCCCGCGCGTCGCTCACTGCGCCTCAAGCAGCCGGGCTGGGCTGGCGCGATATGCGGCGAGCCAACCCTCCAGCCCCCACACGCGGCCGGCGTTCACCGCCACCAGCCAGCCGATCAGGCCGGCGTCGACAATATGATAGTCGATCAGCAGGTTCACGTGGCTTTCAATGTAGGGAAAGTCCATCTGCGCGGTCCAACAGGTGAGCATCAGCGCGACGCCGAACACGCCGCTGACGCGCACCAGCAGACCGGAGACCAACGACAGCCCGATCAGCAGGTGACCGTAACTCACCAGGAAGGTGAGGATGGGGTTGATCATGGGCGAGGTCAGCGGCGCATAGACGTCGTGGAACGTCCTGGTCTGGGCGAGAAAGCCTGCGGCCGAAAAGTCGGGCGACAGGATCTGCCAAGTTCCCGCATAGAGAAACGTCCAGCCCATCAGCAGGCGAAACGTGAGCACCAGCCTATTGTCCACGGCTATTTTGGCCACAGCGACTTCTCCTTCTGCGATGGGCTGCTGACGGAGCCGTGCGCCAACCGGCCCGGTGATATGGCGGCAACGTCAGCGACGGTGCCAGGGCACGCATTGATCCAGGTCAGTCGCGCATGACGCAGAAGCCGGGCATGATCGCGCTACTGGCGGTGGCTGCAGGTGCATTGCTGTGGGCGGTGCCGTTCGCATGGATGGCAGTGGCCAGTTTGCGGCCAGGTGACGCCGGCGCGATGGACCTGGCGTCGCTGATGCCACGCGGGCCGTTCGGCGGTGGTAATTTTTCCGATGCATGGACCGAAGGAAATTTCCCGCTTTGGTATCTGAACACGGTGCTGCTGTGCGGCGGAATCCTGCTGGTGCAATGCGTGACTGTCAGCCTGGCGGGCTATGCCTTCGCGCGGCTGCGGTTCTGGGGCCGGAATATGCTGTTCTATGCGTTCCTGTTGCAGCTCATGCTGGTGCCGCCGATCCTGATCGTGCCCAACATGACCACGCTGGTGACACTGCATCTGTACGACACGCTGCCGGGGGTCATGGCGCCATATTTCGCCTCGGCGTTTGGGACGTTCCTGATGCGCCAGACCTTCCGCACCATCCCGCGCGAGTATGAGGAAGCCGCGGTGCTGGACGGCGCGCGGCCGCTGCGCATCATCTGGCACGTGCTGCTGCCACTGGCACGGCCGGGGTTGGTGGCGTTCGCGATCGTTTCGGTGACGACGCACTGGAACGAATTCCTGTGGCCGCTGATGGCGACGTCGTCACCGCAGAACCAAGTGCTGACGGTGGGGTTGGCGTCGTTCACCTCGGGCGCCGAGGCCGGGTCCGAGTGGGGGGTAATCGCAGCCGGGACGTTCCTGGTCGCCGCACCGCTGCTGGTGATGTTCGTGCTGTTCCAGAAGCGGTTCGTGTCAAGTTTCGTGTTTTCCGGAATCAAGTAGAGGGAGTTTAGGTCATGCGTCTCGCGTTGGCATTGGCGGCGTCGATCGGGTTGTGCGCGGGTGGCGCACAGGCGGCGACGGAGATCGACATGTATTTCCCGGTGCCCGTGCAGGGCAAACTCGCGGTGGAAATGCAGCGGCTGATCCAGCAGTTCGATGCCTCGCACCCGGATATTCACGCGACGGCAGTCTATACCGGCAGCTATGACGATACCAACCTGAAGACGCGCGCGGCGATCCAGGCGGGGCGCTCGCCGGCGGTGGTGCTGATGAGCGCCAATTTCATCCGCGAATACGTGATCAACGGCCAGGCGGTGAATCTTGACAGTCTGATCGCCAAGGCCGGGCAGACGCCTGATCAGTTCATGGCTGAGTTCTGGCCGGCACTGAAGCTGAACGCCACCGAGGGCGGGCATGTCTACGGCGTGCCGTTCCAGAACTCGACGCCGCTGCTGTACTACAGCGTGGACGCGTTCAAGGACGCGGGGCTGGATCCGGACAAGCCGCCGGTGACCTGGCAGGATTGGGTTGACGATCTGCGCAAGCTAACCAAGCGCAACGGTGACGAAACGACGCGCTGGGGGCTGATGTTCCCGGGGACCTATGACTATCTGGGCTGGCTGACCAGCGGACTCGCGATGTCCAACGGCGGCAACTATTACAACACGAATTACGGCGGTGAGGTGTACTACAACGATCCGACCACGGTTGGCGCCGTGAAGCTAATCGACGCCTTCGTGCACACGTGGAAGGTGATGCCGCCGGGGGTGAACGACGCGAACGCGGTGACAACGGCGTTCTTCCAGGGCCGCACGGCGATGATGCTGCTGTCGACCGGATCGCTGTCCTTCGTGCGCGATAACATGAAGACACCGTACAAGGTGGCGTTCGTGCCACGTGCGTTGCTGAATGCGGCACCAATCGGCGGTGCCAGTCTGATCATTCCAAAGGGCAACTCGCCGGAGCGGGAAGCGGCCGCGTGGACGCTGATCAACTGGCTGGTGAGCCCCGAGGTCGCGGGCGGTTGGAGCCGGTTCACTGGGTATTTCGCACCGCGCATCGCGGCCTATGACCTGCCGGATATGAAGTCGTTCATGGACGCGCATCCGGATGCCAAGGTCGCGCTGGATCAATTGAAGTATGCGCGCGGCTGGTTCTCGACGTACGACACCGTCGCGGTGCGCAAGGCGATGGAGGACGCCGTGCAGGCCGTGCTGAGCGGGAAGATGACGCCGGCGCAGGCGATGGACGCGGCGCAGAAGCAGGCGGATGCGTTGATGAAGCCATATGTGGACCAGACGGCGTTGAAGTTGCCGGAGTGACGATTGCGGAACGGCCCGACCGTTCCACATCGTCATGCCGACGAAGATCAGGGCATCCACGGCGCTCTCGACAACGGTGCTCTCGGCACTCTATTTCCTGACGGATATCGTTGACCGTCCGCAGCCGTCACCGATCCATCCCACCACATCCCGGATCATCCCGCCCAATCCCACAATTCCGATGTGGGAAAGGGCCGGGAATCGGGGCCAATTAGCCCGTCTTCGCGGATTCGCCAGATTTGAGGGTGCCTGCTCATTGTTTATCAATGTGTTGGACGAAAAAGTCTTCACTACATCAGGTGGCGCGAGCGA
>DATHNE010000222.1:0-2521 GCA_035486355.1 Acetobacteraceae bacterium
GGCCGCTTTCGATGCCATCGTCGTGCAGGGCGAAGGTGCGCCGAGTGACTCGACCGATTCACACTACCAGCGCTTCGCCCGCATTCGTGATGAGTACCAGCAGCTGCGGAGCGCGAACCCGCAGTTCGTTCCGGCCTTCCCCGCCGCCACCAATCCGGTGCTGCGCGAGCCGCCGCGACCGGAAGGGCGCGTATGGATCGAGGACGCCGAAGCGACCGCCGTTGTTGATCTGGCGAATGCGGCCTACGGCCTGATGGTGCGGCTGCTGGCTTATGCTTACGTCATCCGCGGTCCCCAGGCCGAGAAGTCGCTGGCGGTGGATCTGGCCGTGGGCCTGATGCGCGCCGTGACGCCCCTGGCCGAACGCGCGGCGCGCCTGCCGGCGGGGCCGTCCAATCCCGGATGCAATGCGGGGATGTCCTTCGTAGCCTTGCGTGATGCCGCGGCGCTGCCGCCCGGACGGGCCGCGCGACGCATCTTTCTGGAACGCCTCGAATGTTTCACACGGGCCGCAAATGAGCTGCCCAATGCCGATGACCCGCGCGTACGCACCGCCCGCGATCAATTCGCCTACCTGTACGCACGTGCGGTGCGCGGCTTCGACATGAGTCACAAGCTTGCCGGTGCACCGACTGCCCCAGCGGCCGCGCCAGCCAGCGCCGCGGTCGATGATTCGGCAGCCTCGCGTGCAGCCGCCGCGGGTGCTTCCCAGACCACCGTTGTGGAAGGCGTCGAGACGGTCCGCACCAGCAAGATCGAGGTCCAGTTCGAAGGCCGACGCTGTATCCACGCACGCTTTTGCGTGGTCGGTGCCCCCAAGGTCTTTCTCGCCAACGTGAAAGGGCCGTGGATCCATCCGGAGGCGATGCCGGTGGAGGAAATCGTGGAAATTGCGCATCTGTGTCCCTCCGGGGCCATCCGCTACCAGCGGCTCGACGGCGGCACCCAGGAGCACGCACCGCCCGTCAATCTGGCCGCGGTCCGCGAGGGCGGACCTTACGCATTCCGCGCCCCGCTGGTGATTGACGGTGAGGAGCATGGCTACCGCGCGACGCTGTGCCGCTGCGGCGCATCCAAGAGCAAACCATTCTGCGATGGCTCACACCATGCCGTGGAATTCAGCGCCACGGGTGAGCCGCCGACCACCCAGGCAGACCCGATACCGGAGGTCGATGGACCGCTGGCGATCGACCCGCAGCCGAATGGTCCGCTCGCGGTTCGTGGCAATCTGCAGATCATCAGCGGCACCGGCCGGGTGGTCGCCAGAACGGTGACGGCGAATCTGTGCCGTTGCGGGGGCAGTTCGACCAAGCCATTCTGCGATGGCACGCACGCCAAGATCGGCTTCCGATCGGATCGCTAGTGCCCGGTTGCCGGGCCCAGGTGACATATCAACAGCTTACGGGCCGGTGTAACTGCCGAGCTTGATTCGGCAACGCACAACTGAAATCATTTCACCCAGCCGGCCCCTTGACGCGCTGCTCGACTACTACACCGATCCTGTTTTTCCCCGCGTCGTGGTCCCGGCATGAGTTCTGGCGTCCTTTGGGCGCCAGATGGTTCATCAACGTTGAGGGGGATCATCATGACATCCACGACCCGAGCCGTGCTGCTTGCAGCCGGCGCCATTGGCCTCTTCGCCGCCGGCGCGGCCCAAGCGGACGAGAAGATCGTCCACTACACGAGAGTCGACCTGCAGACCCAGCAGGGGGCGGAAACCCTGTATTCGCGCATCCACACGGCCGCATTGAAGATGTGCGAGCCGCAAAACATAGCCGTGCTGCGCAGCGGGCGTCAGGTGCATGCCTGCATCGATGCCACGATGGGCGATGCGGTGCAGGCCGTCGACAGTCCGGAACTTACCGCGGTCTACGAGGCCAGGCGCGAGCACGAGAACCAGTCCGCGGGCGGCTGAGGACGGGCCCCCGGTCCGGCCCGGACCGGCCCCTACGCACGGCCCCGGCCCCGCCGGGGCCTCATTGCGTATGCACCGCGGCAGCCATGGCAGGCGCATCCCGGCGCAGCCGGCGGCGCAGCGCGTCCAGGTACACATAGATCACCGGCGTGGTGAAGAGCGTCAGGGCCTGGGAAACCGCCAGGCCGCCGACGATCGCGATGCCCAGCGGCTGCCGGAATTCCGACCCCGCGCCCGTGCTCGCGATCAGCGGGATGCCGCCGAAGAATGCGCAGAACGTGGTCATCAGGATTGGCCGCAGGCGCTGGTGTGAGGCCTTCACGGCGGCCTGCAGCGGGCTCAGTCCCTGATCGCGCTCAAGCTTCAGGGCGACATCGACGATCATGATGCCGTTCTTCTTGACGATGCCGATCAACAGGATCAACGCGATGATTCCGATCACGTTGAGCTCCTCGCCGGCGACGAGCAGCGCCAGCAGCGCGCCGAGCCCGGCCGAGGGCAGGGTGGAGAGGATGGTCAGCGGGTGGATGAAGCTCTCGTAGAGCACCCCGAGGATCACATACACCGACAGCAGCGCCGTCAGGATCAGGATCGGCTCATCGGCGA
>DATHNE010000223.1:0-5574 GCA_035486355.1 Acetobacteraceae bacterium
TGGAACCGTTCGCCGGCGCGGTACTGGGCAAGATCGCCGTGTTGATCCTTCTGATCCTGTTCATTCAACGTAGGCCACGCGGGATGTTCCCGCTCAAAGGCCGGGCGGCGGACGCGTGACGAAGCTTTCCTGCACCACGACCATCGCGCTAGTGATGGGTGCGGCACTGCTGCTGGCGGCTTTGAATTTGGCGACGGCACCGACGTCCGGCGCGCATGTGTCGATCTATGTGGTGTCGTTGTTCGGCAAGTACCTGTGCTACGCGATGCTGGCGCTGGCGGTGGATTTGGTGTGGGGGTTCGCCGGGATCCTGTCGCTGGGGCATGCGGCGTTCTTTGCGCTGGGCGGCTACGCGATGGGCATGTACCTGATGCGCTCGATCGGCGCGCGTGGCGTGTACGCCAATCCGATCCTGCCGGATTTCATGGTCTTTCTGGGGTGGCACGAGCTGCCGTGGTACTGGCACGGGTTCGACTGGTTCGCGTTTGCGATGCTGATCGTGGTGCTGGCGCCGGGGATATTGGCGCTGGTGTTCGGTTGGCTGGCGTTCCGGTCACGCGTCACCGGAGTCTATTTGTCGATCATCACACAGGCGCTGACCTACGCGATGCTGCTGGCATTCTTCCGCAACGACATGGGCTTCGGCGGCAATAACGGGATGACCGATTTCAAGGACATTCTGGGATTCGACGTGCAGTCGGAGACCACGCGATGCGCCTTGCTGGTGATCACCGCCTTTGCGCTCTGCGTTCAGTTCCTCATCGCGCGCTACATGGTGAGATCACGTTTCGGAAAAGTATTGATCGCGGTGCGCGACGCCGAGGCGCGTACGCGGTTCCTGGGCTATCGGCCTGAGTCGTACAAGCTGGTGGTGTGGGTCGTGTCCGCGGTGATGGCGGGTGTCGGCGGTGCGCTGTACGTGCCGCAGGTCGGTATCATCAACCCATCGGAGTTCGCGCCGGGTAATTCGATCGAGGCGGTCATTTGGGTCGCGGTGGGCGGGCGCGGCACGCTGGTGGGCGCGATCCTGGGCGCGGTGCTCGTTAATCTGGGCAAGACCTGGTTCACCTCGGCGCTGCCGGAATGGTGGCTATACGCGCTGGGCGCGATGTTCATCTTCGTCACGCTGCTGTTGCCGCGCGGGCTGATGGGGCTGATCTCGCGGGCGCGGGGCAAACAGGTGGATCCGGTGCTGGCGGCGCAGGAAGCGGTGCTGGAGCACGAGACGGCAGCCGCGCATGAGGCGGTGGAATGAGTGGCGCGACGGTGCAGGTTGGGGATACGCTGTTGTATCTCGACGGCGTGACGGTCAGCTTCGACGGATTCCGCGCGCTGAACGCGCTGTCGCTGGTGCTGGAGGCTGGCGAGATGCGCGCGGTGATCGGACCGAACGGCGCCGGCAAGACGACGATGATGGATGTCATTACCGGCAAGACGCGGCCGGATGACGGGAAGGTGGTGTTCGGCAAGGACACCGACCTGACGCGGATGGATGAGCCGGCGATAGCGGCGCTGGGCATCGGGCGGAAGTTCCAGAAGCCGACGGTGTTCGAGCCGCACACCGTGTGGGACAATCTGCTGCTGTCGCTCGCCAAGGATCGGCGGCCGCGCTTTACACTGTGGGCGAAGGAGACGGCGTCGGAACGGCGGCGGATTGATGAAATCCTGGTGACGACACGCCTGACCGAGCATCGCAACCGTCCGGCGGCGGCGCTGTCACATGGGCAGAAGCAGTGGCTGGAGATCGGCATGCTGCTGGCGCAGGAGCCGCAGCTGCTGCTGGTGGATGAGCCGGTGGCGGGGATGACGGACTCGGAGACGGAACAGACGGCGGAGCTGCTGCGGGAGATCAACAAGACGCGGAGCGTGGTGGTGGTGGAGCACGACATGGCGTTCGTGCGCGCGCTAGGGGTGAAGGTGACGGTGCTGCATGAAGGCAGCGTGCTGTCGGAAGGGTCGATCGACCGTGTGAGTGAGGATCCGCGCGTGATTGAAGTGTATCTGGGGCGCTAGATGCTGGAAGTCGATCACGTCGATCTGCACTACGGCGCCGCGATTGCGCTGCGGCAGGTGTCGCTGACCGCCGAGGTGGGTGCGGTGACCTGTCTGCTCGGGCGCAATGGCGTCGGCAAGACGTCGCTGCTGCGCGCGGTGGTCGGTGCCCATCCGATCACCCGCGGAACGATCAAATGGGAAGGCGCCGACATCTCCAAGCTGCCGACCTATGAGCGGGCGCGGCGGGGGATCGCCTGGGTGCCGCAGGGTCGCGACATCTTTCCGCTGCTGACCGTGCGTGAGAATCTGGAGACCGGGTTCGCCGTGCTGTCGCGCGGGCGGCGCACGGTGCCGGAGGAGATCTTCGAGCTGTTTCCGGTGCTGAAGACGATGCTGCGGCGGCGTGGCGGTGACCTCTCCGGCGGACAGCAGCAGCAGCTCGCCATCGGCCGCGCGCTGGTGACCAAGCCACGGCTGCTGGTGCTGGACGAGCCGACCGAGGGGATCCAGCCGAGCATCATCAAGGATATCGGCCGGGTGATCGCGCTGTTGCGGTCGCGCGGGGACATGGCCATTCTGCTGGTCGAACAGTATTTCGACTTTGCCCAGGAACTGGCCCAGACGATCGCGGTAATGGACCGCGGCGACATCGTGCTGTCTGGGCGGCGGGAGGAGCTCGACGAAGCGGATGTACGACGCCGCCTGTCTGTCTAACCCTTTTGCCCCGCTGCAGCGTGCGACCGGCGAGCTGTCGGTGTCGGCGCGCGTGCGCGATGCGACGACGGTGCTGGATGGGTTGCGCCAGGCGGGGTGTTTGAAGGCGCGGTTTCCACGACGGCTGACGGCCGAGTGGATGGATGTGGTGATGCTGAACACGTCCGGCGGCGTGGTGGGCGGGGATCGGCTGGACAATCAGTTTGAGGTGCAGGCGGGCGCGCGGATGTCGGTCGCGGCGCAGGCGGCGGAACGGTACTATCGGTCTGTGCCGGGTGGCGCGCCGTCGCATGTGCGGACGCGGATCAGCGTGGGTGCGGGCGCGGCAGCGGAGTGGTTGCCGCAGGAGACGATCCTGTTTGATCGCTGCGCCCTGGATCGTGCGCTGGAGGTGGAGCTGGCGGCGGACGCATGGTTCCTGGGGGTAGAGTCGCTGGTGTTCGGGAGGGCGGCGATGGGGGAAAGTGTGACGCAGGCGTCGGTGCGGGATCTGATCCGGGTCCGGCACGACGGGGTGTTGCGGTGGCATGACGCGGTGCGGCTCGAGGGGGAGGTGGTCGCGGCGTTGCGGCGCAAGGCCGTGGCCGATGGGGCCGGGGCGATGGCGACGCTTGTGCATGTCGCGCCGGATGTCGAGGCGCGGCTGGACGAGGTGCGCGCGGTGTTGCCCGATGCGGCGGGGGCGAGCGCGTGGAACGGGATGCTGATCGTGCGGATGCTGGCGGCGACGGGCGCGGCGTTGCGCGCCGCAATCGTTGCGGTATTGCATGTATTGCGTGGCGGCCGGGCGCTGCCGCGGGTGTGGATGTGTTGAGGGGATTGGCGGGATGAACCTGACGCCTCGGGAAAAGGACAAGCTGCTGATCAGCATGGCCGCGATGGTGGCGCGGCGGCGGCTGGAGCGCGGGGTGAAGCTGAACCATCCCGAGGCCGTGGCGCTGGTCACCGATTTCGTGGTGGAAGGCGCGCGCGACGGGCGCAGCGTGGCCGATCTGATGGAGGCGGGGGCGAAGGTGATCAGCCGCGCACAGGTGATGGAGGGTGTGGCGGAGATGATCCACGACGTGCAGGTGGAGGCGACATTCCCGGACGGGACGAAGCTGGTGACCGTGCATGAGCCGATTCGGTAGCCACACATGTCATTGCGAGGCGCGCAGCGACGGCTCAACCCGGGTGAATATGCGCAGCCGGCCCGAGAGCGCTTCGTCGCTGCGCTCCGCGCAATGACAGTTCGTGTCGAGAGGTGTGAGGTATTCTGATGATTCCTGGTGAAGTCCTGACGCGGCCTGGCGATATCGAACTGAACGTGGGGCAGACGCGCACGACGCTGACGGTGGCGAACACCGGGGACCGGCCGATCCAGGTGGGCAGCCATTATCATTTCGCGGAGACCAATCCGGCGCTGTCGTTTGATCGCGCCAAGGCGCGCGGGCAGCGGCTCGATATCGCGGCGGGGACGGCAGTGCGTTTCGAACCAGGACAGACGCGTGAGGTGACGCTGGTGCCGTATCGCGGCAAGCGAGTGGTGTTCGGATTCCGGGGTGATGTGATGGGAGCGTTGTAATGGCTCGGATCACGCGCGCTGCTTATGCGGACATGTTCGGCCCGACAACGGGCGATCGCGTGCGGTTGGCGGATACTGATCTGTTTGTCGAGGTTGAACGCGACCTGACGACGTACGGCGAGGAAGTGAAATTCGGCGGCGGCAAGGTGATCCGCGACGGGATGGGGCAGTCGCAGACCCCGCAGGCCGGGGGTGCGGTGGATACGGTGATCACCAATGCGCTGATCATCGATCACTGGGGCATCGTGAAGGCGGATGTTGCCATCACCAATGGGCGCATCGCGAAGATCGGCAAGGCGGGCAATCCGGATGTGCAGCCGGATGTCGACATCATCATCGGGCCGGGGACAGAGGTGATCGCGGGCGAGGGCAAGATCCTGACCGCGGGCGGCATCGACAGCCATATTCATTTCATCTGTCCGCAGCAGGTGGATGACGCGATCGCATCGGGAATCACCACGATGGTGGGGGGTGGGACGGGGCCGGCGACAGGGACGGCGGCGACGACCTGCACACCGGGGCCGTGGCATATGATGCGGATGATGCAGGCGGCCGAGGGGCTGCCGGTGAACCTGGCCTTTGCGGGCAAGGGCAACGCGGCCCAGCCGGCGGCGCTGGAGGAGATGATCCGCGCGGGCGCTTCCTGCCTAAAGCTGCACGAGGATTGGGGCACGACACCGGCGGCGATCGATAACTGTCTTGCGGTGGCAGATCGTTTTGATGTGCAGGTGATGATCCACACCGACACACTGAACGAGTCGGGGTTTGTGGAAGACACGATCGCGGCGTTCAAGGGGCGCACGATCCACGCGTTCCACACCGAGGGCGCGGGCGGCGGGCATGCGCCGGACATCATCAAGGTGGCGGGGTTGCCCAACGTGCTGCCGAGCTCCACCAACCCGACGCGGCCCTATACGGCGAACACGCTGGACGAGCATCTGGATATGCTCATGGTGTGCCATCATCTCGATAGTTCGATCCCGGAAGATGTGGCGTTCGCGGAAAGCCGGATCCGCAAGGAGACGATTGCGGCCGAGGACATCCTGCATGACCTGGGTGCGCTGTCGATGATGTCGTCGGACAGTCAAGCGATGGGGCGGGCGGGCGAGGTGATCATCCGCACCTGGCAAACCGCGCACAAGATGAAGGTGCAGCGTGGCAGTTTGCCGGGCGATGACGCGGCGGACAATACTCGGGTGAAACGGTACGTGGCGAAGTATACGATTAATCCGGCAATCGCGCAGGGGATGGCGCGCGAGATCGGGTCGATAGCGGAAGGGAAGTTGGCCGATCTCGTGTTG